>JASHRW010000146.1 GCA_030037065.1 Xanthobacteraceae bacterium
AACGTCGCCGGCCGGCATTCCGGGCGTCGAAGCCATCATCGCGGTAGCCTCCGGCAAGGGGGGCGTCGGCAAATCGACCACGGCGGTCAATCTGGCGCTCGGCCTGCGCGATTTAGGGCTCAAGGTCGGCATTCTCGACGCCGACATTTACGGACCGTCGATGCCCAAGCTGCTCGCCATCCGCGAGCGCCCGCAGACAATCGGCGGCACGCGCCTCAAGCCGATCGAACGCCACGGCATGGCGGTGATGTCGATCGGCTTCCTCATCGAGGAAGAGACGCCGATGATCTGGCGCGGTCCCATGGTGATGTCGGCGCTCACGCAGATGCTGCGCGAGGTGGAGTGGGGCACGCTCGACGTGATGGTGGTCGATATGCCGCCGGGCACCGGCGACGCGCAACTCACCATGGCGCAGCAGGTGCCCTTGAAGGGCGCCGTAATCGTGTCGACGCCGCAGGATTTGGCGCTGGTCGACGCCCGGCGCGGCATCGCCATGTTCCGCCGCGTCAACGTGCCGGTGCTCGGCATCGTCGAGAACATGAGCTATTTCCTGTGCCCGCATTGTGGCGAGCGGTCGGACATTTTCGGCCATGGCGGCGCGCGCGCCGAAGCCGAGCGGCTTAACGTGCCGTTCCTCGGCGAAGTGCCGCTCGACATCGTAATTCGCGAAAAATCGGATTCAGGCTTGCCGGTCGTCGCCACCGCGCCCGATGGCGCGCCCGCCAAAATCTTCCGCGACATCGCCGCGCGGGTGCGCGACAGCCTCGCCGGCGCAAGCCGCCCGGCTCCGAAAATCGTCATCGAGGCATAAGCCTGTATAATCCGGGCCATGCGCAAGCGCGGAGCCCGGAATCCATGGCCACAAGTCGTTCAGGCTCGCATCTTGGAGTCGGTTTCTCTGGACTCGTGATTGTGGATACCGGGCTCGCGGCCGTTAGCCGCGCCCCGGAATGACGAAAGCCGCCGTTATTGGTTTCGCGGGTGGTGATGCCTGTGACGCCGCCGGTAGTGCGGGCGTGGTGGCCGGCGAGTGATGGCGGGCGGGCCCGCTGCCGGGTTCAGATTGCAAAACCCTCGATTGCCGGCGATGACGTTCGGCACGCATTCCTCGATCGTGCGGTACTCGCAATCCCAGTACACTTCGCCCGTACCAAGCGATATGACTGCACACCAAGGCGCGTCGCCATAGGCGTAGCTCGCTGGAACCTCAAAGCAGGTCGCCGCAGCGAAGGCGGCGCCGGCAAGCAGCAGTCGCAGAGCGTTTTTCAGCATGATCTTCTCCTGGGCACGCGCGGAATCCCGGCATTCATTGTACACCCCCGCGCCTGCGAAAAATTCCCTTTAACGGACTGCTCCGTCGCCATTACGCCGCAAGACCTTGCCGGGCAGCGCGCCAGTATGCGCGGCATTTTCGACCACGAGCATGCCGTTGACGATGACGCTGGTGCGCGGGCCGGAGGGGAACTGGTGCGGCTTCGCGTAGCTGGCGCGGTCGACAAAATCGTCAGGATCGAAGACGACGATGTCGGCGCAATGACCTTCGCGCAGCAAACCGCGATCTTCCAGCTTGAGCGCGCGCGCGGTGGCGCCGGTCATTTTGTGGATGGCCGCGGCGAGCGGCAGCACTTTCTGATCGCGCACATAGCGGGACAAGACGCGCGGAAAGGTGCCGTAGAAGCGGGGATGCGGCAGACCCTGGCCGACGCTGCCGTAAGGCGCCACGCAATTGCCATCGGAACCGACGAGCGCATGCGGCGAGGCGACCAGCGTCCGGATATCGTCTTCAGAGATCGACGCTACCAGCACGCGCGTCGCGCCGCGGTCTTTGACCAGGTAGTCGCAAAGCGTATCGATCGGGTCGGCGCCGCGCTCGGCGGAGAGCGCGGCGATCGTCTTGCCGGCGTGCTGCGGCAGATGCGGCGAGATCGAGATCGTCACGCAGTCCCAGGACGGTATCTTGCCCCAATTATTCAGTCCGTCACGGGCGATGTCGGCGCGCATCCGCTCGCGCGTCGGCCGCTCGGCAAGCCGATCGAGCATGGCCGGAACGCCGCCGGCCTGCACCCAGGGAGGCAGCAGATTCTTCAGCGGATTGGAACCTGCGTTGTACGGGTAGCTATCGCAATCGACATCGAGCCCGCGCGCCTTGGCCGCTTCGATCATCGCAATCGCCGCCGCTGCCTTGCCCCAATTGTCGAGCCCGGAGCATTTGAAATGCACGATCTCGACGTGCACGCCGCATTGCTCGGCGATCGTGATCGCTTCGGCGAGCGCTTCCAGCACTTTGTTTGATTCATCGCGCAGATGGGTGAAATAGCCGGCATTGTGCCGCTTGAGCACATGGCCGAGCGCGATCAGCTCTGCAGGTTGCGCGTACGAGCCGGGCGGTGTGAACAGGCCCGACGACAGGCCGAGCGCGCCGGCCGCGAGTGCGTCTTCCAGAAGCGCGATCATCCGCGCCAGCTCCTCGGCGCTCGGCGCCCGCTCCGCCATGCCCATCACCATCAGGCGCAGCGTGTTGTGGCCGACCAGCATGCCGGCATTGACCGAGGTGGACGGGAAGCTGTTCAGATAATCCGGAAAGCTCGTCTCACGGAACGGCAGCCACGGCGCGCTCGCGCTCAAATAATCCTTGAGCAACTCGACTTTTCCCGGCAGCGCCGGCGCGACTGAAAAGCCGCAATGGCCGACGATTTCGGTGGTCACCCCTTGGCGCACCTTGCTCTCGGCCTTCGGATTGATCGGCAGCGTGAAGTCGGAATGCGTCTTGATGTCGATGAAGCCCGGCGCCACCGCAAGGCCATGCGCGTCGATGATTTTTGCCGCGTCCCCCTCCCTGACCGTCCCCCGCGCGCGGGGGAGGGAAGGGTGGGGGTGGATCCCGGCGATGCGACCGCCCGTGATCGCCACATCGCCGGCGACGCCGGGATTGCCGGCGCCGTCGAAAACAATGCCGCCGCGGATCAGCATGTCGTGCATGGCGCCGACATTAGCAGCACAGCGCTACGTCATCGAATGCGGGCGTCGGCTGAGGCGGTTATCTGCCGTCCTCACCCGCGACTTTTCCGGTTTTCGGATTGACCAGATGAATCCGCGTGCAAACCGTGCAGGTGACCGGCTCGTAGAGCTGGGTGTTTGGTTTCTCCGCCGGATTATCGGCGACAAGGCCCTGCACTTTGTAGCCGGTCACCGGGCAGCGGTAGATGAAGGTCGCCATAAAAGCTTCATATTGGCCAGGCCCAGGGCGGCAACTCCGTAAATGTACGTAGGCGCCGTGCTCGATGGCAGGCCGCTGGCCGCCGGGAGCCGCCGTGAAGGTTTGCCGTGAAGGTCTGGGAAACGAAAAAATGGCCCGACAGCTCGGCCTTTCTTGCCGGGGCGTGTCGTGAAGGTTTGCCGTGAAGGTTTGGGCTGAGTAGCCGACGCAGTCCCCGGCGGCACGGAACCAAAATTGCGGCCGCGTTCTTTATTCTGCGGCTGATCGGGGTGTCCGGGCCAAGACCAATGCATGTATCCCGCTTACTCGTCGCATTTGCCTTGGCGGCGGCTGTGGCCGGCTGCAGCAAGGGACCGAAAGGCGATCCCGGGCCGCCGGGAACGACCGGAGCCAAAGGCGATCCCGGTCCGCCAGGACCGCAAGGCCCGACCGGCCCGCCAGGGTCGCAAGGGCCGCGGGGGCCGCAAGGGCCGCCAAGTCCGAGCGTGCGCGTGCTCCGCAACGCTTGCCTGTCAGGTCAAGGCCAATGCGTGCTGACGTGCCAACAGGATGAAGTGCTGGTGGCCGCCTATTGCGGCCCGGCCAGGCACCCCGCGACTTTTCTCGGTGAACGGTCGGTCTCATGCGGTGCCGAATCGGCCCCGACGGACGTTCCGTTGGTCGCCGTCTGCGTCGGCCCGCAGCCGCCGGCCGGAAGCCACTGAGTTGTCAACGAGGGAGCGGCGCCGCGGGTGGCCCACACAAATCCAGCCGCTCAGTCGGACCAATTGGCGCGAAGACTGTTCGGCCTCGATGCCTTACCACTCGCAGGTGAGCACCGAACGTCGCGTCTTGGCGCACCTTAAGCGCATCGAACGCTGCGGCTCCGGCGGCCCGTGCGATCCTTTTCGCTATTTCCCGGCAAAGCCAGACGGCTGAAGGGACTTATTCATCGTCAACATTCGCATGAGAGCCTGCCGAATCCGGATGCCAATGTTAGAATCGGACCACTAGCGACAGTCGGCGCGTGTACAGTCACACGACATAACGAACGACGCGCCCGCTCTCTCCGTGCCGGCCGCCGCCTCCAGTGCCTCATCCGCTACATCGGGGGCGAGAATTTCGCTGTCAGCCTGGTCGGGCGAGCGAGTCGTCGTGTGGCAGAGATGTTCCATTGGCAGTCCCTCCGCGTGCGCTGTTGGCAGGGGTCGCCGGATCAGCAACAGGTCAAAGGTCAGCAGCAAACATAAGAACCGTTCGTGGGCAACCGCGCTCCTGCCTCCGTAGCCGCCGCGGCCTCCAGCGCTTCGTCGGCAACGGTAAAGGCGAGTATTTCTTCGTCAGTCTGGTCGAGGATGTCGGTTTGATCTTTCATGGCGCTGTCCTCCGCGTTGCCGAGCGTCAACGTAAATCAGGACACTCGGTTCCGCAAAAAGGGGCCGCGTCGCAATTTCAAGAGGGACCAGCGGGGGTGGAAACGGAGAAGGGGCCGATACCATCAAGAGGTAACTTCGCGCCGTCGATCGCAACGGCTTGCAAAAAACTTTGTTCAAAGCAACCGTCGCCGGTGCGATCGATGGCTTGATCTGATGGATTTGTTGGATTTGTTTGGGCGGTAATAT
>JASHRW010000020.1 GCA_030037065.1 Xanthobacteraceae bacterium
GAATGACACGGCGGGGGCCCACGACGGACCGTAGAACGTCGAAGTCAGGCTTTCGACCACACCGATCAGCATGGCGGCGATGATGGTGCCGGGCAGGCTGCCCATGCCGCCGAGCACGCAGATGGCGAAGATGCGGCCGATGTAGTCGCGGCCGACCGACGGTTCCACCGGCTGGATGATGATCAGAAACGCTCCCGCGAGCGAGGCGGTGGCGATCGAAATGCCGAAGGCGATGCGTTTGATGCGTATCGGGTCCACCGCCATCAGCCGCAGCGCCTGCTGATCCTGCGCGACCGCCATGATGGCGCGGCCGACAAAGGTGCGGGTGAGAAACAGTTGCAGCACGGCGATCAGCAACAGCGACACCAGGAACGGCACCAGGATGCGCAGCGGAATATCGAGATCGCCGATATGCCAGGTCGGGCCGATATAGGGCGCGTTGACGTAGCGGTAGTCGACGCCGAAATAGAGGACCAGCGACACCTCGGTGATGAAGAGAAGCCCGAAGAAGAACGCCAGCCCGCGCAGCGATTCCTGACCGCGCTTTTCGAACGACAGATAATAGATCTGATAGATGCCGGCGCCGAGCAGGTAGAAGGCCGGCATCGCGATGATGCTGACGAGAATCGGATCAAGCCCGAAATCGGCGTTGACGATATAGGCGACATAGGAGCCGAGAATGATGAAGGCCGGGTGGGCGATGTTGACGATGTCGAGAATGCCGAACGACAGCGACACGCCCGACGTCACCGCCGCGTAAAAGCCGCCGATCAGGATGCCCGAGATGATGGCATTGATCAGGAGATCGAAGGAAAAGATCATTATGTGGTACCCAGCCCGCGCGAGTGTGCAGGAAGCCGCTCTGCTTGGCTAGACGAAGAAGGCCGTTCTGGCCACGGGGGGAGGCAACCTGCCGCGGAGTGCGTGAGTTTTCGGCTAGTCGGCGCGGTGAGGCGTCGGGATCGCGCGGCGAGTGAACGGCTCGCGGAGCGTCTCAACCATCTATCGCAGCCGGTTAGCCGCGAGCATGGGCTAAGAATAGCGAGGCAGGGACCGGGCGCGAATTCAGATACGCAGCGCGTGGTCGGCATGCATGTAGGGCAGCTTGTGTGCCTCGGCGACGGCGCGGCAGGTGACGTGCCCGTCATGGATGTTGAGACCGCTGCGCAAGTGAGCGTCGGCAGACAGCGCCAGCCGCCAGCCCTTGTCGGCGAGCGCGAGCACGAACGAGGTCGTCATGTTGCTCAGCGCGAAGGTCGACGTGCGTGCCACCGCGCCGGGCATGTTGGTCACGCAATAATGCACCACGCCGTCGACCACGTAGGTTGGATGCGAATGCGTAGTCGGGTGCGAAGTCTCGGCGCTGCCGCCTTGGTCGATGGCGACGTCGACGATCACCGACCCGGGCTTCATTGCCTTCACGGTCGCCGCCGAAATCAATTTCGGCGCTGTGGCGCCGGGAACGAGCACGGCAGCGATCACCAGGTCGGCACGCCGGCATAAGTGCTCGATTACGTCGGGCGTGGAGAACACCGTGCGCACGCGGCTGCCGAGTTGCGCCGCGACGCGGCGCAACGCCTCCGGATTGCGGTCGAGCACGGTCACGTCGGCGCCCATGCCCGAAGCGATCAGCGCCGCGTTGGTTCCGACGCTGCCGCCGCCGAGGATAACGACACTAGCGGCCGAAACTCCCGGCACGCCGCTCAGCAGTACGCCACGCCCGCCGTTCTCCTTCTCCAGGCAGCGCGCGCCGACATGCGGCGCCATGCGGCCGGCAACTTCCGACATCGGCGTGAGCAGCGGCAGCGCGCCATTCGGCCCGGTCACTGTCTCGTAGGCGATCGCGGTGACGCCGGAAGCCAGCAAATCTTCGGTTTGTTCGCGGTCTGGTGCCAAATGCAGATAGGTGAACAGCACTTGGCCGCTGTGCAGCTTCTTGCGCTCGGCGGAAAGCGGCTCTTTCACCTTGACGATCAGTTCGGCTCGTCCGAACACCGCGTCGGCGCCGGCCACGATTTCGGCGCCGGCGGCGCGATAATCGGCGTCGGGCAGGCCAGCGCCCACGCCGGCACCGGTCTCGACTAAAACGCGGTGACCCTTTTCGGTGAGTTCGCGCACGGTCGAAGACACGATGCCGACGCGGTATTCGTTGTCCTTTATTTCCTTCGGCACTCCGATGAGCATCACAGGCCTTGCCCGGACGACAGAGGGCGCTGTCGTCCGCTATCCCTCGATCGGCTCCATGCCGGCGATCTCGATGCCGAAGCCGGAAAGGCCGACGTAAGTCATCGGGCGCGGTGACGACAGCAGCCGGATCGAATTGACGCCGAGATCTTTGAGGATTTGCGCGCCGAGGCCAACTTCGCGCCATTGCCGACTGCGCGCCTCGCCGGAGGCGGTCTCGTCGGTTTTTGGAATCCCGACCACCGGCACGCCGGCGGTACCGTCGCGCAACAGCACCAGGACCCCTCTGCCTTCGGCCCTAAACCGCGCCAGCGACCTGTGAATAGTGGTCGCACCACCGAACACGTCGGCAATGATGTCGGCGCGATGCAGCCGCGTGAGCACGTTGGTTCCGTCGCCGATGCGGCCATGCACGAAGGCCATGTGATAGACCGGATCGAACGGCGTGAGGAACGCGTAGCCGGTGAGCGTGCCGATTTCGGACTTCACCGGGAACTCGCCAGCGCGCTCGATCAGCTTGTCGCGCGCTTGCCGGTAGGCGATGAGTTCAGCGATGGTGATGCGCTGCAGCTTGTGGCGTTCGGCGAACGCGGCGAGCTCGGGCCCGCGCATGACGGTGCCGTCGTCGTTCATCAGTTCGGCGAGCACGCCGACCGGCGGCAAGCCGGCGAGCCGGCAAAGATCGATGCAGGCCTCGGTGTGACCGGAGCGCATGAGTACGCCGCCTTCCTTGGCGATCAGCGGAAACACGTGACCGGGGCGTACGAAGTCGGCCGCGCCGCTATTGCCGTTGGCGATCGCGCGCACAGTGTTGGTGCGCTCCTCGGCGGAAATGCCGGTGGTCAGCCCGTGGCGGACGTCGACCGACACGGTGAACGCGGTGCCGAGCGGCGCATTGTTGAACGCCACCATCGGATCGAGATGCAGGCGCCGGGCCTCCTCGGAGGCCAGCGGCGCGCACACGATGCCGGAGGTATGGCGGATGATGAACGCCATCTTCTCCGGCGTGCACAGGCTCGCCGCGACGAACAAATCGCCTTCGTTCTCACGGTCGTCATCATCGGCGACGATGACCAGCTCGCCGCGGGCGAAAGCGGCGATCACGGTACTGACGCGCTGGTGGGTATCGTCCATTTGGTCTTATACCAACTTTCGCGCCGAAGCCGTCAGCGTGCCGGAGGCGGGAACGGCCAGGCCGGCGTCTCGCCGACCTGACCGCGCTGGCGCAGATAATGATCGGCGATGACGCACGCCACCATGGCTTCGCCGATCGGCACCGCGCGGATGCCGACGCACGGATCGTGGCGCCCCTTGGTGGAGATTTCGGTGTTGTTGCCGTAGCGGTCGACGGTACGGCGCGGTGTGAGGATGGACGAGGTGGGCTTGACGGCAAAGCGCGCGACCACCGGCTGCCCGGTGGAAATGCCGCCCAAGATGCCACCGGCATTGTTGGAGAGAAAGGTAAGTTTGCCGTCGTTGCCCATGCGCATCTCGTCGGCGTTCTGCTCGCCGGACAGCGCCGCGGCGCCGAAGCCGGCACCGACCTCGACGCCCTTGACGGCGTTGACGCCCATGAGCGCCGCGGCGAGATCGCCGTCGAGCTTTTGGTAGATCGGTGCGCCGAGGCCGGGCGGCACGCCTTCGGCGACGATCTCGATGACCGCACCGGTGGAGGAACCGCTTTTGCGCACGCCGTCGAGATAATTTTCGAGCATGGCGGCGAGCTTGGCATCGGGACAGAAGAACGGATTGCGCTCGACCTCGGCCCAATCCCAGCTTGCCCGGTCGATCCGGTGCGGTCCCATCTGGATGAGTGCGCCGCGTACGGAAAGTCCCGGCACGACCTTGCGGGCGATGGCGCCGGCGGCGACCCGCATCGCCGTCTCGCGCGCCGATTGCCGGCCGCCGCCGCGATAATCGCGCATGCCGTATTTGACGTCGTAGGTGTAATCGGCGTGTCCGGGGCGGTACTTGTCCTTGATGTCGGAGTAATCTTTCGAGCGCTGATCGACGTTCTCGATCAAAAGCGCGATCGGCGTTCCCGTCGTGACCTGTTTGCCGCTCGCCTCGTCGACAAAAACGCCGGAAAGAATTTTCACCGTGTCCGGCTCTTGCCG
>JASHRW010000147.1 GCA_030037065.1 Xanthobacteraceae bacterium
TACATCATGACCGGGCTGCGGCTCGGCTTGGCGCAAGCCTGGCGCATCCTGGTCGCCGTCGAGATGCTGGCCGCGGTGCCATGGGGTCTGGGCTGGATGATCTTCGGCGCGCAGGAATTCCTCAATACCGACGTGATGCTCGCCGGCATCGCGGTGATCGCCGTGATCGGCGTCGGCCTGGAGAAGCTGGTGTTCAAGCCGCTGGAGAATTTCACGCTGGTGCGCTGGGGCATGATGGCGTCATGACATCCGATCGCACACGTTCGGTGCGGCGCGGGGCGACCAGCATCGTGGTCGCCGCGGTGCTTTATCAAGTCGTGGCGCAGAGCGGCTTTTTCGCGCATGCGCTGATGCCCGGCCTGCCCACCATCGCGCAGACGCTGTTCGGCATGCTCGCCGACGGCTCCATGTTCATGCACGCCGCCTTCACGCTCTACCGCGTGCTGTTCGGTTTCGGCCTCGCCGTCGCCATCGGCCTGCCGCTCGGCGTGCTGATGGGCCGCTTCCGGGCGGCGGAGAATTTCGTGCTGCCGCTGGCCAGCGCGCTGATGCCGATCCCCTCGCTCGCCTGGATTCCGGTTTTCATTCTCTGGTTCGGGCTGGGCAACATGGTGACCGTGCTGATCGTGTTCTACGCCGCCTTGTTTCCCATGCTGCTCAACACCTGGACCGGCGTGCGCTCGGTCAACCCGATCTGGCTGCGCGCCGCCGGCGCCATGGGTGCCGACGAGAAGAGACTGTTCTGGAAAGTCATCATTCCGGGCGCGTCGCCCTTCATCATTACCGGCTTGCGCCAATCGTTTCTGCGCTCATGGATCGCGGTGATCGGCGCCGAGATGCTGGCCGCCTCGAACTGGGGTCTGGGCTGGGTCATTTTCGACGCCCAGCAATTTCTCAACGCCGACGTGATGATGGCCTCGATCCTGGTGATCGGACTCATTGGCTTTGGCGCCGAACGGCTGGTGTTCGGCTCGCTCGAACACGCCACCATCTACCGCTGGGGCATGGCGCGCATGGCGAAGGGGTGAGACGGAAATCTGAAGTCAGAAGTCGGAAATCAGAACGACTACTCCGGCTTCAAATTGCCGGCTGCGATGATCTCGCGATACTTGGCGATATCGGCGCGCACGAAGGAGGCGAACTGATCGATCGACAGGGCTCGCACTTCCGGACCGATCGCTGTCAGCTTGGCGTTGATCGCCGGCTCAAGAATGATCTTGTTGATCGCCGTATTGAGTTTTTGCGCGACATCCATCGGCATGCCGTGCGGCCCGAAGAAACCGACCCACAGCGGAAAATCGAAATTGGCGATTCCCGTCGCCTCGGCGACCGTCGGCAGGTCCGGGCTCGCCGTCGAGCGCTTGACCGTCGACACCGCCAAGAGCCTGATCTTGCCGCCCTGCGCCAGCGGCACTGCGCTCGGATAGGCGGGGAAATAAAAATCGACCTGACCGGCAGCAACGTCGTTGAGCGCCGGCCCCGCGCCTTTGTACGGGACGTGCACGAGCTTGCCATCGAGCTTGAGCTTGAGCAGTTCGCCGGCGAGATGCCCGGGGGTGCCGACGCCCGCTGAGGCGAACGTCATCGGCGTCTTGGCGCGCAAAGCCGCCACCCACTGTGCGGCGGTCGCATAGGGCGATTTCGCCGGCACCGCCAAAACCAGCGGCATGACGCCGGCGAGCGCTACCGGCTGCAAATCCTTCAGCGGATCGTAGCCGACATCCTTCATGAAATAGGGATTGATGGAGATCTCCGGCGTCTGCGCCACACTCAGCGTGTAGCCGTCCGGCGCCGCATTGACCACGTCGCGCTCGCCGATGGTGCCGCCGGCGCCGGAATGGTTCTCCACCACGACCGACTGGTGCAGCTCGATGCCGAGCTGATTGCCGATGATGCGGCCGAGGATGTCGCCGGCGCCGCCCGGCGCGAAGTTGACGATCAGGCGGATCGGACGATCCGGATAAGCCTGCGGCCAGGCCGGAACTGTCGCGGCCGCGAACGCACCCGTGATTGTCGCAGCCGCAATAACGCTGCTAATGATCCGCATGGCGCTCCCCCGGATTTCTCGTTGGCCGCAAGGCGCCGACTTATAGGTGAGAGGAAGCGGCACGGGAAGCGGTGATGACCCATATCGAGGCGCGCGACATCACGCTCGTTTACGACACGCCGTCGGGCGCAGTGCCCGGCGTGCGCGGCGTGAGCTTCGGCATGGCGGAGTCGGAATTCCTCTGCATCGTCGGCCCGAGCGGGTGCGGCAAGTCGACGCTGCTCAACATCATCGCCGGTTTTCTCACCCCGACCGCGGGCGAAATCCGCGTCGCCGGGCAGGCGGTGCGCGGCTACGGCATGGACCGCGGCGTGGTGTTTCAGGACTTTGCCCAACTGTTTCCGTGGCGCACTGCGCTCGGCAACGTGGCGTTCGGCCTGGAAATGAAAGGCATGTCCAAGGTCGAACGCGAGAAGATCGCACTCGAGCAATTGCGGCTGGTCAAGCTCGAAAACTTCGCCAAGTCTTATCCGCACCATCTTTCAGGCGGCATGCAGCAACGTGTCGCGATCGCGCGGGCCCTTGCCTACAATCCGGCGGTGTTATTGATGGACGAGCCCTTTGCGGCGCTCGATGCGCTGACCAGGGACGACATGCAGCGGCTCCTTGCCGACGTATGGCGGGAGACGCGCAAGACGGTGATCTACGTGACTCACAACGTCGCCGAAGCCGTGTATCTTGCCGACCGCGTTGTGGTGATGACACCGCATCCGGGCACGGTGAAGACCGAAGTGCCGATCGGCCTGCCGCGCCCTCGCGACCCCTTGAGCATCGAGTTTCTCGACTATCAGAAAGAACTGTTACGCTTGCTCGGCCAGGAGACGCGGTCGCGATCGTGACGACGCGTCCCGAGCAGAGAGCAAATGGGAGGACAACCATGACGAAACATGCACTCACACGACGCCAATGTCTCGCGGCGGCGGGCGCCGGCGCGCTGGCGATGGGACTGAGCGCGTCCCGCCGCGCCGCGGCGGTGGAGACGATCCGGCAAGGCTATCAGACCAACATCTGGGGAATGCCGACCTATTATTTGATGAAATCCGGCTACCTCGAGAAGCACGGAATTTCGGCGCAGGACTTTGCCGTGCCGTCCGGCAACATCACCATGCAGCAGATGGTGGCCGGCCAAGTCGATCTCGGCACCTATGCGGGGCCGTCCTTCATCATCGGCAACGTCAAAGGCGGCATCGTCGCCATCGCGGTGATCGAGCATGTCGGCAAGACCGCACGTATCACCACGCGCAAGGATTTGAACATCACCAAGGTCGACGAGCTGCGCGGCAAACGGATCGCCAACCTGGTCGGCTCCTCGGTCGGCAACGACTTCGACGATATCGTCATGCCGCATTACGGCCTGCACAAGGGCGACTTCACCGAAATCCGCATGAACGTGAACGACATGGTGGCCGCGCTCTCGGCCAAGACCGTCGACGCCATGGTCAATGTCGAGCCGTACAACGTCATCGCGGTGGCCGACGGCATCGGCTCCGATCTCATCGACTTTTCCCAGTTCGATCCGATGCCGGTGTTCATGGCCGCCACCGCCGAAATGGTGGAGAAGCGGCCGGACGTCATCGTTGCCTATCTGAAAGCCTGGCTCGACGCCGCCAACGATTTCAAGAACGACCAGAAAAAGGTCAACGACGTGATCTATGCGTTCTACGCCAGCAAGGGCTACAAGATGTCGGCGCAGGTGTTTGCGACAGCCATGTCGCGCGTCGAGGTCAATCCCGGATTTCCGGACCTGAAGTCCTACATGCAGAAACAGGCCGAAATCCTGATCGAGAACAAGACCATCAAGACGGTGCCGGATTGGAGCAAAGCCCTGCGGCCGGATTTTATGGAAAAAGCCAAGGCCGGAGCGTAATATACTGACCGTTATTCCGGGGCGCGCCGGAGGCGCGAGCCCGGAATCCATAACCTCCGCAATCGTGGATATGGATTCCGGGCTCGCCACTTCGTGGCGCCCCGGAATGACGTGATAGCGTCCTCATTGGAGACATCCGCAAATGCCCGCTACTGATTCAAGCCCGCTGACGTCGACCTACCAACCCGTTGTCTGGAACTTCAAACTGTTGGCGCACGATATGCTGGCGGGCTTCGGCGGCATGGGCGAGGGCATGTCGGTGCAGATCGCGCCTGACGGCCGGCGCATCATCTGGCTCGCGCACGAGAGCGCGCCAAAGAATTTCACCGCGGTCGACGTGTCCGATCCGCGCAAGCCCAAGGTGGTGTGCCAGACCGATCTGCCGCACGCCACCATGCGTTCGAACTCGCTGGAGACCTGCGGCAACTTGATGGCGGTGGCCTATCAGACGCAGAAGAAGGACACCAAGCCGGCGGGCTTCGAGCTGTTCGACATTTCCAAGCCGGAAAGCCCGAAATCGATTTCGTTCTTCGACTGCTCCGGGCCGCATTCGCGTGGCGTGCATCAGCTCTGGTTCTGCGACGGCGAATATGTGCACTGCGCCTCCGGTTCGCGCGATTTCACCCCGACCCACCCGCAGGACGATCAGTTCTATCGCTGCGTCGACGTGCGCAATCCGTCGAAGCCGGTCGAGGTCGGCCGCTGGTGGATGCCCGGCACGCGGCAGGGCGACAATGTCATGCCGCCGACGCGGCACCAGCTCGACAAGGGCTACCGCGCCCACAACACCAACGTCTATCCGCAGCGCCCCGACCGCTGCTATCTCGCCTATATCGACGGCGGCATGTTCGTGCTCGACATTTCCGACAAGGCGAATCCGAAGAAAGTCTCGTCGTGGACCAACTCGCCGCCCTACACCGGGTTCATGCATACCATCGTGCCGCTGTTCGATCGCGGGCTGATGCTGGTGACCGACGAGTCGACCGAGAACAACGCCAAGGATTGGCCGAAGCTGATCTGGGTGCTCGATGCGCGCGACGAGACCAATCTGGTGCCGATCGCGACCTGCCCCCTGCCCGATCACACCATCTACGCCAAGGCCGGCCGCTTCGGCGCCCATAACATCCACGAGAACGTGCCGCTGCCGACCGCGTGGCAGAACGACCAGATCGTGCTCGGCACCTTCTTTAATGGCGGACTTCGCGCCTACGACATTTCCAATCCGTACCAGCCGAAGGAAGTCGGCGTGTTCATGCCGCCGGCGCCGCCCGGCGCGCCGACTGGCACCATTCAGATGAACGACGTGTTCGTCGACGAACGCGGCATCGTCTACACCGTCGACCGCCATGTCGGTGGCTTGTACATTCTGGAGATGGATTTCTGACCACGTCCGCGCTCGACCTCTTCCCCTCGCGCGACGCCGGCCCATTCGGGCGACGGCAAAAACGCGAGCGCGGCGCCCGCATTCCGGTCACCGTCGTCACTGGATTCTTAGGCGCCGGCAAGACGACGCTGCTGCGCCGCTTCCTCGCCTCGCCCGAAGGCACCGGTACCGCAGTCATCGTCAACGAGTTCGGCGCTGTCGGCATCGACGACGCCTTGGTGCGCAACAGCGCCGACGAAACGGTGTTGCTCGGCAACGGCTGCGTCTGCTGCATCACGCGCAGCGACCTGCAGCTCGCCTTGCGGCGGCTCGTCTTCGACCGCGAGCGCGGCAGCGTGCCGCCGTTTGCCCGCGTCATCATCGAGACGAGCGGGCTCGCCGATCCCGGGCCGATCCTGCAGACGTTCTCCACCGACCGCGCGCTCGGCGGCGAGTTTCATATCGACATGGTGCTCGCGGTTGTCGACGCCGTGAATGGCGAAGCGAATCTGGAAACGGCCGCCGAGGCGCGCAAGCAGGCGATCCTCGCCGACCGGCTGGTCATATCAAAAACCGATCTCGCCGACGCTGCCGCGGTCGGGTGGCTGACGCGGCGGCTGCGCCAGCTCAATCCGCGCGCGGCGATCGATGTTGCCGTCGCCGGCGCGCTCGATCCGGATCGGGTGATCGCGCCGGTCAACGCCGAGCGCTCCGGCTTCGTCGCCGAGACGGAGCATTCTGACGGCATCGAAAGTTTCGTGATCGAAATCGCCGAGCCGGTCGACTGGCCGACGTTTGCGCGCGCCATGGAAACCTTGACCGCTTTGCGCGGCGCCGATCTGCTGCGCGTGAAAGGCCTGCTCAACGTCACCGGCTGCCGCGGGCCGGTCGTCATTCAGTACGTGCAGCATCTCGCCCATCCGCCGATCGAGCTTGA
>JASHRW010000148.1 GCA_030037065.1 Xanthobacteraceae bacterium
GCCATTTCGGCTGGCGCTCGGTGTTCTACATCTGCGGCGTGGCCGGCCTGGTTTGGTCGCTGTGGTGGTATCTCACCTACCGCAATCTGCCGGAAGAACATTCGCTGGTAAACAAAGAGGAGCTTACGACCATCCGCGGCCTCGACGACAAGGGCGCCATCAAACCGCCGCCGGTCGAAAAACAGACCAACGTGCCGTGGTCCATGCTGGTGCGTTCGCCCAACATGTGGGCGATCATGTGCGCGTATTTCACCTACGTCTATTGCCTGTGGATTTTCCTGAGCTGGTTGCCGTCTTATCTGATCGAGGCGCGTCACTTCACCCTGATCAAGGTCGGATTGTACGCATCGTTGCCGCTGTTCGCCGGCGTCATCGGCGATACCGTCGGCGGACTTGCGACCGATTGGCTGCTCAAGGCGACCGGCAGCGCCAGGATCGGCCGCCGCGTCGTCGCGATCGTCGGATTGCTCGGCTGCGCTATCTGCATCGTGCCGGCGGCGCTTACTGAGAACGCCTATGTGGCTGTGTATGGCCTTACCGCCTCGATGTTCTTTCTGGAATTCACCATCGGGCCATCCTGGGCGGTGCCGATGGACACCGGCGGAAAATATTCGGGCACCGTGTCGGGCATGATGAACATGGCCGGCAATATCGGCGGCGCGCTGTCGCCGCTGGTGTTCGGAATTCTGGCGCAGGGAGGTTCCTGGCAGGCGCCGTTCATTGTTGCCGCCGCTTTGCTGGTCGCCGGATCGGCGGTCTGGGCGTTCTGGCTCGATCCCGACAAGCAGATTCTCGCCGGATGAGCCAAACGCGCTGGGACCGCCATCGTGGCGCGTTTCGGGGCGTTGATTAACGCGCCGTAAATCGGTCTTCGCTACGACTTGGATTGCGGGCGCCTGGAGTCGCCCTGCGCCGACGTAGAGACCACGATGTTTCGCGTTTTGACCTGTCTGACCACGGAGCATGACTGGCGCCTAGTCGTGGTCGCCGGGTTTGTCTGCTTCCTGTCGAGTCTGACGGCGATCACGCTTTTCAATCGCGCCCGTTCGACATTAGGGCATTCCCGCGCGATTTGGATCGCGGCTGCCGGAGCAGCAACCGGCTACGGCATCTGGTCGACGCACTTCCTGGCGATGCTGGCCTATCACCCCGGCGTGCCGGTTGCTTACAACATCAGTCTGACAGCCATTTCGCTAGTGGTCGCCGCTTCTATTACGGCAGGCGGTTTGGCGGTGGGGGTATTCGTTCCGACGCGCTGGGGTGCGGCAATCGGTGGCGGCATCATTGGCGCCGGCGTTGCCTGCATGCACTATCTCGGCATGTGGGCGCTCGAACTGCCCGGCCGGATAAGTTGGGACATCCCTCTGGTATTGGCTTCGATCGTCATCGGCATGCTGCTCGGAATGGCGGCCTTGGCTGTGGCCGTATCTTGGTCCCGAGCCCGGGCAGTATTCGCTTCGGCGCTTCTTCTGACGCTTGCCATCGTCTCGCACCATTTCACCGCCATGGGAGCCGTCGAGATCATTCCCGATCCGACACGGACCTTCACGGCTCTGTCGCTGTCGCCGGCATCGCTGACGCTCGCGGTTGCCAGTATGGCGGTGGCCATCCTGGGCACCAGCCTGATCTGCGCGCTCGTCGACCGCCGTTTGGACGACAAAGGTCATCTGCTCGATATTGCGCTGAACAACATGACGCAGGGCGTCGTGATGTTCGACGCCGGCGGCCGACTCATCGTTCACAACCAGCGGTATCTCGAAATTTACGGCCTGTCGCCCGACGTTGTGAAGCCCGGCGCGATGCTCGCCGATATCATCCAGCATCGGTTTGCCAAGGGCAGTCTCACGCGTGATCCGCGCGATTACCAGGATGACCTCAAGAACCGGATGACGCCCGGCAAGGACGTGAGCTTCGTATCGGAATTGCCCGACGGGCGCTCCATCGCGGTCGTCAATCGGGCGATTCCGGGAGGCTCTTACTGGATCGGAACGCATCACGATATTACCAATCGCCGCGAAGCCGAGCGGCAGCACACCCTGCTCGGCGAGCAAGAGGCGCGCCGCGCCGTTGTCGACGAAGCCATCGCCTGGTTTCGCCAGAGCGTCGAGGGCGTATTGAAGACCGTCGCCGACGGCGTCGCGACGATGAAATCGACGGCGGGAGCGCTGGCCGCGACCTCAAACGAAACCGGCACGCAGACCGAAGGCGCGGTGCAAACATCCAATGCGGCATTCGGCCGGGTCGATACCGCCGCCACGGCCGCAGAGGAATTGTCGCGATCGATCGCCGAGATCAATGGCCAACTGGTGCGCGCCGGCGAGGTCGTCCGTGCCGCTGCCGGCGAGGCGCAGACCAGCAACACCGAAATCACCGAGCTGGCGCGGGCGGCGCAGAAGATCGATGACGTCGTCAAGCTCATTCAAAGCGTAGCCGGTCAGACCAACCTCTTGGCACTCAATGCCACGATCGAGGCGGCACGCGCGGGAACCGCCGGCAAGGGCTTTGCCGTTGTCGCTTCCGAAGTCAAAGCGCTGGCAGTGCAGACCGCAAAGGCCACCGAAGTCATCGCCGGCCAGATTGCGGCGGTGCAATCCTCGACGCAAAGCACCGTGCGCGCCATCGCCAGCATTACCGGCCGCATGCAGGAAATTCAGCAATTCACCGCGGCGATCGCGGCGGCCGTCGAAGAGCAGCATGCCGCCACCAGCGAAATTTCAAACAACGTCACCGCGGCCGCATCGGGCACGAAATCGATAGTTTCGGACCTACGGCGCGTCGCTGCCGCCATCGGCGGCATGCGCAACTCGGCCGATACGGTGTTGGCGGCAACCGCGACCGTGGAAATGGCCGCCGAGCACCTGCGTGGCAGCGTCGACGGTTTCCTCAGCAAAGTCGCGATGTAGGCGCGCGCCGCTCGCCCGTCGTGGCGACCACGCGCCGGCCAATTTGCTCACATGGTCTCGCCGCCGAACGAGGCGTGCTCGACGGCATGCGGCGGCAACACCAGCCGCTCGGCCAGGCCGATGAGCAGAAACAGCACCACGCCCAAGACCGTGAGCGCCACGATGCCGGCGAACAAAAGCGCCGTATCCATGTTGCCGTTGGCGATCAGCAGCAGATAACCCAGGCCGCCCTGCCCGCCGACGAATTCGCCGACCACGGCGCCGACCACTGCAAAGGTGATGGAAATCTTCAAACCAGCGAAGATCGAAGGCAGCGCGTTCGGCAACTGAATCTTGAAGAACGTCGCAAACGGTCCGAGGCCCATCGAGCGCGCCAGATAGATTTTCTCGCGCTCGAGCGCGGCAAGCCCCATCGCGGTGTTAATAACGACGGGAAAGAAGGCGATGAGAAAGGCGATCAGCACCTTGGGCATGAGACCGAAGCCGAACCAGACCAGGAATAATGGCGCGACCGCGACCTTCGGCACCGCCTGCGACGACACCAGCAGCGGATAGACCGCGCGGGCGAACGGCCGCCACAGGTAGATGGCGAGCGCCAACGGCACGCCGACGCCGACGCTGAGCGCAAAGCCCAGCAGGATTTCCAACGTTGTTCCTATGCTTTCCTTGATCAGCACGGCGGAATTCGAATCCATCGACATGACGATCGCGCTGGGTGCCGGCAGCAGATAGGCAGGGATCGAAAACAGCCGGGCGGCCGCTTCCCAAACGACGAGCAGCGTCACCATCATGCCGATCGGATAGATGACCGAACCGACCCGATCGCGCCTTATGTTGCGGCGGCGGCGCCGCTGCGCTCCCGCCTCGGAATCGCCGACTGTCGGGTCACCTTGCCGTGGTGCGAAGACGGGTGAATCCGCTGTTTCGCTCATTGCCAGACTCCTTTTCGGCGCCCGAGCGGTGCTCTCGCAACACCCCGCGCGCCAGGAACAGCTCCAAAATCTCCCGGCTGTAGTCGGCGAATTCCGGTGTCTCGCGCATTGCCAGCGTGCGCGGCCGCGGTAGCTTGATGTCGATGATGCGATCGATGCTGCCGGGCCGCGGCGTCATGACGATAACGCGGTCGGACAGAAACACGGCTTCCGCGATACTGTGGGTGATAAACAATGCGGTCATGCGCCGTTCGCTCACCAGCGCCTGCAGATCGAGCACGAGCTGATCGCGGGTCAAGGCGTCGAGGGCGCCGAACGGTTCGTCCATCAACAGATGATCGGGGTTATGGATCAAGGCGCGGCAGATCGAGACGCGTTGGCGCATGCCGCCCGAGAGCTCATGGGGGAATCTGTCCTCGAAGCCGGACAGCCCGACGGTCGCCAAAAGTTCGCGCGCGCGGGCGCTGGCCTCCCGGCGATTCATCTTACGCGATTCCGCCTGCAGCATGATGTTGCCGAGCGCGGTGCGCCAGTCGAGCAGGACCGGGCTTTGGAAAACGATGCCGATGTCGGTGCGCGGCCGATCGACCTTGCGGCCGCCGACCCGCACCTCGCCGCTCGACGGCGGGATGAGCCCCGCCGCGATCATCAACAGCGTGCTCTTGCCGCAACCGCTCGGGCCGACATGCGAGATGAATTCGCCGCGCTGCTGCGTGAACGAAACATTATTAAGCGCGCGCACTTCGCCGTCGCGCGTTGAATAGACCTTGGAAAGCTTTTCAATGCACAGGTAGGCGTGGTCGTCGGCGATCTGCGTCACGCTAGTGGTCCGATTCTAACATTCGCATCCGGATTCCGCACGCTACCATGCGAATGTTAGAATCAAAGAACCACTAGCAATTATGAGTCCCAGTGGAGCTTTGGATTTGACATTCGCTACCAGAGTTCTCGGCTGGGTGGGTAGCGAATGTCAAATTCGCTCCACTGGCGCCCATTTAAGCCTGTTGCGGCGGCACATAAGCGGCGCCCTTGGGCACGAAGTCGTTGGTGTACAGCTCGCTCGTCGTCAGCGGCGCGGTGACGCCGCCATATTGCTTGAGCACCACGATAGCGGAAGCCCAATCCGCGTCGGAGCCCCAGCCGAGCGGCTTGCCCTTGGTGTTGGGCGTCACCCAGGTCTTCCACGAGACCTCGAACTCGCGCTTGATGATGGCGACGTCGACGGTCGGCGAATATTTCTTCACCGTCGCCGCAGCATCGTCCGGATGCTGGCGCGCGTACAGGAAACCCTTGATGCTCGCCGGCACGAATGCGTGCAGCAGATCGGGATTGCTTTTGATCAGATCGTTATGGGCGATGATGCCATTGGAGACGACATTGACGCCGTAATCGGAGAACCAGAACGAGCGCACCGCTTTCTTACCGCGCAACTCGATGATCGGCACGTAGCTTTGGACATAGCCGCCGATGGCGTCGACCTTGCGGTCGATCAGCGCCGGGCCGAGGCTCGGCGGCGTCAGGTTGACGATGTTGATCTTGGATGCGTCGAGGCCGGCGCCTTTGACGAAGGCCGGCCATTGCTGAAATTGACCGCTGCTGGCGACCATTGCCACCGTCTTGCCTTCCAGGTCCTTCGGCGACTTGATGGCAGAATCGGCGAGCGCCATGATGGCCGAAGGATTGCCGCGGTAAACGCTGCCAATGGTCTTGATGTTCATGCCCTTGCTGATGCCGATGCTCGCCGCATAACCATCGGCAAAGCCGATCTGCGCCGCCTTGTTGGCGATCAACTGGGCCGTGTTGGCCGAGCCCTTTCCGGCGACGATGCTCACATCGAGCCCGGCGTCGCGAAAGAAGCCCTGATCGTGCGCGACCAGAAAACCCAGATTGGGTCCTTCATAAATCCAATCGAGCGTCATGCTGACCGGCTTGAGTGCGCCAGCGGCGAGCGATCGCCTTGCCACGAACGGCAACGCGAGAGCCCCCGCAGCGGACGCCTTGAATACGTGGCGACGTGACATAGAGAAACGCCGAAAAGTTGAAGGGCTCATGGGTCACCTCTACGGCTGTCGGCAGACGGCGAGCATACAGGCATCTCGCGGGCACTGTCATCACGCGGCGTGCCGCAGCGCACGATGAAGCAAGCCGCGTGCGGACGCGTCAAAGTAGCAAGCAAGAATGCGGTTGCCTCTCCGGCGGAAATTCGTGACCATCGGGCGCCTGTCCGCCGCGCTTAATTCATGAGGAATTGCAATGGCCAACAAGGACCTTCGGGATTGGATTGAGGGCGTCGTGGCGGCAGGACAGCTCAAAACCATCCGTGGCGCCGAACCCAAGGAAGAGATCGGCAGCTTCGTCGACATCTATCAGCGGAAAATGGGCAATCCGGCCCTGCTGTTCGACGATATACCGGGATTTCCCAGGGGACGCCGCGTCGTTGCCAATATCCTCACCTCGGTACCGCGCATCAACCTCGCGCTCGGCCTGCCGCCGCAAGCCTCCGAAATGGAGCTGATCCAATGGTGGCGCAATTATATGAAACATGCGCCCTCGCATCCGCCGCGGCCGGTCAACGGCGGGCCGCTCCTGGAAAACGTCTTGGAGGGCAAGGACATCAACATCGAAAAGATTCCGACGCCGGTGTGGCACGAACACGACGGCGGCCCCTATATCGGCACCGGCTGCATGGTGGTGATGAAAGATCCGGATTCGGGCTGGCTCAATTACGGTTGTTACCGCATCCAGAGCCACGCACCTGACCTCGCGTCGGTCATGATGTCGCCCGGCAAGCACGGCCGCATCATCATGGGCAAATATCACGACCGCGGTCAGCCCTGCCCTGTCGCCGTCATCGCCGGGATGCATCCCGCGCTGCTGATGCTGGCGGGCCTAGAGATTCCTTACGGCAAGAACGAGATGGAGGCTGCCGGCGGAATTCTCGGCGAGCCGATCGAGGTGTTCAACATGCCGCGCACCGGGCTGCCGGTGCCGGCCAACGCCGAGATCGCGTTCGAGGGCTTCATCCATCCCGACGACAAGGTACAGGAGGGACCGCTGGGCGAATGGACCGGCTATTATGCCTCCGGCAGCGCGCCGGAGCCGGCGATCCGCATCGCCACTTTCATGCACCGCAACGATCCGATCCTGGTCGGCGCCATTCCGGCGGTGCCGCCCAACGACAACACCTTCTA
>JASHRW010000149.1 GCA_030037065.1 Xanthobacteraceae bacterium
CAATCCTGGAGATCGAATTGGGCGCGCTGCGGATCGCGCGCCGAGACCACAGACGGGGCGCGGTTCTGCGAGCTTGGATCGACGAACAGATTCTGCCCCGCTTCGACGGCCGCGTCCTCGCGATTGACACGGCCGTGGCGCAGCGTTGCGCGCGCCTTCACGTGCCGGATCCCCGTGCCGAGCGCGACGCCCTGATCGCGGCGACAGCGATGGTGCATGGCCTGACGGTCGTTACGCGAAATGTCGCGGATTTCGAACCGATGGGAGTCGCACTACTCAATCCCTGGCTTCAATCTGGGTGAGAGGGCATCGTGCTTGGAGGACCTACGCCGCGCTTGCCGAGGTCTTGGCTGCCGCCTTGGCGGCTTCTTTCGCCGCCTTCTCGCGCGCTTCGTTGGCGCGCATTTGCGAGAGCGTGAGCTGCACGTTGCTGTCGAACACGTATTGCGCCGGGCGCTGCTTCGACATGTCGATTTCCGGCGCCATGGGACCTTCGGTCTTGACGCCCTTCCAGGCGATCATCGCGGCTTGCAGCGGGTGCTGCATCATCGCCTGCGCAGCGGTCGCCTCGTAGCCGCAATGCGCCATGCAGTTCGCGCACTTTTCATAGCGGCCGGTGCCGTACGCATCCCAGTCGGTAGTTTCCATCAGTTCGGCAAACGTCTTCGCGTAGCCTTCGCCGAGCAAGTAGCAGGGCTTCTGCCAGCCGAAAATGTTGCGCGTGGGCATGCCCCAAGGCGTGCAGTGGAATTCCTGGTTGCCGGCGAGGAAGTCGAGGAACATGCCGGAATGGGTCAGATTCCACTTCTTGCCCTTGCCGAGCGCGAACACCTCGCGGAACAGCTCCTTGGTCTTGCGGCGATTAAGGAAGTGCTCCTGGTCCGGGGCGCGCTCATAGGCATAGCCGGGGGAGATCGAGACGCCGACCCCCAGTTCCTCCGTAAGATCGAGGAATGCCGCGATGTCTTCGGCCGGGTGGCCGTCGAAAATCGTGCAGTTGACGTTGACCTGGAAGCCTTTGGCCTTGGCGGCCTTGATCGCCGACACCGCGCGCTCGAAGCCGCCCTCCATGCAGACCGACTTGTCGTGATGATGCTTCAGCCCGTCGAGATGCACGGAAAAGAACAAATAGGGTGATGGCTCGAAAAGGTTGAGCTTTTTCTCCAGCAGCAGGGCGTTGGTGCACAGCGAGACGAATTTCTTGCGGGCAACGATACCTTTGACGATTTCGCCGATCTCCTTGTGAATGAGCGGCTCGCCACCCGGAATGGCGACCATCGGCGCGCCGCACTCATCGACCGCGTCGAGACATTCCTGAACTGAAAGGCGCTTGTTGAGGATGGCGTCCGGATAATCGATCTTGCCGCAACCGAAGCAGGACAGGTTGCAGCGGAACAACGGCTCCAGCATGAGCACCAGCGGATAACGCTTCCGGCCTTTCAGGCGTTGCCGCAGAATGTACGACCCGACGGCTGCTTGTTGTCGCAATGATACAGTCACAATGCTATCCCTTTGCAGTTCCTTGTTGGATTGGCCGACAGCTCGCGCCGCCGACCCATTAGACTTTGGCTGCAGCCCGGCTTGCGCCCCCACCGTCGGTCAGTTCCGGCGGCAGGCGAAACTCGATGGTCTCTTGGCGGCCGGTGAGTTCGCTGACCTCGACCGGACCGAGCCGGCGCAGTGCATCGATCACGTCCTCGACCAGAACTTCCGGCGCCGACGCGCCGGCGGTGATGCCGACAGTCTCGGCGCCGATAAACCATTCCGGTTCGACCTCGCTGCCGTCGGCGATCAGGTAGCTGGGGGTGCCGTCCTCCTCGCCGATTTCGCGCAGACGGTTTGAATTGGAGCTGTTCTTGGCGCCGACCACCAGGATGACGTCGACGAGCTTTGAGAGTTCGCGCACGGCGGTCTGCCGGTTCTGAGTCGCGTAGCAAATGTCGCGCGTCTCCGGCCCGACGATGTCGGTAAAGCGGCCATGTAGGGCGGCGATGATGCCGCGGGTGTCGTCGACGGAGAGCGTCGTCTGCGTCACGTAGGCGACCGGCGTGTTGGCGGGGATGTCGAGGCTCGCGACGTCGTTTTCGGTCTGCACCAAGGTCACCGGCTCGGCGATCTGGCCCATGGTGCCCTCGACCTCCGGATGGCCGGCATGGCCGATCAGAATGAGCCGGCGGCCCTGGCCGACGTAGCGTTTGCCCTGATTATGCACTTTGGTGACCAGCGGACAGGTGGCGTTCAGTACCGGCAGTTCCCGCAAGGCCGCCTCTTCTTCGACGCTCTTGGCGACCCCGTGGGCGGAAAAGATGGTGACCGCATTGGGGGGCACCTCGGAAAGGTCCTCGACGAAGCGGGCTCCTTTCGCCTTGAGGCTCTCCACGACGTGCTTATTATGTACAATCTCGTGGCGCACATAAACCGGCGGACCGAATTTCTGCAGCGCCCGCTCGACGATCTCGATGGCACGTACGACGCCGGCGCAAAAGCCGCGAGGTTGAGCGAGTATCACCTTCATTGGCAAAAAACCTCCCGGTCGACTTCGGATGGGCTCCCTGGGCCTGGAAGCGCCTGTCGACCGCGCTGACGCCTTATATCCCAGATACTTTGGCTATGGCGTCGCGACAATCAAGCCCAGTCATTGTCCTTGCTTTCAGTCAATCCGCCCCACGATATGTGTTAACAGCCCGGATGGCGGTTCGATCCTGCGCGAGAGTGGCTACTTCGAAGGCAAAAAGGCAGCCTCTCGCCCTGGGGTGCCATTAACCCTCATACGCCGAAATGCGGGCGCGCGCCGGGATTGGGCGGTAAAGCGCCGCTCCATGAATACACCGTACGATTCCGATAGGCCCGATAGGAAAATATCCACAGGTTGCTTTTGCGCGAGTTCCAGGCATTTAGGGGCCGCCACCGTCCCGGCGGGTGCGTAAGTGGGGAGGCTTCGATTCGCAGACGTGACGAGGCGCGCCTCCATTTCGCCTTTCTCTTCACGCCTCAAACGCCGGCCCGTGCCGTTGATCGCTCTCCCGCCCTCCCGCTGACGGTCCCGCCACACCGACCATGAAGACGACTACCGCTTTCGTTGTCCGTGCGATTGCCTTTTGCTGGCAATACGCTTGGCCGGTCATCGCCGCGGGGATTCTGCTCGCGATTGCGTCGTCCTGGTATGCGGCCGCGCATTTCAAAATGACCACCAACATGGCGCAGCTGATCTCCAGCGACCTTCCGTGGCGCCAGCGAGAGGCCTCGCTGGAAAAGGCATTTCCGCATTTCCAATCGATCGTGGCGGTCATCGACGCGCCGACGCCGGAGCAGGTCGATGAGGCGACTGGCGCGCTAGTGCAGCGTCTATCCCAGCGGAAGGACATGTTCATCTCGGTCGAGGATCCGGCGGGCGGTCCGTTCTTTGCCAGGAACGGGCTGCTGTTTCTGGATACCAAAGACCTCGCCTCGCGCATGACGATGCTGACGCAGGCGACACGTCTCATTCAGGTGCTGGCGGGCGATCCCAGCCTGCGCGGTGTGCTGCAGGCGCTGCAATTCGGACTGCTCGGCGTGCAGGGCGGCCGCATTACGCTCGACGCGATGACATGGCCGATGACGCTCGCGGCCGAGACGATCGAGCGGGTGAACGCGGGACAACCGGCGAGCTTTTCCTGGCGCGAACTGGTCCAGGGCAGCAAGGCCACACGCGATCAACTGTTGCGGTTTCTCACGATCCGGGCGGTGCTTGACTTTTCGGCGCTCGAGCCGGGGTTGAAGGCGAGCGACACGATTCGAACGGATGCCAAGGAATTGGATTTTGCCGGCAAATATCACGCCCGCCTGCGACTGACCGGTCCAGTGCCGCTCGAAGACGAAGAGTTCGCCACGATCAAGGAGAATGCGGCGCTCAATGCTACCGTGACGATTGCGGTGGTGCTGTTTATCCTATGGATGGCGCTACGATGGTGGCGCATCATCTTTGCCGTCTTCATCAATCTTGCGGTTGGCCTTTCCATCACGGCAGCGGTCGGCTTGCTCATGGTCGGCACGCTCAATCTGATCTCGGTCTATTTCGCCGTCCTGTTCGTCGGTCTCGGGGTTGATTTCGGCATACAATTTAGCGTGCGTTATCGCGCCGAGCGGCACGACGTCGACGACTTGTACGGGGCGCTGCTGCAATCCGGCCGGCGCGCCGGGGCGCCGTTGACGCTTGCGGCCCTCGCTACCGCCGCCGGCTTCCTGTCGTTTCTTCCCACGGCCTACAAGGGCGTCTCTGAACTCGGTCTGATCGCCGGCGTCGGCATGCTGATTGCCTTTGCCACCAGCGTGACGCTGTTGCCGGCACTACTCAGCCGGCTCAATCCGCCCCGCGAGCCCGAGGCCCTGGGTTACACCGTCCTCGCGCCGGTCGACGGATTTCTCGAGCGCAATCGGATGCCGATCCTGATTGCCACCGGCATCATCGTCATTGCCGGATTGCCGCTCTTGCATTGGCTGCGGTTCGATTTCAATCCGATGAATCTACGTAGCCCGAAAGTGGAATCAGTCGCTACCTACCTCGACCTGAAAAACGATCCCAATAGCGGTGCCAACGACATTCAGGTGCTGGCGCCCACGCTGGCGGCGGCCGATCAGATTGGGGCCAAACTACGCGCGCTGCCCGAAGTCGCACGCGTTACGACGCTTTCCAGCTTTATTCCCGATCAGCAGCAGGAAAAACTCGCACTGATCGGCAATGCGGCAAAGACGCTCGATCCGGTCCTTAATCCGGCAACCGCGGCGGCGCCGCCCACCGACGCGCAAAACGTCAGCATGATCAATTCAACGATCGGCGCGCTTAACGCGCTCGCCGGCAATGCCAAGGGCCCCGGCGCCGACGCTGCCCACCGGCTCGCTGCTGCCATGTCGGCGCTCGCCAAGGCGAACCCGGCCACTCGCCAGAGAGCCGAAGTGGCGTTCGTGCAACCGCTGCGAACCGCACTGGCCGAGCTTCGCGACTTGTTCAAGGCTCATGCGGTGACCCGTGGCAACCTTCCACCCTCGGTCACGCAGGAATGGGTAACCCCCGACGGGCGCGCGCGGGTCGACGTTGCGCCCAAAGGCGATGCGAACAACAACGCGGTGTTGCAGCGATTTGCCGCCGCCGTTCAGTTAGTCGCGCCGGACGCGTCTGAAGGACCGATCTCCATCCTGCAAGCCCGCAACACGGTGGTGACCGCCTTCCTCGAGGCCGGCGCCTGCGCGCTCCTCTCAATCGCCGTCCTATTGTGGATCACGCTGCGACGAATAACCGACGTGCTGTTGACGCTGGTGCCGCTTTTGCTGGCCGGTGTCGTCACGCTCGAAATTTGTGTGCTGGTCGATCTGCCGCTGAACTTCGCCAACATCATCGCGCTGCCGCTGTTGCTCGGCGTCGGCGTCGCCTTCAAGATCTATTACATCATGGCCTGGCGAGAGGGGCAGACTAATCTGTTGCAATCCGTGCTGACGCGCGCGGTCACATTCAGCGCGCTCACGACTGCGACGGCCTTCGGCAGCCTTTGGTTTTCCAGCCATCCCGGCACATCGAGTATGGGCAAGCTGTTGGCCATTTCTTTGCTCACCACGATGGCGGCGGCGGCCCTGTTTCAGCCGGTCCTCATGGGCAAGCCTCGCGAGCAGGAAAAGAGCTTCTGACGCGACGCGCTGCCGTCGCGGGAGAGCGCATTTCAATGTCTCGAGGGATTGGCCGCCGGATCGGGTTTGATCGTGGGATCGACCATGCTTCTGATCTGTGGATCGAGCATGCTGTAGTCGGAATCCGGTAGGCGCGTCCAATATTCGTTGCGGCCGAGAAAAGAAATGCCGAGAAAGCCGCGCACAACAAGTGTCTGTCCGTCGGGCGTAACCGTCATCATCGCATCATAGACATGACCGTTGCGGGGATCGAGGATCGTTCCGCCGTCGTATTTGTTGTCGCCGTCGGGCTTCATGCCGCGAATGATCTGAAGTCCCAGCCACGGCTGATTGTGGCGGTCATCGCGGCATTTGTCGCAAACGACATTGGGGTCCTGGCCGGGCTGCAGAAACATTTTGACGAGGGTACCGTCGTAGACACCGTTGTTGTCTTCGGTGACCGCGAACCAGCCCGTTGGTTGCTTGGTATCCGGATCGACGGCTTGCCAAAGACCGATTGGCGACATGTCGGCGTTGACGGCGTCGGCGGCCAAGAGCGACAAAAGCGCCGCGAAACCCATTACAAACTTTGCCCGCATTGCCAGAACTCCATAATTGCGCCGTTCGGTAGATAGGGCAGCAACCACCGGATCGCCGCCGGTGCTGCCGCCCTTTGCGGGTACCGATTCATCTGGCGCGAGAGCGCCTATTCGTTCACCATAGTGCCTGTGCGGCCAAATGACGCTGCATGCCGATAAGCGAGAACAGCGTGAAAATCAAATCCATCAAGCCGATCGCCGTAAGCCTGCCGATGAAAAAGCCGGTGATAATGGCTGCCGAGACGGTCGCGCGCGCCGACAACGTGCTGGTACGCGTCGAGTCTGACAGTGGATTTGTCGGCTGGGGCGAAGCGGCGTCGGCACCGACCATGACCGGCGAGACGAAGGCCAGCATGATGGCGGCCGTGGCATATATCGCGCAGACGTTGCTCGGGTATGCGGCCGACGATTTTGCCAAAATAACGGCAGCGATGGACGCCGTCATGTACGGCAATACCGGAGCGAAGGCCGCAATCGAGATCGCGCTGCATGATCTGGTCGCCCGCGCCGCCGGGCAGCCGCTCCATGCCCTGTTTGGTGCTAAACGACGCAACCGAATTCCGCTGCTGGCGGTTATCGGTTCAACCGATGAAGCCGCCGATTTGCGCGAGGCACAGGAGCGCTGGGCCGCCGGTTACCGCGCCTTCAAGATCAAAGTCGGCCTGGCTGGGCCGGAAGCGGATGCGGTCCGCACGCAAGCTCTATGCCGGATGCTCAAGGCGCACACCGAAGAGTGTCTCGTCTCGGCCGACGCCAATCAGGGCTTTGGTGTCGAGGAGGCGCTTCGCTACGTTACGGCGCTCGGCGATTGCGGACTCGATTTCTTCGAGCAGCCGGTGCACGCGCACGATCTTGCGGGTATGGCGCGTGTCGCCGCGGCTGGCTGCCTCCCCATCGGTGCTGACGAGGGAATTCATTCGCTGGACGACATCGAGCGTCATCATGCGCGCAGCGCAGCGGCCGGCGTGAGCTTGAAAGCGATCAAGCTTGGCGGGTTGCGCGCGATATCCGAGGCCTGCCGGCTCTGCGACCGCCTCGGTATGAAGGTCAACATTTCCTGCAAGACCGGCGAGTCGAGCGTCGCCTCGACAGCGGCGCTGCACGTCGCCGCCGCCGTCCCGGCGCTGGCCTGGGGCCTGACCCTAACTAGTCACGGTCTGGCCGAGGACGTCGCGGTTGATCCCTTACGCATCGACGGCGGCCATGCCGTCGTGCCGGACGGTCCCGGGCTCGGCGTCGAGGTTGACGAGCAGCGATTACGCCGTCGCCAACAGGAATTCAGTGCAAGGAAAGTCGCGTAGCTCGAGCCCCGTCTATTCGTCGTCCTCGGAATCTTCATCGAGCTCGTCAGAATCCTCATCCAACTCGTCCTCTTCATCGTCCTCATCCTCATCCCTCTCTCTGGCTTCTTCGATCTCTCCCGCGATGAATTCGGCCAAGTCGTCGAACGCCTCCTCGACCTCATCGCTCGGGATGCCCTCCTCGATGGCGGCCTTGAGACACTCGGCTGCCCATGTCTTGGCTACTGATTCTTCTTTCTCGTCGGGATAACCTTCCTCCTCGATTTTCTCCGAAACCCAAGTCTCGACGAATTCAAGAGCGCGTGCGCTCATGCAATTTCTCCTACTTTCCGCCGTCGGGAAGGCTAACATATGGGGAGGGAGGAAAGTGTGAAGTCAAGGGATCTCGGTATCGCCGTCGTCGGCTCCGGGCGGATCGGCACGTTGCGGGCGCGACTCGCGGCCAAACATCCGGCGGTGTGCTTCCTCGCCGTTTCCGACAAAGAAGCGGCCAACGCCAAGGCGCTGGCCGAACTCGCTGGCGCCGACTTTCATTCCGCCGCCAACGACGAAGTAATCGCACATCCGCAGGTGAATGCCGTGTTCGTCTCGACGCCGGAAGGCGAGCACGCTGCGCCGGTCTGCAAGGCGCTTGAACTCGGCAAGCCGGTCCTGGTCGAAAAGCCGCTGGCGCTGTCGCTCAACGACGCCGAGGCTATTCTCAAGACGTTGAAAGCGACCGGCGGCACGCTGCGCGTCGGTTACAGCCGCCGCTTTAAGGAATGTTTCCTGCGCGCCAAGGAGCAGATGCTGCACGGCCGCCTCGGCAAGGTCAGCGGCGGGCTTGCCCGTGTCTATAACTCGCGCGCGCAGACTTTCGCCATCCTCAAGCGCGATCCGCACGCGACGCCGGTGCTTGACGTGCTTACCTATTACGTCGATCTGATCTGCTGGTTGCTGGAAGGCAACAAGCCCGTCGAGGTGGTCGCACGCGGTCAGTCGGGAATCTTTCGCGATGCCGGTTACAGCGCCCAAGACGTAACTTGGGCATTGGTCACGTTTGCCGACGGTGCGGTGGTCAATTTCGGCATCGGGTATGCGCTGCCGGCCCGCTATCCGACGCAGGGACAATCCGACCGGGTTGAGCTACTCGGCAGCGACGGCACCATGATCATCGACGACGATCACATGGAGCATCTGATCTTTTCCGAAAAGGGCGTGCCGCACCCCTACGTGCCCGGTCATGCCGTCGAGATGGCGTTCCTCGGCAGCAACAGCGCCGGCGATTGGGCGGTCGGCGATTTCTGGGGGCCGCTCGGCAACGAGACACGCGCCTGGCTCGACTTTCTGTCGACCGGCCAGCCGAGCATCCACGCGACGCCCGAGCAGGCCATGCTGAATCTGAAGACCACCTACGCGATCGAGCGCGCTGCGGCGACCGGACAGGTGGTGCGGATCGATGAAACCGCGTAGCAAGAAACGATTTCGGAAACGGGGAACGAAAGGCATGACGGACAAGTTCGGACGACTGGCGTTGCATATGTGGACGATCGATACGACGCTGCTGAAAACAGCGCTCGATGCGGCGCGCGTCGCCGGATTTGACGCCGTCGAATTACGCCGCACCGATTTCAAACGTTGCTTCGACGCCGGCATGAGCAATGCCGAGGCGCTTGATTTAATTCGCAACGGCGGCATTCCGGTCGGCGTTTTGGGCGTCGAATACGGCTGGCTGTTCGCCACTGGCGAGGAAAACAAACGGCTGTTCAAGGTATTCCGCGAGTCTTGCGAAAACGCGGTGGCGCTGAACTGCAAGATGCTCATGAGCGCACCGGGCCCGGTTCAAGGGCCGATCCGTGATGCGATCGGGTATCTCAAGCAAGCGGGAGATATTGCCGCTGAATATGGATTGAAGCTTGCGATCGAATTCAATTCGCAACATCCCGTGCTCAACAAGCTTGCGGTTCTGACCGAGCTGATCACCGGCGCAAATAAGCCCAATTGCGGTTATCTGATCGACACCTATCATTTTGCGCGCAGCGGCGCCGGCGGGCGCGGTTTTGAAAGCGTTTCGGCTGAGCAAATCTTCTGCTTCCAATACAGCGACCTCTCGCCCAATCCGGTGACCGGCGTGGCGCGGCCGACGGACCGCTTGCCGCCCGGCAAAGGTGTCGTGAAGTGGCGCGAAATACTCGGTCTCTTGGCAGAGAAGAACTATACCGGCTATCTGAGCTACGAGGCTCCTAATCCCGAACAATGGGCGCGCTCGCCGTACGATGTCGCGCGCGAGGGCGCCGAGCTCACGCGCAAGCTTCTTAAGGACGCAGTTCCCGGCCACGTGATGTGAGGCAAGCAATGAACGACACCGCCGCAACCAATGCCGATCCACTGTTTTCCGGCCTGAATGACCGCTCGATCACCGCCATTCCGGCCACCGTGGAGAAGCAGCGCTACATGACCAGCGTTGCGCCCAAAGCCGCCAACCCGGGCAGATGGGTGGAGCAGCCGCGGCTGCCGATTCCGACCGGCGAACATGCGGTCATCGAGTGCCAAGGCAACATCCATGTCATCGCCGGCTATGCCCGCCATCGCTTCGACGCCAATTTCCATCAGGTGTTCGATTCCAAGAGCCGCACCTGGTCATTGAAGGCGCCATTCCCGGTGCTGGGCAACCATGTCGCCGGCGTTTCCGTCGGCTCGAAAATCTACACTTTCGGCGGGTTCATCGAGCAGAACCGCTGCCCGCATTCGCGGTGCTTTGTCTACGATACGGCCGCCGACACATGGACGCCGATCGCAGGATTATCGCGTCCGCGCGGCGCCATCTCGGCGATCGTGCTCGACGGCAAGATTCACCTGCTCGGCGGCCGCGATGTGCGTTCGGTGGAATGGCATGAGGTTTATGATCCAGCGGCCAACAAATATTCCGATCGGGCCAGCATGCGCGGCTCGACCGGCACGCAGCCCTTCGTCGGCCAACGCGACCACATGGGTGTCGCCGTGGTCGATGGCAAAATCCACGCCATTGCCGGCCGCATGGACTCCTACGACTTCAACACCTCGCTCAACGCCGTTTACGATCCGCAAACAGATGGCTGGAGTTTCCGCGCGCCGCTGCCGACCGCGCGCAGCGGACCGTCGTGCGTCTATATCAACGGCAAGATCGTGGTGTTCGGCGGCGAGGCCACCGGCCGCGTGTTCGGCACCAATGAGGCTTATGATCCGAAGAGCGACACCTGGGAAGCGCTCACCCCGATGGCTCTTCCACGACACGGATTGCACGGCGCGACTTGCGCGGTGATTGGCAACATGGTGCACGTGCCCGGCGGCGGCCCGGTGCCCGGCGGCAGCGTGCAGGGCGCCTATCACGATGCCTTCACCTTCGGCTGACGTAAACTTGCCTATTGGTCGACAAAAGCGTTACGGGAGAAAACCATGGCGAACAAGATCATCATCAGTTGCGCGGTCACCGGCTCGATCCATACCCCGACCATGTCGGATGCGCTGCCGATCACGCCCGATCAGATCGCGACGCAGGCAATCGATGCCGCCAAGGCCGGCGCCGCGATCCTGCATCTGCACGCCCGCGACCCGAAGGACGGCAGGCCGACGCCCGACGCCAATGTGTTCATGCAGTTTCTGCCGCGCATCAAGCAGGCGACCGACGCGGTCGTGAACATCACCACCGGCGGCGCGGTCACCATGACGGTCGATCAACGCATTTCGGCGGCCAATACGCTGTCTCCGGAAATGTGCTCGATGAACATGGGGTCGATGAATTTCGCGCTTTATCCGATGGCCCGGCGCTACAAGACCTGGAAATACGACTGGGAGGAAAGTTACCTGCTCAATTCGGATGCCTATATCTTTCCCAATACATTCCGCGACATCGAGAAGGTGTACAAAACGCTCGGCGAAGGCCATGGCGTGAAATTCGAGCACGAATGCTACGATACCGGGCATTTGTACAATCTCGCCCATCTCGTCGATCGCGGCCTGTTCAAACCGCCGATCTTCCTGCAGCTCATCTTCGGCATTTTGGGCGGCATCGGCGCCGATCTCGAAAATCTGTTTTTCATGAAACGCACGGCCGATCGGCTGTTTGGCAAGGATTTTCTGTGGTCGGTGCTCGCCGGCGGGCGCCACCAGATGAATTTCTGCACCGCCGCCGCGATGATCGGCGGCAACGTGCGAGTCGGCCTCGAAGATTCGCTTTATATCGGCCCCGGAAAGCTTGCCAAGAGCAATGCCGAGCAGGTGGCGAAAATCCGCCGTATCGTCGAGGATCTCGGCTTCGAGATTGCGACGCCGACGGAGGCGCGGCAAATGCTCGGTCTCAAGGGCGGCGACCGTGTAAAGTTCTAGGCTATCCGTCATGGCCGGACTCGTTTCGGCTATCCACGTCTTCGTCTCTGAATTTCTGTGCTCAAGACGTGGATGCCCGCGACATAGGCGAGCGAAGCGACGCTGTTCTTCGAACGGCTTTCCGCGGGCGTGACGTTTAAGGTGTTTCGGCGTTCTCAGTCTGCCACGAGCTTGGAAATTTCATGAACACGATTGATCTCAAAGGCCGCGTCGCCATCGTCACCGGCGGCGCGCGAGGCATCGGTTTTGCCACTGCGCGAACGCTGCTGCGGTCGGGCGCTCAGGTCACGCTCTGGGACATCGATGCGGCGGCGATGTACGAGGCGGCAGCGCCATTGCAGGAAAGCGGTCCTGTCTCCGTCGATGTCGTCGATGTGACCGATGAGTCCTCCGTCGCCAAGGCCGTCGCTTCGCATATCCGCGTCTTCGGCAAGATCGATATTTTGGTCAACAATGCCGGTATCACCGGCGGCAACGCGCCGCTATGGGAGATTCCCTCGGACGTGTGGCGGCGTGTCATCGACGTCAACCTAATCGGACCATATCTTACTTGCCGGGCGATCGTCCCGCACATGATCGCCGCGCGCTACGGGCGCATCGTCAACGTTGCCTCGATCGCGGGCAAGGAAGGCAACCCTAATGCCTCGCATTATTCGGCCTCAAAGGCAGGGCTGATCGCGTTGACCAAGTCGCTGGCGAAGGAGCTGGCGGACAAAGGCGTGCTGGTAAACTGCATCACGCCGGCCGCGGCAAAGACCGAGATGTTTGCGCAGATGAAGCAGGAGCATATCGACTATATGCTGTCGAAAATTCCGATGAATCGCTTCGTCACCGTCGATGAAATCGCTGCGATGATCGCGTGGCTCGCGTCGGAGGATTGTTCGTTCTCAACCGGAGCGGTCTTCGATATTTCGGGCGGCCGGGCCGTTTATTGAGCGCCGCCCGGTCTTGACCCGGCGGGTTGCGCGACGCTACATGCTGAATCGAAGCTGGGCGGTTAGCTCAGTGGGAGAGCACTTCCTTGACATGGAAGGGGTCACAGGTTCAAATCCTGTACCGCCCACCAGCTCTAAGCACAAAATTAGCTGACGCCGCCGCGCTGTTTGCAGCGCAACGGCGTCTGCTCGATAACCGCGCCTGTCCGGCGTGGCGCTAAGCTTGGCCCTTCAGGTGCTTATTGCATTCGCTGTAATAACCGCCGCCCTTCTGAATCCACTTAAGCCCGCCGTTTGCATTGCTAGCCTTATTCGCCTCGTATTGATCGCGGCAGGTGTGCATTCGCGCCTTGCCGGGCGATTCACTCGAATATTTGGACGAAACGCTCGGCGGGAAGACGATATTGCCGGTCACGACGGGCGGTGGCGAAGACGATTTCGATTTGGGTGTCGTCTTCGGAGGGTTCGATGCGGTGGACGGTGGTGGCGCGGAGGGAGTGGTCGCCGGGGGTGACGTAGCCGTCCCGCGGCACTGAGCGATGAAGTCTTTGCGCTTTTGGCCGTTGGTCTGTTTGTTCGCCTTCATCTGCTTCCATTCGGCTGCACACTCTTTCTCAGTCTTTGCCTGCGCAGAAACGGGCAGAAGCGTGATGCCGAACGCTGCGAGCAAGATTCCACTCCCGATCAAGATCCGAGTTTTCATGATTGATTTCCCCCTTTTGTGGTTCCGCCGATTGCAAGGATGCCCGTCACGGCTCACCGAGATCAAGTGCCAAGAGCTGTTTGCTCACAGCTCTTCCTGAATCCCGTTTCCGCCGCGCCGTGCAGCTTTTGAGCTGTCGCCGCGTCTCTGCAGCATTTCTTCAAAGTGCTGGTCAGGGAGGCGCCGTGAAGACTTTTATCGACTTTGGCCTTGCACGCGGCTCCCGCTGTGGCTCCGGCCGATTGCGCCATAGCGGCGCCAGCCAGCCAAAAGGATGCGACGATGATGGCAATGACTTTCATTCTTTCCTCCTCTTGATCTTACCCTGGCGAGAAGCAAGAGCGTCACGAACCTGTTTGGAGCTGCCCATTCTTGCTCGCCTGGTCCACGACGTTGGGCAAGTGCTCCGAGAGCAGCTTTAGCGCTGCGTCGACGGGCAAGCCGAGATGACGGGCAAATTCCTGAACCTGTTCATTGCCCAGCACCGTCTTCAACTGATCGGCGGTGATCGGCATGTTGGCCCCATTACCGAGCCACGATTGGACCTGCGGGCCCAGGCCGCTCTGCTGGAGCTGGTTCACCAGCCCATTGAGATCGCCGAATTGAGTTTTCGCCAACAAGGCGCTGATCAAAGCAGGCGCCGCCGAGGCTTCGACCTGGCCCAACGCGCCTTTAAGCGCTCCGCCAAGATTGAGTTCGTCGAACAAGCCCATGATGGCCCTCCATGTCTAGACGCCACAACGCTACGTCGCGGCCGTGTCAGAACCACGACATAAGCTTAGTGGAACCCGGGAAGCGGCACCAGGGGTATTGCGACGGGGCGCCGGCATCCCGAATGACCGGAAGCAGCCGCTCGATTTGCCCTTTATTTCAATTGTTTCCCAGAAATCGTGGCGTCGCGGGAACGGCACAATCAGTGATGCAATAACACCATCGAGATTTCGGGGATATAGGTGATGATCAGCAGTGCCGCGAAATTCAGCAGCAGGAACGGCAGAACGCCGAGATAGATGCGGCCTAGCGGGGCGTTGAAGATCGCCTGAGAGGAAAACAGGTTCAAGCCGAACGGCGGCGTATACATACCAAGGCTGAGGTTGACCGCCACGATGATACCGAAGTGAATGGCGTTGACGCCGACTGCCTCGACGATCGGCAGCAGCAATGGCGTCAGAATGAGGATCGCCGCCGGCGGCTCCAGAAAGCTTCCCGCTACCAGAAGGCCGACATTGAGAATGAGCAGGAGCTCCCATTTCGCCAGGTGCATGGCGTCGATCGAGGCGACGATCTGCTGCGGGATGCCGCTGGTGGTGAGTAGCCAGGAATAGATGCCGGCCGAAGTGACGATGAGCAGAATCTGCGAGATCAAAAAAGCCGAGTCGACCAAGATTTTCCAGAACCGGAAGAAATCGACCTCGCGATAGATGACCATCGTCACGAACACCGAATAGACCACGGCAACCCCGGCGGCTTCGGTCGGCGTGAACACGCCGCCATAAATTCCGCCGAAGATCACGACCAGTGTGCCGATCGCCCAGCTTGCATCCTTGGTGGTCTTCCAGATCAAGCCCCACTCCGCGCGCTCTCCGAGCGGAACGCGTTTCAGCCTGGCATAGGTCATGACGAAACCGGCATCGATGATGCCGATGAGAATGCTCGGCAGAATACCGGCGGTGAACAGCTGCACTGCGGACTGCTCGGCCGAAACCGCGTACAGGATCATCGCGATGGATGGTGGAATGACGACGGCAATCGCGCCGGAAGATGCAATGAGGCCGACCGAGAAGCGGTCGTTATAGCCGTTCTCCTTGAGCGTGGGGTAGATCATGCGGCCCATGGCGACGACGGTGCCGATGGCGGTGTGTGACATCGCGCCGAACAGCTCGGACGCCGCCACTGTGGTGACGGCGAGCGAGCCACGAATGCCGCCGACGATGGCCATGACCATAGCGATGATGCGCCGCGCGATGCCGCCTTGCGCCATGAATTCCCCGGCGAGCACGAAAAACGGCACCGCAAGCAGCGGAAAATTGTCGAGGCTGCCGAACATATAGGTCTGCAGTGCATCGGTCGGCACGCCGGCGACGGTGACGATGGCGACGATCGACGTCACCAAAAGAACGAGAAAGATCGGAAAGCCGATGATCAGCAGCAGAACCGGCAAGCCGAAATAGACGAGATACGCCATCGTCGCCGCCTGCTCAGCTATGCGTGTCGCCGGAAGGCGCAGCCGGCGTTCGCCGCGGTGTCAGGAGTCGAATGGCCACCAGCAACGCCATCAGGCTGTAGCCGATCGGAACCATCGATTGCGGGATGACCAGCGGGAAATTTGCCGCCTCGCTGCGTTCGTCGAAGGCCGCGAGCTGGGTGATCACCGGGTACGCGAATATGGTGACAGCGACAGCTGACGCAATCAAAACCAGCTCCGACAGCAGATTGAAGAAGTTGTGCAGCGGTCTGGGCAGCGCCGAAATCATCACGTCCATGCGGATGTGGCGGCCTTGCCAGGCCACGGCGCAGCAGCCGGTGAACACACAGCCCACCATCAGAAACAACATGATCTCTTCGGCCCATGGAATCGACACGCTGAAAACGTAGCGGCCGATGATGTTGATGAAATTGATCCCTACGCTGGAGATCAAGCAAATAGCCGACACTGAGCGCGTAAACGCCAGAAGCCAGGAAATGCCTTTGTGTATCGCCTCAACCATGGTCCTGACCGTTCATTCGTTTCCGCGGCATGTCTCTCTTCCTGTCAGGCGTCGGTCGCTGCGTAAAAACAAACCGATCGGCTGACAATTCCCAAGCTACGGCTTTTTGTGATGACGGATGGCTGCGGCGCATGCACGCACCTAAGCAATCGTCCGCCGTCGACGGTAGATGCTCGCGGAGCGCCGGACAACGAAAATCTAACCGACATATCGCATTCACTTTGCTGCATCGGTGACTATTTTGTAGGCCGCGTTCAGCAGCGGCTTGGTTTTCGAGACGTCGGCGCCGACGCTGGCCAGCATTTGCAGTATGGCGGACTGCTCGTTGGCCGGCAGGCTGATCAATTCGCCGCCGCCGGCGACCCAGGCGCGGCGCGCCTGGTCGTTGATTGCGGTTGTCTGTGCATTGATTGCAACCGCTCGCGCGGCGGCATCCTTGTCGATGATTTGCTGGAGATCTGTCGGTAGCGAACCGTACCACTTGCTGCTCACTTCGACGATTCCAAAGATCGCGGGTTGGTCGATTTCGGTCGCGTATTTTGCCGCCTTTTGAAATTGCATGGGACTGAGAACGGTCAGCGCGGATACGGCTCCGTCGAGGGCATTGTCTTGCAGCGCCGGCAGGACTTCCCCCAATGTCATCGGCTTCGGGATCGCATCGAGTCGCTGCATCGCGACGCGTTGAAACTGCGAGGCGAAGATGCGGATTTTCTTTCCCTTGAAGTCGGCGAGATGGCGGATCGGTTGCGTGGCGACAATCACCGATAGCGAGGTCATGAACAGCGCGACGCCGTGTAGACCCTTGGCGACACCAAGACCAAGCATCAACTGCCGCACGGCCGGATTGGCGGCAAGCCGCTGGCCGTCGGCGATCGACCTGACGAGGCCGGGCGCAGTGAGGACTTCAAACCGCTCGTCAATGCCGGCGAGAAATTCAGGTGGAACGATCTGGCATTGGATCGCACCGAACTGCACGCCTTCGGCCTGCTGCTGGATCGAGCCCAACTCGCTTGATGGGTAGATTTCCGCTTTGATACGGCCGCCGGAATCCTTCTCGACCGCGGCGGCGTAGTCCTTGGCGTACTGGTGTAGGGCGTCGCCAACCGTCGCGATCGATATTTTCATCACATAGCTTTTCTCGCCGGCCGCCCGCGCGGCGGGCGACAGGGCGAACACTACGGACAGGGCGGCGAACAATACGCGCGCTGCGCCCGAATATCTGGTGGCTCGCATATCCTACCTTCGACCCGATTGCCGGACCGCTCGGCCGTTCATAAAAGCGTGCGGCCGGGCTTTATTGGCTCGGAGCCTGCCGCGTCCGCGCCGCCGCGTCAGCCACGATCTTGTAGGCGGCGGCAACTGCCGGATTTTTGCTCGACACGTCAGGCGCGACGCTTGAGATCTCTTTCATCATGGTAGCTTGCTCGTCGGGCGGCAGCCTGATCAGTTCGCCGCCGCCAGACGCGAAGGCCTGCTCGGATTGCTTCACCTGCTGGACCGCGGAGGGCTTGATGGCCACGTCCTGCGCGGCGGCGTCTTTCTCCAGGATCTGCTGCAAATCCGGCGGCAGAGAATCGAACCACTTTTTATTGATCTCGGCGATGAGAAAGATTGCCGGTTGACCGGTTTGAGTAACAAATTTCGCCGCGTCGACCATATGAAAATTGGCAACCGGACCGATCCCGGTTACCGCGCCGTCGATGGCGCCTTGTTGAATAGCCGGCAACACGTCGCCGAGCGTCATCGCCACCGGCGTGATGCCAAGCCGCTCGAACGCCTCGCTTTGGAATTGCGAAGCGAAGATCCTGATCTTCTTGCCTTTGAAGTCGGCGAGGTGGCGCAGCGGCATGCGCGTGACCATGACGGATTGTTCGGCCATGAACAGAGCGACGCCGTGCAGCCCCTTGTTGGCACCCAGCCCGAGCATCAGCTTGCGCACGGCCGGGTCGGCGGCAACGCGCTGGCCGTGCGCTTGCGAATCGACCAGGCCCGGTGCGGCCATGACTTCAAAACGCGGATCGAGTCCAACCATGAATTCAGGGGGAACTATCTCCATCTGGATCGAACCGAACTGGGTACCTTCGATTTGCCGCGGGATCGAACCGAGCTGGCTCGCGGGATAAAGCTGAGGTTTGATACGGCCCCCGGTATCCTTTTCCAGCACCGCGGCGAAGTTCGCCGCCCATTTGTCCGGAATGTCGTGGATTGTCGGCGTCGAGATCTTCATTACATAGGGTTTCTGCTGCGCCCACGCTGTGCCGAACGGCGTCGTCAGCGACGCGACGACTGCGCCGGCGGCAACAATCGTTGCCGTCCCTATCCCAAACCCGATGAAGCGCATGTTATCCTCCCTATCAGGCGTTCCCCGGAAGCTCCCCAGAGTGGAATCACGCAGCGCGCCGCGGCGTTGCCATGGTTATTTCAATCGTTGCGCGGCCTCCTTCACGATCTCATAGTCGGTTTTGACCAGCGGGTTCTTGGCGGCGACGTCGTCGCCCACGCTCACAAGCGTCTGCATCATTTGGGCCTGCTCGTCGGGCGGCAAATAGATCAGTTCGCCGCCGTGGTCCGTCCAGGTCTTTCGCGCCCCGTTGAGGATGTCGACGGCTTGCGGATTGATCGCCGTCGCTTCCTTGGCGGCGTCGCGCTCGACAATCTGCTGCAGATCCGCCGGCAGCGAATCGAGCCATTTTTTGCTCAGCTCGACGATGATGAAAATCGAAGAGTGGCTCGTCATGGTGACATATTTCGGACCGTCGTAGAAATGCAGTCCGGAGAGGAGTTGTACGCCGAAAGCAGCACCGTCGAGAGTGCCTTGCTGAATCGCCGGCAATACGTCGGCCGGCGACATGGCGACGGGGGTTGCGCCAAGCCGCTCAAACGCGACCGACTGGAACTGGGACGCAAAAATCCGGATTTTCTTGCCTTTGAAGTCGCTGAGATGGCGAATCGGATTTTTGGAGACAACCTCCGCCGGCTCGGCGAAGAACAGCCCGGCACCGCGCAGACCCTTGTTGGCGCCCAAAGCGAGCATCGCCTTGAGCACGGCTGGATCGGCGGCGACGCGTTGGCCTTGGGCCACGGAGCCGATAAGGCCCGGCGCAGCCATCACTTCGAAGCGTTGGTCAACGCCGACGAAAAACTCGGGCGGAATGACGGCGACCTGGATCGAACCGAACTGCGTGCCTTCGATCTGGCGCGGGATCGAGCCGAGCTGGCTTGCCGGATAGACCTGTCCCTTGATGCGCCCGCCGGAATCCTTCTCGATGGCGGCGGCAAGATTGCGCGCGTAAAGATCGGGTGCCGCATGAATAGTCGGCGTCGTGATCTTCATCACGTAAGGCGCAGTTTGCGCTTGTGCAGCGCCCAACGCGACTGCAGCCGAAAATATGCAGGTTGCCGTGGCCGCCGCCGTTCGCGCCGCGATTGCGCGTTCCTTAAAGCGCATTACATTCTCCCCTTATTGCCGCCGACGGCGGAATTGTTGTTGCTTGCGGACTTTGACATCCCGCATTCAATTGTTGACGTTAATTGAACCGCGACAGGCTTGCAACGCGACCGGGCATGAATGCCTTGACGGAGGTCTTTTTGCCGCGGCGCGGTGTAATCAGGGGTGTGGGTGCGGTCAGCACGCCTGCTTGCGTGCCAGCAAGCCGTAGCCGGCGATTGCCGCCATGGCGAGCGAGATCAAGACATTATAGCCGGCGAGCGAAATGCCGAGAAAGCGCCACGCCGCCTGGTCGCAGCGCACGACATGGACCTTGAGATTATTCAACTGGTCGAGCATCGATCCGCCACTGTTGAGATCGGCAAGCGGGCCGGAGCAATCGGTGGGGCCGGGCCAGAAGTGCCATTCGACGCCGGCATGGTAGGTGCCGAGGCCGGCGCTGCACACGACTGCAATGAGAATCGCCATCAGCCCGGTGGCGACGAGAATGCGCGGCGCGCCCGCCCGCGTTGCGATCGCGAGTGCCAGCGAAAGCGGAATAACGACATAGTAGGGGATGCGCTCCTGCAGGCAGAGCGGGCAAGGCGGGTAACTGAGCACGAATTGAAAGTACCATGCGCCGAGAAGTGTGGCCAAGCTCAGCACGAAGATGGCGAGCGCCGCGCGCGCAGCCGATGTGCTCGCAAGCCGGCCGGCCCAATTGTGCTTCATCGGCAGCGCCTGATGCATACGTACCCGTTCCGAACGTGTCGCGATAGGCAGCAATGTGGCGAACTTTGAGGTAGAAACAAGACCACAGATTTTCATTTTGCCGGGAGCAGCCGACGTCGCTATAGATAAGGCTTAAGCCCGTGTGGCGGAACTGGTAGACGCGCACGACTCAAAATCGTGTTCCGCAAGGAGTGGGGGTTCGATTCCCTCCACGGGCACCA
>JASHRW010000150.1 GCA_030037065.1 Xanthobacteraceae bacterium
TCCGAGGAGGAGCGGCTGCTGTTCTGGGCCGGCCGCAAGGCGGCGTTCCCGGCCGTGGGCCGCATCTCGCCGGATTATTATTGCATGGACGGCACCATTCCGCGCGCCACGCTGCCGCTGGTGCTCAAGCGCATGCAGGAACTGTCGCAAAAATATCGGTTGCGCGTCGCCAATGTGTTTCACGCCGGCGACGGCAACCTGCATCCGCTCATTCTCTACGATGCCAACAAGCCAGGCGAGTTGGAGCGTGCCGAGGAATTCGGCGCCGACATTCTGCGGCTGTGCGTCGAGGTCGGCGGCGTACTCACCGGCGAGCACGGCGTCGGCGTAGAGAAGCGAGACCTGATGCCGGCGATGTTCAACGAGGCCGATCTCGATCAGCAGCAACGGCTCAAATGCGCATTCGACAACAAGAGCCTGCTCAATCCTGGAAAAGTGTTTCCGACACTGCACCGCTGCGCCGAACTCGGCCGTATGCACGTGCATGCGGGGCGGCTGGCGTTTCCGGATATTCCGCGGTTTTGAGCGGGGCTGGGGTAGTTAGCCGAAGACGTTACCCGTCATATGGCAGCACCGGACTGCCTAGCGCGTTCTGACAGTCGGAGAGCGCGGAGCACAGATTGGGGAGACGCTGCCATCCTCATCACCCGCGATCTTGTGGCGTAGGCATACGGGCCCAGCCGCGGGAAAACACTTATCGCGTTCCGCGACGGCCAGCGCGCAACGGTTTCGGTCGCGATGCCCCTTTCGGGGGACTGCGGAATAACTCTGCGATTGAGACAGAAAGCGCCTGAGCAAGGCGATCGAGCAGGTCAACTGTGGGGTTGGCTTCCTCTCGCTCGAGAAGGCCGACATACGCCCGGTCAACATCGGCGTCGTAAGCAAGTCTCTCCTGAGATAACCCTCGCCGCACTCTAATCCGTCTCAGATTCCAAGCCACAAAAGCACGCCCGTTCATCCATATAGGGGGTCATCTCTCGGCTTATAAAACCACTGGATATAGCCATATGATTATTGTTACGCTGTAGTCGGGATTTGATCGTTGGAGCAGCGTACCGAGCCGGAGTTATCTAGGCGCGCGGGCAAAATCAGAATTTCCTTATTCGGTGCGGCGGGACAGGCGAATGAATCCAATATGCGAATACAGCCCCGAGCAGGCGATGGCTCAGCCTTATGGCGCGTTAGCGCCGTCTCTGATCGATAATGTGGTTATCTCCGCGACCAGCAAGCTGCCTGATAACTGGTTAGGGCTGCGGCTCTCTATACTGCTGCGGCGCGTGGTCACTTTACGGCTTCCGGCCGACTCCGGGCTAGACGTCGAGCGTTGGGGATTGCGAATGCGATTGTATCCACGCCGCAACGGCTGCGAGAAAGGAGCCCTTTTCACGCCTCAAATGTACGAGTGCTTCGAGCGAAGAGAACTAGCAGCAGAAGTTGAGAGAGCGAAAGCCGCTGGACGCCGATTCGTGTTTATCGACATAGGCGCAAACGTCGGGCTGTTTTCACTTTTCGTTGCGTCGTATGCCGATGCAAATGCCAGAATTCTCGCGTTCGAGCCGCAGCCCGAGATTGTTAGCCGATTGCGATTTAACATCGATGCAAACCCCGGCATTGCCATTCAGGTGTTCCCGTTCGCACTTGGCGAAATCAATGGCGTTGTTGCGTTGGATATTGATTGCCGCGATCAGGGTGGCACAAGAACGCATCGATTAAATGGCCATGAACCGAATTTTGATGGCATTCGAGTGGAGTGTCGGCGCTTGTTGGACGTTTTGATAGAAGAGGGCATACAGTATATTGACGCGCTAAAGATAGACGTTGAAGGAGACGAAGCAGCTATTCTTTCTCCGTTCTTTAAGGATGCGCCGGAAACTCTGTGGCCTCGACTCCTCGTGATCGAGGAAATAGGGGATCGGTGGCCTGCCGAATTGAGCGCGATTGGTTATGTAATCGCAGAACGTACCAAGCTAAACGTCATGATGCGGCGTTAATACGTCCGCTCCGATCGCTCGCGTGATCCTTGCCATCGTCCGGTCAAAGGTCCGAAGTTTGCAGCCCGCCCGTCGCGCTGTCGCGATGTGCAGCGCATCCGGGGTGCGAAGGTAAAAATCGCGCCGGCGCATCAGGGCGGCGTCGGGGCCGCCCCCGGATTTTGCTCGCGGTCAATCAGGGTTATGGTGTGGCCGGAGGGTCCGGTAAACGGCATTGTCATGAAATTCGGTCTGTTCACGTCGGCGCAAGCAAACAGCGGCGACCTTCCCGCGGAGACCGGCCAGGGTTTTCGCGACTGGCTCGACTTCAACGTCGAAGCCGAAAGCCTCGGTTTCAAGTCGAGCTTTCTGGTCGAACATCATTTCACTGGCTGGAACCAAGTCTCTTCGACGTTGATGCTGCTGATGGCGCTTGCCATGCGCACCAAGACGCTCCGGCTTGGCTCGGCGGTGATGGTGCTGCCGTGGCACAATCCCGTGCTGCTCGCCGAGCAGGCGGCGACGCTCGATCTCGTTTCCGGCGGACGCCTCGATTTCGGCATCGGCAAGGGCTATCGGCACAGCGAGTTCAAGGGCTTTCAGATCGCGCCGGAGGAGGCGGAAGCGCGCTTCGAGGAAGCAGTCGCGATCATGACGCGTGCGTTCACGACGCGCGAGCGCTTCTCGCACCGCGGCCACTTCTGGCATTTCGAGGATATCGTGGTCGAGCCGCCGCCGTCACAGAAGCCGCACCCGCCATTCTGGGTAGCCGCCGGCAGTGAGCCGTCGATCCGCCGCGCCGCGGCGCGCGGCTTCAATCTGATCCTCGATCAATATGCCAGCCCGCAGCAGATCGCGGAGCGCATAGCGATCTATAAGGCCGAGCGCGAGCAGCAGGGATTGCGCTTCGATCCTATGCAGGTGGCATTGGCGCGGCAACTTTACGTCGCCAAGAACGAAGTCGACAAACAAGCAGCGCTTGTTCGCCAGGCCGCCTATACCAAACGCACCGTCGACGTCTCTCGAACGCCTGGCGCCGAGGGCGGATCGCACGTGCTCGCCTATTCCGACAAGGGCGGCGGCACCGAGGAGCACGCTCTTTACGGCACGCCGGACGAAATCCGCGCGATGCTTGCAGCCTTGCGGCGGGCGGGCGCGGCTTATGTTCTTCTCACTGTCTCCGGCGGGATCGAACAGCTACATCGTTTCGCCCGCGAAATCATGCCAGAGTTTGCGAGTTCTGCGCCCGCCGATGCCGCGGAATAACGCTCCCGCGCGTGTCAATCTGTTCTGGTGCACTCTCTCCAGTCTATGCCGAACAATCGCACATTCCGGCATGTAAATCCTGATCCTGGAATCTCGGGGTTGTCGCAATCTTGCGTACAGGCACGCATGCCGCCTCGCCAATGCCAGCCGATATTGGGGTTTTTGGAATCATGATCGTAGGTGATAACTCCGCTGCCCGGTCGGCGTGCGCGGGACTTGAGGCTCGGTTTTTTGACGGTATGGTGCACTGCACGCGTGTTCATGACGCCGCTCCGATCGACAGCGGCGGAAGCTTGCCCGCTCAGCACGACGCTGAGCAGCAACGCGCAGGCGAGGATGGCGCTTTTCATGGTTTTACCTCCTGGTTCTATTCTTTTGTCTGCGAGGAGGTCGCAGCTGTTCGAGATATTGCGTAAGTTTAATCAAAGCTCACGATGAGCTGATCGAGACGGACCGTTGGACAGCATTAGACCGAGTGACGTCGGAGAGGTGGAGCAGGCGGTCCAATGGGCGCTTGCCGGCAGCAAGACGTTGGAGGTCGTCGGCCGCGGCAGCAAGCGCGTGATCGGCCGCGCCGCGCAATGGGACGCGACGCTCGATCTGTCGGGACTCTCCGGCGTCACGCTCTATGAGCCGGAGGAACTGGTGTTGTCGGCCAAGGCGGGAACGCCGCTTGCCGACATCGAAGCGCTGGTCGCCGCGAGCAAACAAGAACTTGCCTTTGAGCCCATGGACTACGCGGCAGTGCTCGGCGGACCGGCTGCGTCCGGCACGATCGGCGGCGCCATCGCGGCCAATCTGTCCGGCCCGCGGCGCATCAAGGCCGGCGCCGCCCGCGACCATTTCCTCGGCGTCAATGCCGTCTCAGGGCGCGGCGAGACATTCAAATCCGGCGGACGCGTGGTCAAGAACGTCACCGGCTACGATCTTTGCAAGCTCCTTGCCGGCTCGTGGGGCACGCTGGCGGCGATGACCGACGTGACGATCAAAACGCTGCCGCGCGCGGAAACCGAGGAAACTGTGCTGATCCTCGACCTGGAAGATGGCGCCGCGTGCAAGGCGATGGCCGCTGCCATGGGCTCGTTCGCCGATGTCTCGGCGGCCGCTCACTTGCCGGCCGCGGTCGCGGTGCGTATCGCAGAGACACAAAGCGCCGGCGGCGCCGCGACCGCCTTCCGCCTCGAAGGCGTCGCGCCCTCGGTGGTGCAGCGCAAGTCCGTGTTGCAGGGGTTGCTTTCGTCGTTCGGCCCGCTTGGCACGCTCGCCGCCTCGCCATCACGGGCGCTGTGGCGGGCGATTCGCGACGTGACGCCGTTCGCGGCAGCAGGGCCCGTCGGCGGGCATGATCTCTGGCGCATCTCGACGGCGCCGACCCGCGGTGTGGAAATTGGCCGCAGCCTTGTCGAACAGGCCGATGCGGAAATCCTCTACGATTGGGCAGGCGGGCTCATCTGGGCGGCACTACCGGCATCCACAGACGCGCGAGCGCCACTGGTGCGAGCGACGGTTACCGCTTGCGGCGGCCATGCAACGCTGATCCGCGCGCCGGCGTCGGTCCGTGCGGCCGTCGAGGTATTCACGCCCGAAGCGGCCGTGCTTGCCGCATTGACCCGGCGCGTGCGCGAGAGTTTCGATCCGCAAGGGGTGCTCAATGCCGGGCGCATGTGGGCGGGCGTGTAGAAACGGAAATGCAGACCTCTTTCACACTGGCGCAGCTTGCCGATCCGGATGTCTCGGAATCGGACAAGATTCTGCGCGCCTGCGTGCATTGCGGATTCTGCACCGCGACCTGTCCGACCTACGTCCTCGACGGCAATGAACTCGACTCGCCGCGTGGGCGCATTTACTTGATCAAGGACATGCTGGAGCACGACCGGCCGGCGACCGCCGAGGTCGTGCAGCACATCGATCGCTGCCTGTCTTGCCTGTCGTGCATGACGACCTGCCCGTCCGGGGTGCATTACATGCATCTCGTCGATCACGCGCGGGGCTATATCGAGCGTACCTATCACCGGTCGCTTGCCGATCGGTTCCTGCGCGCGGTGCTGGCCAAGCTGATGCCTTATCCGCAACGCTTTCGCCTGGCGCTCACGGCGGCGATTGCGGGAAAGCCGTTCGTGTCGCTCGTTGCGGCTCTGGGGCTCAAGCGCCTCGCCGCGATGCTTGATCTCGCACCTTGGGGCCTGCCGCATCGGCCGCTGAAGCCGCAAACTTTCGGGGCACGCGGGCCGCGCAAGGGCCGCGTGATCCTGCTCGCTGGCTGTGTCAACGATCTGCTGGCGCCGGAAATCAACGCTGCCACGGTACGTGTGCTCACCCGGCATGGCATTGAGGTTGTGGTGGCGGAAGGCGCCGGATGCTGCGGTTCGTTGGTCCATCACATGGGCCGCGAGCGACAGGCGCTCGCCCAGGTGCGCGCCAACATCGACGCCTGGCTCGCGGTGGAAGGGGCCGACGCGATCGTGACCAATCTCTCCGGCTGCGGCACGACAGTGAAGGACTATGGCTTCATGCTGCGCACCGATCCGGTCCATGCCGAACGGGCGGCTCGCGTCTCAAGCCTCGCCAGGGACGTCTGCGAATATCTCGCCACGCTGCCCCTGCAGGCCGGTGCGCCGGCTTCTCGGCTCACGGTCGCCTATCATGCCGCATGCTCGCTGCAACACGGCCAACGCATTACGCGCCAACCGAAGGAATTACTGGCAAAGCTCGGCTTTGCCGTGAAGGACGTGCCAGACGGTCATCTTTGCTGCGGCTCGGCCGGCACCTACAATATTCTCCAGCCTGAGATCGCAAAGAGGTTGCGCGAGCGTAAAGTCGGGACTATCGAAAGATTGCGACCCGACGTGATTGCAGCGGGCAATATCGGCTGCATCACGCAGATCGCGGCGGGCACGGAGTTCCCTGTCGTTCATACGGTCGAGTTGATCGATTGGGCCACGGGAGGACCGACCCCGCGTCGATTGAGCGCAGACCGGAGGGATGCGGTGATGCGGCCCTCCGCGCCAGCGGAGTGAGCTGGGGTTCGCTCAGCATGGTAGCGTAGCACGGTTTGGGTAGTGCGGGCTCCTTGGGGAGACGTGCGGATTTAACACTGGCGGTAACGAACGGGAGGACGATCATGGCAAAGAAGGCGAGGAAAAAGGCGAGCAAGAAAAAGGCTGCGCCGGCGCGCAAGAAGAAGAAAACAATCAAGGCGTCGTCGAAAAAGACGGCGAAAAAGGCGACGAAGAGGACGGTGCCGAAGCGCAAAGCGCCGGCAAAGAAGGCGCCGGCGCCGATGCCTGCTCCCGAACCCGCTCCGGCCTGGACGCCTCCCTTGGGATCGGGAATGGGCGGCGGCGACGCTAGCTGACGGCGCTGCGGGTAGAGTTTCTTGTTCGGCAATGCACGCCGCAGCCCAGGCTGCGGCGTTTGCGCTGCCCGAGGCGCGCGTTATCGGCCGCATTGCATCATCGCTTCTGGATCAATAGCCTTATGGCCATCGAGGGACATCGGGCGGACGACGGCGTTTCCGCGGCCGATAGCCAGGAAGGTCCTGTGCAGGACCGGTGAATTGCGGCCGTGTTGCCGTCAAGGAGGTGCGTTATGCCGACCTACAATATCCTGCTTATGGGCGCATCCTATGGGTCGCTGCTGGCGTCAAAACTCCTGTTTGGCGGCCATTCGATCCACTTGGTTTGCTTGCCTGCGGAAGCCGACCTGATCAATGCCGAAGGCTTCAGCGTGCGATTGCCGGTGCGCGGCCGCAAGGACCCGGTGCTTTTGCAGTCGCGTAAGCTTCCCGGCAAGGTGACGGCCGGTCCGGCGACCGGCGTCGATCCCAAGCGATACGACCTCGTCGGGCTGTGCATGCAGGAGCCGCAATACCGCTCGTCCGGGGTGCGCGAGCTGCTCGATGCTGTCGCCAAGTCGCGCGTGCCGTGCATGTCGATCATGAACATGCCGCCGTTGGCTTACATCAAGCGCATTCCCGGCCTGGACTACAAGGCGCTGGAGGCAGCCTACACCGACCCGCGCGTTTGGGACTCGTTCGATCCGAAAACCATCACGCTGAACAGCCCCGATCCGCAAGCTATCCGTCCGCCCGACGGCAAGGCCAATGAGCTCGTGGTCACGCTGCCGACAAATTTCAAATGCGCGCGCTTCGACGACGAAAAATCGACGCAGATCGTGCGCAACCTCGAGAAGGACGTTGAAGCCGCGCGTTTCGACACGCCGGAAGGCAAAATCGAGCTGCCGGTCAAGCTGAAGGTCTATGAGTCGATCTTCGTGCCGCTCGCCAAGTGGGCAATGCTGTGCGCAGGCAATTACCGCTGCGTCACCAAGGACGGCATGCGCACCGCGCAGGAGGCGGTACACAGCGACATCGAAACCGCGCGCTCGGTCTATAATTTCGTCAATGACCTGTGCGTCAAACTCGGCGCCAAGCCGGGCGATCTGGTGCCGTTCGAGAAATACGCCGCCGCTGCGCAGTCCCTGACCCGCCCGGCATCGGCCGCGCGCGCACTGCAGAATGGCGCCCCGTTCATCGAACGCGCCGACAAGCTCGTCCAACTCATCGCCAAGCAGAGGGGGCTGAGCAACCCGGTCCTCGACGCCACAGTGGCTCTGGTGGATTCCCGGCTGGAGGCGAACCGCAAGAAGGCGGCAGCGTAAGCTACTCGGTTATCTGACCTCGACGTCCTGCCAGAAGCCAAATCGGTCGGCGACTTGGCGCATCTTCGGCTGCGGCGCTTCGTACGACCAGGCAGCGCGAGAATGGCGCCTGCCGGCGATAATCACGTCGTAGAACTGGACACCGTGCGGGCAGGCGTGATCGTCCGCGGTCTTTTCTGCCTTTTCCAACAAATCCAGGCGTACCGCCGCGCGCGGAAAATATTGATATCCTTGGCATTCGACGATGTCGTTGCTCTGGGCAACGACTTGGCCGTCAACGCTGGCTTGCATGATTCGATCTCCGGCAGGTTTGTTATAAGCTGTGGATACTTTCAGGTGGCGGTAGCGGGATGGGCGCGCAAGTGTGTCCCGCGCGCCACACATCTGAATAAACCATCGTTGACGGCGGCTAACTGCGTGGAATCGCATAAAAAAGCGGCAGTTGCGCGAGAATTGATCTTGGCTGATTCAAGACAGCAATTGAAATTATCGTTGTAGGTCGCGCTTCGGGAACGCGGCAATCAGGTCTGTAGGTCTGTATCCGGTCCTCGTCGGGGAACAGCCGCGCGCATGCAGGCGTGGGGATAAGGGGCAAGTCATGAATAAAATCGCCTACTCAATTATTGTTGCGGCCAGCTTGGCCACCACGTCGGCTTTTGCCGCCGACATGTCGACCAAAGCGCCGCCAGCGCCACCGCCGCCACCTTCGCCATGGGATATCGTTGTGACCACGGCGCTGATGTCCGACTATAACTTCCGCGGCATCACCCAATCGGACCATAAGCCTTCGACGCAAGGCGGGTTCGAATGGCGTTATAACTTCAATCCCAACTTCCAGGGTTACGCCGGCCTTTCAGGCGAGAGCATCGACTTTCCGAATAATGCGGCTGCAGAGATTGACGCCTATTTCGGCGTGCGACCGACCTTCGACAAGCTCGCGCTCGATTTCGGCTTCTGGGAATACTACTACCCGGGCGGCAATTGCTTCAGCCCGGTTGCAGCGCTGTGCGACCGAAACTTCTCTGGCCCGTTCGTGCCGCCGACGGAGCTGGTATCTGTAGCTCCGCTTGGCGGAAACGTAACCAAGGCCGACGACAGCTTCTATGAAGTGTACGCCAAGGCGACTTACACCTTCAACGACCAATGGGCCGCGGGCGTTCAGGAATATTACTCACCGTCGGTGGTCAACACCGGCGCCTGGGGCTGGTACTCGACCGGCAACGTGACGTTCACGGCGCCGTCCAGTTGGTTCCAGAACGGCCTCGGCATGTACGCGTCGGGTGACATTGGTTACTGGGATCTCGGCACCAGCGATGCGTTCTACGGATTCACTCAGTACACCAGCTACGCCAATTGGGATCTTGGCGTCGGCTTTACCTGGAAGGTGCTGACGCTCGACTTGCGTTACTACGACACCAACCTATCGCGGTCGGAGTGCAATGCGTTCACCAGCGCAGAAAATGCGACCTTCTCGCCGGCCAACATCACGGCGCAAAACCTCAATGGTCTGGGCACCAACTGGTGCAGTGCCGCCTTCGTCGCCAAGCTCTCGGCCTCGATCGACTTCAATTCCAATCTGAAATAGCTTCGATCAACAAACCTAAGCTCGCGGGCGGTAGCGGCAACGCTGCCGCCCGTTTTATTTGCAACGCGCTGCTATCCGCCTTTGTGCGCGCGCAAATTCCTCGGCGCGCGCCCGATTCCGCATTGCACCGATCTGAATTTTATTGTGCGCTGCGGTCGCAACAGCGCCAAAGCCGCGCGAGTCCGGCGGCGTCTTCTGACAGTGCGATGCAACGAAATCACAAACAATCCGCTTCGCCCATGATTTTAAGTGGTGAGCGTCAAAACGTTCTTTATTCGCGGCACTGGAACGGGCATTCTGAGCGGCGCGTTCGGCGCACGGGCGCCGAAAATAGAACGCCAAACGGTTCCACGCGGGGGAGGGACTGTCCATGTTCACACAAATTCTAGATCCAACCGGAAATCTGTTTCTGACCTGGTTGGTCGCGCTTGTTCCGGTTGTTTTGCTGCTCGTTCTGCTCGCCGGCTTTCGCATGTCGGCCTGGCTCGCGGTGCTGATCGGTTCGATCGTCACTTATCTGCTCGCCATATGGGTGTGGAAAATGCCGGTCGGCGACGGTGCGCTCGCCTACGTCTACGGCTCCGCCACCGGCGTCTGGAACGTCGACTGGATCACGTTCTGGGGCGTGATGCTGTTCAATACGCTGGTTGCCACGGGCGCGTTCGACAAGCTGCGGCGTTGGCTGGTGCAGCAAGGCACGCGCGACGTGCGCGTGCAGACGATTCTGTTTGCCTGGGCGTTCGGCGCATTGCTCGAAGGGCTGGTCGGTTTCGGCTATCCGTGGGCCTTCGTCGCGCCGATCCTGATCGCGATCGGCATCCCGGATCTCGATGCCGTCCGCGTTGCCGCCATCGCCAACAACGCGCCGGTCTCCTATGGCGCGTTGGGAGCGCCGATCATCGCACTGGCAACCGTCACCGCTGGTGTGTTCGGTATGAATTTTGTCCAGTTGCTGCCGATCTATTCGGCTTCCGTCGGCAAGATCGTCGCCATCCTGGCGCTGCTGCCGCCTTGGATTCTGCTCTACCTCGTCGCCGGCAGGCGGGGCATGTGGTCGGCGTGGCCGCTCGCCGTTGTCGGCTCGCTCGGCTACATCGCCGGCCAATTGCCGACTGCGGTCTATCTCGGTCCCTATCTTCCCGACGTGATCGGCTCGATCGTGTGCTTCGTTGTACTGTTGATCCTGCTCAAGGTCTGGAGGCCGGCGCAGGTGCTCGCCTATGGCGGGGGGCCGGCAACCGGCGACACCAGGGCGGAGGCGCACGGCCTGACCGGTGGGGAAATCTTTACGGCCTGGCTGCCGATCGCCGTTCTGGTCGTCGTGGTTGTGGCCTGGACCGGCCCCTGGTCGCATCTGCCGTCTGTTGTCGTGCTTCACTATGCCGTCTCGGCCATTTCGGCGATCAAGACCGGGGCGACCGCCACCACCATCAGCGCGGTGTTCAACTGGACGCCGTTCGTTGCCGGCACGGCGATCCTGGCCTCCTGGATCATCGTCGCGCTGCTGTTGCGCGTGAGCGGCACGCAGCTCGGCGAGATCTGGAGGAAGACCTGGTCGCAGATGTGGGGCGCCTGCCTCGTCGGCGTATTCATCTTCGGCCTCGCCTACGTGTTCAACTATTCGGGCATGGCCGGTTCTCTCGCCAGCGCCTTCTCCAAGATCGGCCCGGCCTTCATCATCGTGGTGCCGATCCTGGGCTTCATCGGTGTGGCCCTGTCGGGCAGCAATACTTCGACCAACGCCATGTTCGGCGCGTTCCAGGCACTGGTCGGCAAGCTGCTCGGCTTCCCCGTGCTGCTCCTGCCGTCGCTCAACTCGGTCGGCGCCGAGATCGGCAAGCCGATCGCGCCGCAGACCGCCAGCGTCGGCGTGTCGACCACCAAGTTCGTGCGCAACGAAGGCGCGGTCATTCGCCATAATTTCGGCTGGTGCATCGTGCTCTTGGTGTATCTCGTGATCATCGGCGTGGCCTGCTACTTGTTCTTCCCGAACATTGCGGTGCTGGCGCCGCACGCCTGATGGGCCGTTTCGCTCGTGACAACGGGGCCGCGTGAGCGGCCCCATTGCATCTCGGCGCCGCGCTTTTTTGCGGACAGAGCGGGCCACGCACGCATGGCAGCCTCCGGATGCCGCGCACTGGATTTTCCGGCGCTCATTAGCTATTGCCTTCGCTGATCCGCCATTCCTCCATTTGCCTTTCGGAGACGACGATGCTGTTGCTGCGCCGGCGTTCGGCCCTGTGTTTCGCGTTGGCCTTTCTTGCCGGCTCGTTGCTGCCCGCATTTGCAACCGAAATGTCGTTCCCATTCGGCAGTGAACTCGTGCTCGACGCCCAGCCGCTGCCCGGATCCAAGCGCGTGCCCATGGTCGAGATCGAGGCAAGCGGCGACGCCTCGTTCTATCTGTGGTGCGCAAGCGCGCGTGGCTCGGCGAATGTTGCCGGCGATACGATCAGCATCGTCCCGACCACGGCGCTGCCGTCGCAATGCACGGCCGATCAGATCAGCCGTGACGCCGATCTGCTGGCCCAGCTTTCGCAGGTGACCGGCTGGCACCGACAAGGGGACGAAGTTGATTTTGTCGGCGCCACCACGCTGCGTTTCCGCCTGATGACGAATTGACGGTTGCGCCGCGGACGTCCTTGTCAACAGCAACATCGTTCACGCCCCGCCACCTTCCTCGCGCCGCATATCTTCATCCCTCCCCGCTATCGCAGGGGCGGAAGAAATAGATCCTCGTTCTCGCGCTGCGCTTTTTGTTTGCACAACTCTCCACTTCACCTCTCCCCGGCGGGGAGAGGTCGGCGAGCAGCGTTAGCTGCGAGCCGGGTGAGGGGGAGAAAAACATTATAGTCAGGTCCCCCTCACCCGGCTTGCTCGCTCCGCTCACAAGCATAGCCGATGCCTTGCATCGCCGTTCTTGGCACTAAGAACGGCGTCCGAAGGACGCCTATGCTCTCCCCACCGGGGAGAGGCAAATCAAGTATTCCCGTTCTCGCGGCGCGCATCGCTTCCTTCTCCCCGCCGTGCGGGGAGAAGGTGGCGAGCGGCAATGCCGCGAGCCGGATGAGGGGGTGTCGCGGCACATTTCAACCTCGTAGCCCTGCATTGCGTCGGTGCCCCCTCACCCGAATTGCTTCGCTTGCGCTCGCAATCCGACCTCTCCCCGCGCGCGGGGCGAGGTGAAAATAGACTCTCGTTCCCGCGGCGCGATTTTTGATTCGCACCGAGTTTTGCTCAAACTTTTCACCTCCCACCAATAAAGAAGGGAGGCGGAGCGCCGGAAGGCGCGTCGTCAAGAGCCGCGCCACACATTCGGTCGTTACCGGCCGAACGCGCTGCGGGCGCGGCGCGCGCCAAACCCTCAGATGTTGCCACCTGAAAGCGCTGCGGGCGCGCTC
>JASHRW010000151.1 GCA_030037065.1 Xanthobacteraceae bacterium
CCGGAAACCTATCCGGGGCCGTGGCGCATGCCGGCAAATTTCGATCCAGTGCCGGCACTGGCCGAGGCGGCGGCGACGCACAGCGTCCACGTGGTGTTCGGCACCATCGAACCGCTCGACCGCAAGGCGGCGACCGCGCACAACCTCATTGTCATGGCCTACCCTGACGGCCGGGTGCCGGCGCGCTACCGGCGCACGCATCCGAACGGACCGTGGATCTATACGGGCGGGCCGACTTGGGAATTCAAATACGTCGCCGGCAGCGAATTCCCGGTGTTCGATACTGTGCATGGCAAGGTCGGGCTCGCCATGTGCAGCGAGGTTTATATGCCGGAAGTGGCGCGCTCGCTCGCCTTGCGCGGCGCCGAACTCATTTTCATGCCGGCCGGCACCGACAAGCGGCTTCTATGGGCGACTTGGCGCACGCTGATCTGGGCGCGCGCCATCGAGAATCTGGCGCTGGTCGTGACCACACAGAATCTGTTCCATCACGGCGAACGCGGTCTCGCCATGGTCGCGTCGCCCGAGCGGATTTTGTTCGAGAGCACGGCGGCAGGATTGAGCATCGTCGACGTCGACATTGAGCGCGTGCGCCACCTGCGGGCGACTCGCGACGAGGTCGGCTCGTCGCAGAACTGCGCCGCCAAACAGGGTGTGCTGGGGCCGCAATGGCAGCGGCCGGAGCTTTACGATTGGTTCTATCCGCGGCCGTTGCGCGAAGCGGCCGAGTGAGGCGTGACTCCCCGCCCCGATCTCGGCCCGCCACCGTATCTCGGCTATACGGCGAGCCGCATCGACCGCTCCGCCTCGCTGCGCGGCGACGAGGCGGCGCTGACGAAATTCGCGAGTGACCCGCGCGCCGGATTTTATCTGATCGGCGGCGAGCTTGTGCTGATGAAAAAATCAGGCGCGTTGCAGCCGCTGTTCGCGGCGGACGAGGCGCGCGCGTTCGCGGGCGGCCGCGAGACCATATTTCTCGGGCTGATGGACGGCGCGCCGCGCTTCGGCCTCGGCCTTGATCCGGCCGCGGCCGAGCCGCTGAAGACGCGCGGCGATCTCCAGCTCACCGACCTGCGCACCATCTCGGTGCGCGGGCTGGTCGATGCAGAGCATCTGCCGCCGCTCGCCGAAGCCAAGGCGCTGCTCGGCTGGCACGCGCGGCATCGCTTCTGTCCCAATTGCGGCACGCCGACGCGCGTGTTGGAAGCCGGCTGGCGGCGCGATTGTCCGTCCTGCAAGGTGCAGCATTTCCCGCGCACCGATCCGGTCGCGATCATGCTGCCGATTGCCGACGAGCGCTGCGTGCTCGGGCGTTCGCCGCGCTTTGCGGCGAGCATGTGGTCGTGCCTCGCTGGTTTCATCGAGCCGGGCGAGACGATCGAAGGGGCGGTGCGCCGCGAGGTGCTAGAGGAAGTCGGCATCGTTTGCGGGCGCGTCAATTATTTCGCCTCGCAGCCCTGGCCGTTCCCGATGTCGCTGATGATCGGCTGCCACGCCGAGGCTCTGTCCGACAAGATCGTCGTGGACCACGGCGAGCTCGAGGACGCGCGCTGGTTCGATCGCGAGGAACTGGCGCTGATGCTCCTGCGCAAGCATCCACAAGGGTTGACTGCAACAGTGCCGCACGCCATCGCCCACCATATCATCCGCCGCTATGTCGAGGACGGCGCCGATGTCCTGCGCTGAGGCGCGCGGAGCAAAAACGCCGCGCGTGCTGTGCGCCGGCATCATCGTGCTCGACGAAGTGTTTTGCGTCGACGAATTTCCGCAACCCGACGGCAAGGTGCAGGCCAAGGATTTCTTCGCCGTCAATGGCGGCTGTGCGGCGAACGCGGCGGTGGCCATCGCGCGGCTGGGCGGCAATGCGGCACTCGCCGGGCCGATGGGCGGCCCTCCGGGAGCGGACGACAATGGCGACCGGGTGCTGGCCGCGCTCACGCGTGAGAACGTCGACTATGGCGCGTGCCAGCGGGTCGCCGGCCTTGCCACGGCGTTGTCGGCGATCTTCATTAATGCGCGTGGCGACCGCATGATCGTCACCTATCGCGACGAGCGCGTCGCCGCGGTGACGCCGACCGGTCCGGAGATTCTGGTAGCGGCAGCCGATATCGTCCTCGCCGACAACCGCTATCCGGCGTTTGTCACGCCGATTTGCGCGGCGGCGCGCCGCCGCGGCCTGCGCGTCGTCGTCGACGGTGACCGTCCCACTTTCGCAGACGATCCGCTGTTTCGTCTCGCCACGCACCTGATCTTCTCCTCCGAATGCTTGCGCGCGACCACCGGACGCGCTGATCTTGCGGACGGGCTCGCATGCATCGCGCAAAAGACTGACGCCTTCCTGGCGGTGAGCAACGGGCCTGACGACATCGTCTATCTGCAGGATGGCAGGCCGCGTCGCGTGCCGGTGTTTGCCGTTCGCGCGGTCGACACCCTCGCTGCCGGTGATGCCCTGCACGGCGGCTTCGCGTTGGCGCTTGCCGAGGGCAAGAGCGAGGTCGAAGCGCTGCGCTTCGGCGCCGCCGTCGCCGGCCTCAAATGCGCCCGGCTGGGCGGCGGTGCCGGCATGCCGGCACGCGCCGAAGTCGAGGCGCTATTGGCGGAGCCCCCGGACCTCATTTCGGTGCGTTGATTGCGGCGGGCGATATTGGCGCGGGCTTTAAGTCCTTGCGGAGGGCGAGAGCGACCAGGCCAAGTCCCGGCTTGATTGGAATATTATTCTATGTAAATCTCGCGATAGCCTTTCGATTGAAAGAATATTCTTATGGACGCCATAGACCGAAAAATCCTTGCGGTTCTGCAGGATAATGCCGCGCTTTCGGTGGCCGAAATCGGCACCCGTGTCGGACTGTCGTCGACGCCATGCTGGAAGCGCATTCAGCGGCTCGAGACCGACGGCGTCATTCAAAAGCGCGTCGTTCTGGTCGATCAGGAGCGCATCGGATTAGGGGTGACGGTTTTCGTCTCGGTCGAGACCGGCGATCACTCGCAGGAATGGCTCGATCGCTTCGCCAAGGTGGTTGGCGCCATGCCGGAGGTGATGGAGTTTTACCGCATGGCGGGCGATGTCGATTACATGCTGCGCGTCGTGGTGCCCGATATTGCCGGCTTCGACGGCTTCTATAAGCGGCTGATCGCCGCCGTGCCGCTGAAGAACGTCACGTCGCGCTTCGCCATGGAGAAGATCAAATCGACGACGGCGCTGCCGATTCCATCGAGCCACGCAGTGCCGGCATGAGGTCGCGGTTTTGCGTCCTCAGTGCTGCTGCGAGCTTGCGGCGGCGAGCGCTTGGCTGTTGCGCGAACCGCTCTCGGAGATTGTCTGATTGAAGTATTGCGAATCGTCGCCCAGCGTGATCCGGGGCGAACATTCGGGCGTGCAGCTATAAGTCTCGCGCTTGGCACCGCGATAGACGACAACAGTGGGATCGACCGGACCCACCACCTCGACGGTGTGCTCGGCCAGCACGGCGCCTTCCTTGTCGAGGACGATAAAGTTGGTCGCCCCGAAGCCCTTGCCGGTGATCACGGCGAGGCCGTTCGGCTGGATCGAGAGGTCGGCGATGAGCGGATTGCCGACCACGACGGTCGCCGTCCGTTCGGGAAGTTTGATGAGCGCGGCGCGATCGAGTTCTACGGGGATCGGCGGGGCCGCAGAAGCCGGCGCCGCCAGGGCGGCGGCGAAGAGACTGACTGCGAGCCAGATGATCGGCCTCAAGGCGGCACGGCCTCGCACGCACACATCCGTCATCGAAACTCTCCGATACGCTACGCGGATAAGACAGCCAAAGCGCGGTACGCGCACAGGGCTAATTGACTGCAAATTGGTGAATGAACCGCAAATTCCCGCGGCAAACGTCGCCGGTTGGCTTACGCGGCGGTGACGTTTCCTTAACGATGACGGCAAAATACCGTCAAACGAGCGGCGGCATTATTGGGTAAACGGATGGACGAGCTGGGCACCGAAGCTTTCCGGGAAAGCGCGGTCGGCAATTCCGTAATGATCCGGCAGCTCTCCCGCCGGCATGTAAAACGTGCCGAATATGACGTCGAGGATCGGGAAAGTGGCGGCAAAGTTTTTCTCGCCGCCGCGATCGGCTGCGGTGTGATGCCAGCGATGGAACACCGGGCTGGCGATGACGTATTTGAATGGCCCCAGCGTCCAGTCGAGATTGGCGTGCACGAACGCCGAATGTGCGATCGTCAGGGGCCCCAGCACCAGGAACACGTTGGGCGAGACGCCGACGAACAGCATGACAACGTCGGCGGCGACGCTGCCGAGAAACAGATTGATCGGATGAAAGCGCGCCGCCGAAATCCATTCCAGCTCCTCGGAGGAATGGTGCACGGCGTGATATTTCCACATCTTGCCGCCGTGAAACCAGCGATGGGTCCAGTACAGAATAATGTCTTCGCCGATGAGGAATATGATGCCTTGGGCGACGAGCGGCAGCGTAGCGAGGGGGCCGTGTCCGTTTTCGTAGAATGCAACGAGGCCCGGTGCGGTCGTAATTTGGAACACCATCGCCGCGGCCACGATGAGAAGGCCGATGCGTAGGAAGCGTGTGATCACCGGGATGAAAAACCAATAACACAGGTCCGTCACCAGGTCGCGCTTGTGCCACCACGAGCGGCCCGGATTGCAGGCCCAGAACCAAGTGAGGATGGTGAACACGGCCGCCATCCCGATCGAGATCGGGACGTTTTTCATCAATGTTTCGCCGGCGGTGACGACGAGAGCGGCCAAATCTTCTTTCATACCGGGTGCCATGTTCTGCGATGCAGACTCTGCATCGTATGCAAGCAATTATCGGACGGCGCAGCGGCTCGGTCCCCAAGCCGCGCGGCGGCATATCTGCAGATATCCGGCAAGCCCTTAATGCGCTGTGAATGATGTGCAGTCGACGAAATTCCAGCAAATGGCTGTGGGTAAATGATTATTTAATCGTGTAAGCGAGATCGCGTCCGAGATTCTGCAACATCGCAGAAGGATAATTTACGTCTTTTGGAGCATGCTTATCGGCGTTTTTTTGAATCAGCTCGACCTTGCACGTTGCAGCCCGGCGGAAGAGCGACAGGCAGAGTATGTTCCGAAACTGCGCATCCTGTTTTGGGCGTCTGGCGAAGGAAATTTGTCGTTTCTCCCGCACGCGGCAAGCTGCGACGGCCGTCGAATTCGCCTTAATCGCCCCGCCCTTCCTGGCCACGCTGCTTGCTATTTTGGAAGTGACCCTCTTTCTGTTCGCGCAGCAAGTTTTGCAGAACGCGGCGGTGGAAGCGGGCCGGCTATTCATGACCGGGCAAGCGCAAAACAGCAATACGACGCAGAGTCAGTTTGAAAGCGATGTCTGTCCGATGGTGAGCGCATTGTTCACCTGCAGCTCGCTCATGGTCAATGTACAAACCTATACGGATTTCAGCAGCGCCAATGCGTCGTCGCCGACACTGACGTTCAATAGTCAAGGGCAGGTCACGAACACGTGGTCCTACAATACCGGGACGCCGGGCGACGTCATGGTCGTGCAGCTCATTTATCAGTGGCCGATCATCAGCGGGCCATTCGGTTATGTGCTCCCCAATCTCGGCAACGGTCACGTGGAGATGATGGGCGTCTCCGCCTTTCGCGTGGAGCCCTATTGATGATCGCGGCGGCCGCGCGAAAATATCGGCGCTTTGTTGCGGCGCGGCGAGGCATCGCCGCGGTCGAATTCGCAATTATTCTACCGGTCCTCGTGCTCATGTTCCTGGCGTCGGTGGACGGCGGACGAGCGATCGCCCTCTACATGAAGGTGCGTGCGGCGACCTACACGCTGGATGCCATCACCAATCAGTACACGACCATCCAATCCGCGGACATGACTTCGATAGTCGGAGCGACGGCCGTCATGCTCTCTCCGTATTCGAGCTCGCCGGCCGTCGTCACGGTTTCGCAAATAGCAGTCAACAGCAGCAGCAATGCCACTGTGAGCTGGAGCTATTCGCTAAACGGCACAGCGCTCACGCAGGGGTCGACCGTGACCATTCCGTCGGGGTTTTCCACCTGCAATTCTTATCCTTGTTTCCTGATCTACGGTCAGGTGAGCTACACCTACACGCCGCTATTCGGCTATTTCACGCCAAGCACGCTCAACCTTTCTGACAGCCTTTATGTGACCCCGCGAAGCAGCGAGTGCATATTGTATCTGCCGGGGAGCGTCACCTCATGCGCGACCAGTTCGTCCAGTTCCGGCTCAAGCGGCTCGGGCTCCAGCGGCTCCGGCTCAAGCGGCTCGGGCTCCAGCGGTTCCGGTTCGAGCGGTTCCGGTTCCAGCGGTTCCGGTTCGAGCGGCTCCGGTTCCGGCAGTGGTAGCTCGGGTTCCGGCGGTAGCGGTTGGGGCTCGGGGGGCTCAGGCGGGTCCGGCGGCTTGTTGTGTATCCTCTTCGGCTTCGACTGTTGATAATGCCGCATTTCGTGGGGATTGACGGCCGGCATTGCCGCGCCGCTGTGCCATAACCCGGTCTTACACGAATTCAGCCGATGTTTGAATCAACCGCCCCGTTTCAACATCGATCGGTGCGTTAGGAACGATCGCCCGTCCGGCGAAGTGCGCACTGTTTCTCCCGCTCGTGGCTGCACGAGGCTTTGGCAAGCAGCAAGCACGTGCGGCCTCCCTCAGCGTGCGCGAGATCCGCCCGGTCGGCCGCTTTACGCGTCCATGCTGGGCCTATTCGCGCCGGTGATTGCGGTGAACCTAAACGTCTAGACATCACCGACGCGGGCGCGTGGCGATAGTATGCCGCGCTGCGAGGGCCGCCGGTTTGCGCTCGGTGCGGAGTCTTCGGCGGCCGGACGACCAGTTTGTCGACTAATTCGTAATGTGAGCGGTGCTCACGGCCTGCTCGAACATCGTCACCAGCGCGCTCTGGATGTCCGCCGGTGTGTTCGCGGTGTAGAAAAAGTTGGGCGATGCGCAGCTCTGAAGAGCAGCCGGAATATTTGGGATATTGGCGTTGGCATAGCCGTCTTCGTTACTGGCGAAGCTTGAATTTGGATATGAGATTGCGGTGTAAGGGATGTAGAGGATTGCGACGGTGATACCGCGGTTTTTCATCGTCGTGCAGTAATTCGTGGTGTTAGGACCGACTGTTTGGTCGTTTGGACTATAGGTGGGCAGGACCGTCGCCGAGTTTTGATACGGCACGTTTGCGGAGGATGACCAATTCTGCGAGCTCCAGCTCCCGTTCCACTGAGTTTGATAGTCTTGCGAGCCGTCGGTGACGATGAAGACGTAGGGCAGCGCGTTGGACGCGCTCGCTCCGGTGCCGACCGAAGAGATGAAAGTATTCATCTCTGAGAGAGCATTCTCGAAATGCGTGCCGCCGGATCCAAGCGTCGCATTCTGGCCGGTATCCAAGAGATTCGCCAGGTCTGCGGCAAAGTTGGTGATCGTGCTTCCGGTGAGACTTGTGGTCAGACCAACGGAGCAGGAGTTGCTGCTACTGGCACTGGAGGTGCAGAGGTTTTGGATAAAAGGAAACAGCCCCACCTGGAACTGATTGCTCACGTTATCGCTGGTTTCGGTGGCGCTCGCCTGCGAGAGCAGCGCGTTGACTGCGTAGCCCACCGCGTCGGCGCGCAGTTGAATGCAAGACGTCGTTCCCGCGGTCGAGCAGGTTGAAACCGGCGTATTCGTCCAATTTACATCCATGCCATTGGTTGAATTGGTGCCGCTGGTAAAGGTCGCAGGGGTCGTTCCCAGGCGGGAAATAGTAAATCCTTGGCAATATCCGCCCGGGGACGGGTTCGGCACGTAGCCACTGTAACTGTGACCTTCGGCCGGGTAGGGACCTTGGTTCGACTGCGAGCAAGCCCCTTGGGCGGTGAAGTGGCAGGCGAACTGACAGCCGTTTGGATACTCGCCGAGGTTATCTGGATTGACGGCCATCAGTCTGGCCTGCTCGCTCGCGGTCGAGGGAAAACTCATCGAGCCGGAAACGTCGAGCATGAGATAGAAATTGATGTAGGCTGGCAGCGAGTAGCTCGCCGTCGATGAGCCGGAAATTGCGATGTTCTTGTAGCCGATGATTCCCATGAAGAAGGTAGGAACCTGCGCCGTAAAGGAGATGGTTGCCGTCAGCACCAGTCCACTCTTACTGACGGTGGCCGAAGAAGTCAGACTCGTGTAGCCCTTGTTCGCTGGAGCCGAGCTCAAGTTTGCATTGAAGTAATTGATCGCGGCGGTCGAACCGCCGGAAATGGCTCCGCTGCCGCTCATACCTTGCGCGGTCGAAACGACGGAAGAGTTGACGGACACGGTCGCCAGGCTCGCGGCATCAGCCGCCGCCTGCAGCTTGGTCTTGACCAGCGAGGCCATCGAGTAGTCGACCACGCAGCCGACGGCGCAGACCAGCGGAATCGCCGTCAGCGCCGTGATGATCGCCACGTTGCCGCGCTTGTTCAGTCTAAAGGCGCCGAGGAGAGAGCGGAGGCGCTGCAATCGGGCGCCGAGCCGAAACCCGGACTTGAGAGCGCTTTTCATCGAAGGACTCCGTGTCCATCGGCACGGCTATCGCGAGCTTGAAGCGCGCCGCCGCGTTGGAAATTGGTTCGGCACTCTTGACCGCAATTGTCTTCCTAAATGCTTAAAGAGTATTCGTACCGATTGACGCGTAATGTGTAATCCGTGTTCGCTAAAGCGCATCCAAGATTCGGCGGCGCGGTCGCTCTCGCAACGGAAACTTCAAATCCGTCGGCGATCATCAGGCAAACATGCATGAGCGCATATAGCAAAGACTTTGCACAGCAACACGGCACCAGCAGTTCACCTGATGTGCAATACCCGGCGCTCATCGTGATGACGAAATACCGCGTTAACTACATCGCGGAATGGCCAGAAATGCGCTTGTTTAATTGATTGATTTAACTAGCCCGAAATTTCTCGTTGCTAGCTTCCGCCCGATCCAAATGGTCAGAAAAGACCGTTGGTCACGCTCAGACAGCCCCGTGTCGACCCTAAGGAGCCAACATGAAGACCCTTGTGTCACGTTTCGTGAAGGATCAGTCTGGCGCCACGGCCATTGAATACGGTCTCATCGCCGCCGGCATTTCGGTTGCGATCATCGCCGTCGTCCAGGGCCTCGGCACCAACCTGAAGAACACCTTCAGCAGTGTTTCCAACGCCCTCAAGTAAGCGGCGTCTCGACTCTGCTACGAGAGGGCTCCGGTGATGCGCCGGAGCCTTTTCGCTATGCGGACCCGGCTAACCGCCCGTCAACTTGCCTGGGATAAGCCTGCCGCCAGAGAGCAATTATGGCCATGCTAAGCGAAGCCATCGCATTGACGCTATTTCCGGCCACGATGGCGTTTGCCGCTTCGAGCGATCTGTTTACCATGACGATCGCCAATCGCATTTCGCTGCTTCTGGTCGGAGGTTTCGTCACCCTCGCGGTCATGGCCGGAATGCCCGCAACCGAGATGGCGTGGCACTTCGGCGCGGGCGCCGCAGTGCTCGTCGTTGCCTTTGTGCTGTTTAGCTGCGGCTGGATCGGCGGCGGGGACGCCAAGCTAGCGGCGGCCACCGCGCTTTGGTTCGGGTTCGCTCATCTGTTCGATTATCTGATCTATTCCTCGCTCCTCGGCGGCGGCCTGACGTTGGCTCTGATTCAGTTTCGCCTGCTGCCGCTGCCGGCCATGCTTGCCGGCCGCGAGTGGATCGAGCGGCTGCATCGCCGCGGCGGCGGCGTTCCCTACGGCATTGCGCTCGCCGCCGCGGCGCTTCTCGTTTATCCGCATACCGGATGGATGACTGCGCGCGGCTTTTGAAGTGAAGTTCAGCGCCCCGCCGCAGATGCGCGAGTAACGCAAGATTAACGCGATTTAGATACGCCTCATTAACCATGCTTTGACGTTTAGCTGGTGAAATCCAGCGATACCGGCGCTCGGCGCCGAAGCGTCATTTTGGAAGTGAAGCGTAATGAAACCCGCGCGTCTCGTTGTACTCGGTATCGCCGTTGTCGCCGGAGGCGTCGCCGCTTATCTCGCGAGTCACTCTCACAATCCGGCGCCCGCCCCGGCGCCGGTCGTGCAGCTTGAGACCGTTGACGTCCTGGTCGCCAAGACAAATCTCAACAGGGGCCAAGTCATCGGCGCCAACGATATCGGTTGGCAGACCTGGCCGAAGGCTTCGGCGAACGGAAACTTCATCACGAAGCCGGGCCGCCCGGACGCCGTAACGCAATTCACCGGCTCCATCGTGCGGGTGCCGGTCGCCGCCGGACAGCCGATTTATGATCCCATGGTGGTGTTCGCCAAGGGCTCGGGTTTTCTGGCCGCGATCCTGCCGAAGGGCATGCGCGCGGTGGCGATGGATATCGCGCCGGACAGCAGCGCCGGCGGCTTCATCCTTCCAGAGGATCATGTCGATATCCTGCTGACGCGACACGACAAGCAAGCCGAAAGAGTCAACGGAATCGAGAAGATCGTCACCGATACGATTTTGCGCAATGTGCGCGTGCTGGCGGTGGATCAGACGGTCGAGGAGAAGAGCGGCCAAAAAGTCGTCGTGGGCAAAACAGTCACTGTTGAACTCACGCCGCAGCAGGCGGAAACGCTCGCGGGCGCGCGTCAACTTGGCTCGCTTTCGCTGTCGCTGCGCAGTCTGGTCGACTCGCAGTCCTCAACCCCGGAGGGCGGTGACGAGCACGGCAAGACGGGATCAATCTACGCCGTGCGCTTCGGCGTAAGCACGACGGCGACGGTGGCCCAATGACGCGCACCGAGGGGGCAGCACTCATGGCAGCAAGGACAGTGATCCGCGCGGCGGCTCTCGTGGCTCTCATCGTGCCATGGATTGTCGCAGATAGCGCAGCCGTTGCCGGCGATATGTCAGTCGGCGCGCCGCCGGTACAGATCATCCGGGTCGCCGCGAGCGACAGCAGCTCGCGTGCGGTGACGCTCGGAGTGAGCAAATCGGTGGTGATTGATCTTCCCGCCGACATCAAGGACGTGCTCGTCGCCGATCCGAAAATCGCCAACGCCGTGGTGCGCTCGTCGCGCCGCGCGTACATCATCGGCATCGCCGTCGGCCAAACCAACGTTTTCTTCTTCGACGCCAGCGGTAGGCAGATCGCCGGCTTCGATATCGCGGTGACGCGCGATCTCAACGGTATCCGCCAAGCGATCAAGGACGTGATTCCCGACTCCGACGTGACCGTCCAGGGCATCGGCCAAGGGATCATTCTCTCCGGCACGGTGGCGAACGACGCCGAATCGCAGCAGGCCTACGATATCGCGGTGCGACTGCTCAACGACAGCTCGGCGAACACCGTCGGTTCGGGCAGCAAGATCGTCAACGCCATCGTGGTTCGCGGCCGCGACCAGGTCATGCTCAAGGTCACGGTCGCCGAGGTCGAACGCGACCTGGTCAAGCAGCTTGGCATCAATCTTTCCGGCAGCCTCGGCTATGGCACGGCGGTCGTCAACTTCAACAATACCAATCCGTTCTCCGCTTACGGCCAATCGCTCAGCGGCTCGAGCATTACCGGCGGCTGGCAAAATCTCAGTGCGTCGCTGCAGGCCATGGAACAAGCCGGCGTGATCCACACGCTCGCCGAGCCCAATCTCACCGCGATTTCCGGTGAGACCGCGACTTTCGTAGCCGGCGGCCAATTTCCCGTCCTTAACGGCTACTCCTGTTCCGCAACTTCAAGCACTCCCGGCGCGCCCGTGACGTGCCAGCCGTCGATTTCCTTTAAGAATTTCGGCGTCAGTTTGAACTTTACGCCGGTCGTGCTGAGCGGCGGCCGCATCAGCCTCAAAGTGATGACCGAGGTGTCCGACCTTTCCAGCAGCAATTCGCTGACCATCCCCGAGCCCGGCACATCGGCGACGGCGACCATTCCGTCAATCCGCACGCGCCGAGCCGACACCACGGTTGAAATTCCCTCCGGCGGATCGCTGGCGATGGCCGGCATGATTCAGGACAGCACGCGTCATAACATCAACGGTTTCCCAGGTCTGATGGAGCTTCCCATTCTCGGTCCGTTGTTCAAGAGCAACGACTACATCAACCAGCGCACGGAGCTGATGATCCTGGTGACGCCCTATATCGTGCGCGCCGTCGCGGAGAAGGATCTCTCGCGCCCCGATGACGGTTTCGCCGACCCGAGCGATCCGGCGCAGGTTCTGCTCGGTAATTTCAACCGCATCTACGGCGTCGGCGGAAAGACCGATCCGCCGGCCGATAACTATTACGGCAAATACGGGTTCATCCTCGATTGATGCCGTAGTTCAGGAGACGAACCATGCACCTTGTGACCGCCGATCGCACTGGAGCACGGCTGCTGCTGCGCGCCGCCTTTGCGGCCGGGTGCGCGGCGCTGGTCTGCGGCTGCAATACCGACCAGCAGATTGCAGGTTCGCCGCCCGTCGCGACCGATTTCCGCTTGCGCCATCCGATCACGATCACCGAGAAGGATCGTACATTCCAACTCTTTATCGGCGCCAATCGCGGCTCGCTGACGCCGTCGCAGCGCGCGGAGCTGCTCGCGTTCGCGCAATCCTGGAAGGATGAAGCGACCGGCGGCGTGATTATCGATCTGCCGGTCGGCAGCAGCAACACGCGCTCGGCGGCGGAGGCATTGCGCGAGATCGAATCGATCCTGGCAGCCACGGGCGTGCCCCGTCAGAGCATGGCCGTGCGCAACTACCGGGTCTCGGAGCGTACTCTGGCCACGGTGCGCATCAGCTATCCGCGGATTGCCGCCCAGGCCGGGCCTTGCGGCGTGTGGCCCAAGGATATCGGGCCGAGCTTCAACCGCGACTATTTCGAAAATCAGCCATCGTGGAATTTCGGTTGCGCCACTCAGCACAATCTTGCGGCGATGGTTGCCGATCCTGCCGACCTGGTGCAGCCGCGCAGTGAGACGCCGGCCTACACTATGCGGCGCACGACCATCCTGGAGGATTATCGCAAGGGTGTGTCGGGTTCGACCGCGCCGGCAAATACCACGCCGACGTCGGGCAAGATCAGCGACCTCGGGAATTGATGATGGGAACAGATGGCACAAGCTAATCAAGCAGCGGCGGAGGAAACCGCTCCCGCCGATGTCGTCGGCCGCGAGGAACAGATCGCTCCCGCGCCACGCATCTCGGTGCAGGCATTTTGCGAGACCGTCGAAACCGCCGCCGCCATCCAAGCGGCAGGCGAGGATCGACGCATGGCCAAGGCGCATTTGCGCATCCAGATGGGCGGCCTCGCCGCCGCGGTCGAGGCCTACCAAAGCTCGCCGACCCCGAACGTCATCGTTCTGGAATCGGAATGCCGCGGCGATGACATTCTATCGGGTCTCGATCAGTTGTCGCAGGTTTGCGACGCCGGGACGCGGGTTTTGGTTATCGGCCGCACCAACGATATCGCGCTCTATCGCGAACTGGTGCGCCGGGGGGTCAGCGACTACCTGATTGCGCCTGTCGGCACGCTGCAAGTCGTGCGCTCGGTGTGCAGCCTGTTTTCGGCGCCTGACGCCAAGCCAGTTGGCCGCATCATCGCAGTGGTCGGCGCCAAAGGCGGGGTCGGTGCGTCAACGGTTGCTCATAATATCGCCTTTTCCATCGCGCACGATATCTCGCTCGACTCGGTCGTCACCGATCTCGATCTTGCCTTCGGCACGGCCGGGCTCGATTTCAACCAGGATCCGCCGCAAGGCATCGCCGAGGCGGTGTTCTCGCCGGACCGCGTCGATAACGCGTTCGTCGACCGGCTGCTGTCGAAATGCACCGATCATTTGAGCCTGCTGGCGGCGCCGGCGACGCTTGATCGCGTTTACGATTTCGGCGCCGATGCGTTCGAGGCGATCTTCGATTCACTGCGCGCCACAGTGCCCTGCGTCGTGCTCGACGTGCCGCATCAGTGGGCCGGCTGGACCAAGCAGACGCTGATCAGTGCCGACGATCTCCTCATCGTCGCCGCGCCCGATCTGGCAAATCTGCGCAATGCTAAGAATATTTACGATTTCTTGAAGACCTCCCGGCCAAACGATCATCGGCCGCTGTACTGTCTCAACCAGGTCGGCGTTCCCAAGCGGCCAGAGATTAAAGCTGCGGATTTTGCCAAGGCGCTTGAGGAGGATCCGGTGGCGATCATTCCGTTTGAGCCGCAAGTATTCGGCGCCGCGGCCAATAACGGGCAGATGATCGCCGAGATTTCCGCAAGCCATCGCACGGCCGAAATGTTCAGGGAACTCGCCCAGTTGCTGACCGGGCGTTCCGAACCGAAGAAGCCTCGAGGCGTGTTGTCGCCCTTGATCGAAAAACTACTGGGCTAGGCGAAACGAGTTGGAGTTGCGTCGTGTTTGGTAAGCGTCCCACTGGAGGAACTACTGCAACCCTCGAGCCGCGGCAGTCGCAGGCTCCGAAGGGAAGCCCGCCGAGCGCCGTCCCGGCGCCGCCGCCCGCCTCCGCCGAGGGCGGGCGCACGCCGTTTCCCTCCGCCGGACTTGGCGCGCCCATCATCGGCGCGCCGACGAGCAAGCCGAATGCCGGGCCGAAATCGCCGCAGCAGCAGATTCCCAGCGCCATCGACGCGCGCCGCTCGGAATCCTATTACGAGGTCAAGAGCACGATTTTCGGCGCGCTGATCGAGGCGATTGATCTTGCCCAGTTGGCCAAACTCGACGCCGATTCCGCGCGCGAGGAAATTCGCGACATCGTCAATGAAATCATCGCGATCAAGAACATCGTCATGTCGATCTCCGAGCAGGAGGATCTGCTCGACGACATCTGCAACGACGTGCTCGGTTACGGGCCGCTGGAGCCGCTGCTTGCCCGCGATGAGATCGCCGACATCATGGTGAACGGCTCTGGCACGGTCTATATCGAGGTTGCCGGCAAAATTCAGAAGACCGGCATCCGCTTTCGCGACAACCAGCAACTGCTCAACATCTGCCAGCGCATCGTCAGCCAGGTTGGGCGCCGGGTCGACGAATCTTCGCCGATCTGCGATGCCCGCCTGCCCGATGGCTCGCGCGTCAACGCCATCGTGCCGCCGCTGGCGCTGGACGGACCAGCGCTCACCATCCGCAAGTTCAAGAAGGACAAGCTCACTCTCGAGCAGTTGGTCAGATTTGGTTCGATTTCGGCGGAGGGTGCCGACATCCTCAAGGTGGTCGGCCGTTGCCGCGTCAATACGCTCGTCTCCGGCGGAACGGGCTCAGGCAAGACGACACTGCTCAACTGCCTCACGCGTTACATCGACGACACCGAGCGCATCGTTACCTGTGAGGATGCCGCCGAGCTGCAATTGCAGCAGCCACACGTGGTTCGGCTGGAAACGCGGCCGCCGAACCTGGAAGGCGAGGGGCAGATCACGATGCGTGATCTCGTCCGCAACTGCCTGCGCATGCGGCCGGAACGCATCATCGTCGGCGAGGTGCGCGGTCCGGAAGCCTTTGACCTGTTGCAGGCGATGAATACCGGCCACGATGGCTCGATGGGCACGCTGCATGCCAACAGCCCGCGCGAGGCGCTCTCGCGCGTCGAATCGATGATCACCATGGGCGGCTATGCGCTGCCCTCGCGCACCATTCGCGAAATGATCTGCGGCTCCGTCGATGTCATCGTTCACGGCGCGCGGCTGCGCGACGGATCGCGCCGCATCACTCACATTACCGAGGTCGTGGGTATGGAGGGTGACGTGATCATCACCCAGGATCTTCTGGTTTACGAGATCACCGGCGAGGACGCCAATGGCAACCTCATTGGGCGACACAAGTCGACCGGCATCGGCCGGCCGAAGTTTTGGGAACGCGCGCGCTATTACGGCGAGGAGAAACGGCTCGCGGATGCGATCGACTCGGCGGAAGTCGCGCCTGAGTCGGACCGTGTCCAATAACGCCGGTCCATGATGCAAACCTACGGCCTTTTCTTTCTGGTAGCTTTCGCGATCGGCGGGGTCGCGTGGGTATTTCTGTATCCGATCCTCTCCGGCGAGCGAAAGACGGAACGGCGAATGTCGAGCGTGGCGCGGTCAGGACCGGTCGCGCGGCCGACGCGCGGAGCGCAGAAACCGCGGCGCGAACAGATCGAAGGTACGCTTAAAGAACTGGAAGAACGGCAGAAAAAAGCCAAGCGCGCGCCGCTATCGGTGCGCCTCGAACAGGCCGGACTGAAGTGGTCCAAACGCCAGTTCATCATCATCTCCGTCGCGTTGGGACTCGTCACGTTCGTGATCGCGGTGCCTGCCGGAACCGGTCTGGTGCCGGCGCTCGCATTTGCCTTTGCGGCCGGTTTCGGTCTGCCGTCCTGGCTCTTGAAATTTCTCAAGAAGCGACGGGAGGCGCGATTTCTCGACGCGTTGCCCGATGCCGTCGATGTGATCGTCCGCGGCATCAAGGCAGGCCTGCCGCTGCTCGATAGTCTCAAGCTGATCGCCGCCGAATCGCCCGAGCCGATTCGCACCGAGTTTCGCTCGGTCATCGAGACGCAGACTATCGGCATTCCGCTCGGCGAAGCCTGCCTCAAGCTTTACGAGCGCATTCCGGTGCCGGAGGCCAATTTCTTCGGCATCGTCGTGTCCATTCAGCAGCGCGCTGGCGGCAATCTCTCGGAGGCGCTCGGCAATCTCTCGCGGGTCCTGCGCGACCGTAAGAAGATGAAGGCAAAGATCAAGGCGATGTCGCAGGAGGCGAAGGCCTCGGCGGCGATCATCGGCTCGCTGCCTATCGTCGTGCTGGGTCTCGTCTATTTTACCAGCCCGGCCTACATCGAGCTGTTATGGACTGCTCAGCTTGGCCGGATCATGATTGCCTGTTGTCTAATATGGATGTTCATCGGCATCATGGTGATGCGCAAGATGATCAACTTCGATTTCTAAAATCCTGGGCTCCGATGCGATACATTCTCCAACAGCTCGTCGATCCGCAAGTCATGACCATGGTGTTCGCCGCCATCGCTGCGATCGCCACGGTGCTCACGTTGGCAATGCCGATGTTGGTCACCGATACGCTGGACAAGCGGATGAAGGCGGTGGCGCTAGAGCGCGAGAAGATCCGCCAGCGCGAACGCGAGCGGATGGCGCAGGGCAGCAAGGTCAGCCTGCGGCAATCGCCGAAAGCGTACATGAAGAAGGTGGTCGACGACTTCAATCTCAGCAAATGGGTCGGCCAGGAGCAGGCGCGCACTATGCTGATGCAGGCCGGCTATCGCGGTCAGGCGCCCTACGTCACCTATCTGTTCTTCCGCATGGCGATGCCGATCGTCATGCTGATCGCGTCATCATTTTATATCTTTGTGGTACTGAAGCTCGATTATCCGCCGATGCTCAAACTGGCCATGTCGATCGGCGGCGCCTATTTCGGCATGTACAGCCCGAAC
>JASHRW010000152.1 GCA_030037065.1 Xanthobacteraceae bacterium
TTGTCCTTAAGCTGAGGCGCCGAGCTTAGGAGGCGTGATTGCGCCCGGCAAGCGCCGGCCGTTGCCGGCCCGGCGGCATTTCGCTATTTAGGCTGCACGCCCCATCATCGGCGCCCGTAGCTCAGCTGGATAGAGCGCTGCCCTCCGAAGGCAGAGGTCAGGGGTTCGAATCCCTTCGGGCGCGCCACCTAGACGACCGATACCATGAACCTGCGCACGGAACGGGTAGTGGGTTGACGGATTCCTCGTTCATGTTTGATGGAGCGAGGAGAAACAAAATGGCAGGATGGCGGCAGGCGGTCGAGTTGGCGATGGCCGACGAGGAGACTGTGAGGCTGGCGGTTATCGCGCGTTCGGGCAGCGAGGCGGCGCGCCGGGTGAAGCGGGCGCAGATGCTGCTTGGCTACCGTGAAAATCCTTCGTCCTTTGCCGTCGGGCGGAGCGTGCTGGCGGAACTCAGGCGACGGCTGCGCGATGGGTAAAATGCCGAGCAGCCGCTGCCGGAACGTCTCGCCGACCTTGTGAGTAGAATCGACCAATTGCCAGAACGCGAATTGGAATAGGCTCGATGGATTGCTTTCGGCGGTCCAACGAGCCGACGCGTGTCACCTTCCGCTGCCGATAGCGATCCGTATTTTGCCGCGTTGGTCGCGAGTTCATGCAACGAGATCGCAATCGCCAGCCAAATTCGGCTCCAGCATTACCGTTGGGCCGTCAATTCGTATACGCTCCTCTCCGCCGTCGCGGTAAGGCAAAAAGGGCAGTTGTTCGAAAAGCCGTGCGGGTAATGCGAGGGCCTGCTCGAGACGGCCGTTTTGGGAGGGAGCAATTGTGCTCAGTCATCGCATTCGAGGGGGTATATATCATACAGTCGACGAACGTCAGAGCCGCCTAAAAACGGCGACGATCAGAATTCTTTGGGACGCAGGTCGGTCATGGAAACCTTTATGTAGCGGTTTCTATAGCGGCAATTTCTGGCTTTTGCGTTTGGTTATTCCTTATTGAGCCGCGTAGGAAGATTCACGATCTATGAAAAACGCCCCACTCTGCATTACGAGTGAGAAGAATATGGTGGAGTTTCTCGGCGCACTTGTCGTGATTGGTATATTCGTCTGTTGGTGCGATGTCACGGATGCATGGACTACTGTGCTGCGTCCGGTCCAGGCGTCGCCTGGTCATCTCGATCGCAAAGAAATACGTCAACCGGGGCATGCAGTTCCTCGACCTGATCCAGGAAGGCAACATCGGGCTGATGAAGGTGGTCGACAAATTCGACTATCGACGTGGTTACAAGTTCTCGACCTACGCCATCTGGTGGATTCGGCAGGCGGTCAGCCGCTCGGTCTACGATCAGTCACGTACCATCCGTGTGCCCGTTCATATGACCGAGGCTATCAACAAGATCATGCGCACGGGGCGGCAGATATTCAACGAGATCGGCCGTGAGCCGACGCCGGAAGAGCTCGGGAAAAAGCTCGGCGTACCGATCGAGAAGGTGCGCAAGGTTTTGCAAATCGTCAAGGAGCCACTGTCGCTCGAAACGCCGATTGGCGATGAAGAAGATTCCCATCTCGGCGACTTAATTGAGGACAAAAACGCCATCTTGCCAGTCGACGCCATGATCCAGTCGAATCTGCGTGAGACCACGACGCGTGTTCTGGCGTCACTAACGCCACGGGAGGAGCGAATCTTTCGCATGCGCTTTGGTCTTGGCATGAACAGCGACCACACACTGGAGGAAGTGGGTCAACAATTTTCGGTGACGCGCGAGCGGATTCGGCAGATCGAGGCCAAGGCGCTGCGAAAGCTCAAGCACCCAAGCCGGTCAAGGGTGCTCAGAAGCTTCCTCGAGAATTGATCTGCGGAAGGCAAACTCGGTCGGCTGCGATGCCCGCTGCGGCCTTCATAGACGCATACCCGGAAGTGCGGTGACCGCTCACTCGCTTGCCTCGCCGACGCCATCGCAGGCCGGGCGGCACGGTCATGCCGGGTGGCTTCACTGTTTTGCAATTGATGGTAGTTTCGGACTGAAAATCGGCAAACGGCCAAGTCGCAACGAAGTCGAACGGATTTGCCAGGGTCGCAATGCCGGTTGGGTGATGACGTATGCACGAATGGCGGCTTGGCCGAGGTTCTTCACCTACGCCGTCCGCAATAAAGGGATAGCCTCGCAACCGAACAATTCGTGAGCCTGGGCAACTTCGTCAACTGGCGCACTCCAGTTGAGTACCGATAGGAAATTTCCAGCGCCAACGGTTCGGCACTGCTCGATGATGTTTTGGGCAACGTCCTTCGGCGTACCGGTGATGAACTCTTCGTCGCTGAGCATGAATCCGCCGATGGGCGCCGGCGCGTCAGGCACGTTCGCATTCAACCGTTCGTCCTCCGCCACGAAGCTCTTCAAGCGATCGGTCACCGCTTTTGCGTAGAGGCGCGCTTGCTCGCTCGTCGTTGCCACGGTCACACGCCGCCGCAACGCAAAGTATTCGGGCCCGGCGGGAAAGCCGGCGGCCTCTGCCTCCTCCCGATAGGCGTCGAAAATGCTTTTAATCACCTGCGTGGAATTGAATCCGGTGCTGATCTTTATCCGGTGTCGAGCAGCCCGCCTTGCCGACCCTGTGCTTACGACAGTCGTCCATCGCGGCGGAGATGGTTGCTGCAACGGTCGCGGCAGAAGGCGTAGATCGGAAAACGAGAAATACTTGCCGTTGTGGGAAACCACGCGATTGGTGAAGGCCGCATCCATAACAGCGACGATCTCGTCGTTGCGCTCACGGGCTTCAGCCATAGTCATGTTCAGACGACTGAGTTCCTGCGGCACGCCGATCGCGGTCCCGATTTCCAGTCGGCCGCCGGTCAGGTGGTCGAGCATGCCGATTTCCTCCACCACCCGTGCCGGGTGGTAATAGGGCAGAACGACGCCCATGACGCCCAGACGTAGCTTCCTCGTTCGCTGCGCGATTGCGGCAATCAAGAGATTTGGCGATGGGGAGTATGATCGGCCGAAATGATGCTCGCTGAAAAATATGCCTTCGAAGCCAAGCGCCTCGTCGCGGACCCAGAGGTCGAGGTAGCGACCAAAGAGCCCCGCTACATCCCGAGGGTCCGGTTCCGTGCTTGGGCTACCCAGCTCAGGCAAGAATTCAAATAGCCACGGTTTAATCACTGGAATCGTTCCCTCTGCCGCGCGTTTTGGTTCGGCAATTGCGTCGATGCGCAAAATCGAACCCGCTTGGATCAGCACCTATCTTCGAAACATCGCCTAAGCTCTTGGAGGCCGATCGGGGCGCCGGGGCCTCATGATCGCTTTCGCTGAGCCATCACAGTTCTCTGCTTATTTCTTTTGCAGCGATCCGCGCCGTTCGCCGTAGAGCATCGCGAAAAACGGCATCTCGATCAGGCGTAAAACGCGCCGTCGGAACCGCTAAATTGATGGCGCCATTAAACTTCGCTTCACTACGCACGGCAATGGCGATGGCCGTAATGCCCAACGTGAACTCTTCTCGGGAATAGGCGAAGCCTGTCGCTTTGACGCTACGAACCTCTTTTTTCAGAACGCCCTTAGACCGAAAGGTGTTCGGCGTGATGCGCGCGAACGTGACGCGAGCCAAATATTGGCTCAGCTCCTCCGAACGTAACTGCGACAATACGATCTTGCCCGCAGAAACGGCATACAGCGGCGCATGCGCGCCGACCTTCATCGTGTACGACAGTGCCTGCGTGCTGATCGCGGAAGCGACTACCTCCACCGAATCCCCGACCTGGACGTAGAAACCGCAAGTTTCCCTGACCTCCGCGCTGAGCTGGTGCAGGATCGGCATGATCCGATCGCTCAAAGACGGCCTTTCCACCTTTCTTGCGATCTCGACGACCTCCACGCCAAGGCGGTACCGATCGGTCTTTGGATCACGAGCCAGAAAGTTTCGCGACAACAAGTTTGTGAGCAGATGAAACAGGCTGCTGCGCGGAATGCCCAGACTTGCCATTAATTGCGAAAACGACGGCGGCTCGGAACTGCCGGCGACATATTCGAGGATGTCGAGCCCGCGGTCGAGCGACTTGACAGCAGCTGTCTGGCTTAGTTTCATATCTTGGATCAGTTCATATTTATGAACTTATACCGAACCCGATGCTCGTTGGCAAGCGACTGATGCACCGCAGGAAAGCGCCGAATAGGCACCCAAACAGCCGTTAGCCCGGTCAAGGAAGCTTGCCGGCGTGGTCCGGGGGAACAGGCATCGCGCGCGCAGCGCCGACGCAACAACAGCAGGGAGACCCTTATGGATCGGGGCAAAAGCGAGGATGCCATCGCGGCCAAAGGGCGGCCGTTCACGGGCAAGGAATATCTCGAAGGTCTACGCGACGGCCGCGAAGTCTATGTCTACGGCGAGCGCGTCAAGGACGTCACGACGCATCCGGCGTTTCGCAACGCCGCGCGCTCGATTGCGCGGTTGTACGATGCGCTACATGACGACAGGACGAAAGACATCTTGACTTGTCCGACCGACACCGGTTCGGGCGGCTTTACCCACAAATTCTTCCGAGTCGCTCATTCGCAGGACGATGTGGTCGGCCAGCGTGATGCCATCGCCGCGTGGGCGCGCATGAGCTATGGCTGGATGGGGCGCTCCCCGGACTACAAAGCCGCCCTGATGAACACTCTGGGCGCCAATCATTCCTTCTACGGAAAATTCTCGAACAATGCCAAGGCGTGGTACCGGCGCGCGCAAGATCACGTGTTGTTCATGAACCACGCCATCGTCAATCCGCCGGTCGACCGGGCTCGATCTGCCGACCAGGTGAAGGACGTGTTCATCACCATCCAAAAAGAAACAGATGCGGGCATCTACGTGTCCGGAGCCAAGGTGGTTGCGACAAACTCGGCGCTTACCCATTACAACTTCCTCGGCCAGGGCTCTGCGGCGGTTCCAATGCACGACACTGATCTCGCCATTATGTTCATCGCGCCGATGAACGCGCCGGGTGTGAAGCTGATCTGCCGTACCTCCTACGAGATGACGGCGAACGTCATGGGCACGCCGTTCGACTATCCGTTGTCCTCGCGCTTTGACGAGAATGACGCCATCTTCGTTTTCGATAATGTTCTGATCCCATGGGAAGATGTCCTCCTGCATCGTGACATGGAGAAATTGAAGGTCTTCTTCCCGCAATCGGGTTTCCTGCAGGGCTATCAACTGCAGGGCTGCACCCGCCTCGCGGTCAAGCTCGACTTTCTCGTCGGCATTATCGCCAAGGCGCTGCGGGCGGCTGGTTCCGATGAATTCCGCGGCAACCAAGCGCTGCTGGGCGAGATCATCGCCTGGCGCAATCTGTTCTGGGGCCTTACCGACGCCATGGCCCATAACCCGACACCCTGGGTCAACGGTGCCGTACTGCCGAATGCGCAATCAGGGGCGAGTTACCGCGTCCTCGCTGGCGACGCTTACCGCCGGGTCAGGGAGATCGTGGAAAAGATCGTCGCGTCCTCTCTGATCTATCTACCCTCATCGACCAAGGACTTTCTCAACCCGGCCATCGATCCGTATCTCGCCAGATACGTTCGCGGCTCATACGGCATCGGCTACAAGGAGCGGATCAAAATCATGAAGCTCCTGTGGGATGCGATCGGTACTGAGTTCGGGGGTCGCCACGGCCTGTACGAAACCAACTATGCCGGCAACCATGAGGACATTCGTATCCAAGCCTTGTGGCATGCGCGCGGCTCGGGAACCTTGAACAGCATGATTGCGCTCGCCGACCAGTGCCTTGCCGATTACGACGAGAACGGCTGGCGAGATTCGACGTGGCTCGATCCGGACGACGTTGCCTATTCTGGGCTATCCAACGTACGTGCCGCGGAATAGCCGAGGCCAGAGGATGCATCGGCAATTGGATGAAACGATTCCCGTCCTCGCTCGCTCACCTGAATGGGGAACGCGTCCGTGTGCTCGGGAGTCTCTGGGAACCTTGCGGCCGAAAGGTCGAGCGCATCATCGATGAAGAGTGGAGGGCGACCGGCGTCGAAATGTCGGACGACCTGTTGTCGCTTGCCGATGGCCAAGGCAGGCTAACTGCATTAAGCGCCGATTTCATTAGCGAGTTTGCCACGGCGCATCGCGCCAGCTTGCGATCGCGGCGCTCTTCGGTCATGAAAACTTGCTGGGGCGAGATCGGTGCCCGCAGGTCTGGACTGGCTCAAGTGCTTTTGCGTCCAGTTCCCCCGCGTCCTATGCCGCGCGCCGGAGCAGGCTTAAAAACGGAAAGGGGAGGGAATGACGAAATTCGGAATCGGTCAGGCCATCCACCGCGTCGAGGATCAGCGCTTTGCCACCGGCGGCGGCGCATATGTCGGCGATCTCGTACTCTCCCGGCAATGCTACGGGGTCGCCGTGCTCTCGCCCCACGCTCATGCTGCGATCAAGAGCCTCGACGTGAAGGCGGCGAAATCGTCGCCCGGCGTTCTCTGCGTGCTCACCGGCGCCGACGCAACGGTCGACAGGATCGGCGGTATTCCACCATTCTTCATGCCCGATTCCTGGGGTGGACCGAAAGGGTTTTCCACCACGCGCCCGGTGCTCCTCGCCGACCGGGTTCGCTGTGTCGGCGACCGCGTCGCTTTCATCGTCGCCGAGACCGAAGCACAGGCACGCGATGCCGCCGAGCGCGTCGCTGTCGTTTACGACCCGCTGCCAGCGGTGGTCGACGTGGAAGCCGCGGCGCAGCCGCAAGCGCCGCAAATCTGGAGCGACTGCCCAAATGGAAATGTGGCGGCAACGATCGGCTTCGGCGACAAGGCGGCGACCGAGGCTGCCTTCGCCAAAGCCAAGCACGTAGTCTCAGTCCGTCTCGTCAACAATCGGGTGACAGCAAACCCGATCGAGCCGCGCTGCGCGCTTGGCATCTACGATGCGGCCGAGGGTCGCTACACACTCTACACCACCTCGCAGGATCCGCACAGCGTTCGCACCGCGTTGTCGGCGGACATATTGCATGTGCCGCAATCGAAGATCAGGGTGATATCGCCTGATGTCGGCGGCGGCTTCGGCATGAAAGCCAACGTCTATCCCGACGATGTTCTCGTGCTTTGGGCAGCCCGACGCTGCGGTCGACCGGTAAAGTGGATGCCGACGCGCGGCGAGAGCTTGTTGCTCGACAATCACGCGCGCGATCAAGTCGTCTATGGTGAACTTGCACTCGATGCCAATGGCAAATTTCTCGCAATTCGTTCCTCTGCCTATCAGGCGCTCGGTGCTTACTGGTGGGCGGCGGCGACCGCACCGTTGTTCTGGTCGCTGATGTTCGTCACCAGCCTCTATGATGTACAGACGATCGACATCACCACCCGCGCGGTATTCACCAGCACCGCTCCGACCTCAGTCTATCGCGGTGCCGGCCGCCCGGAGGCAATCTATCTGATCGAGCGCTTGATCGACCGCGCGGCACACGCAACCGGCATCGACCGGGTCGAGTTGCGTCGCCGCAACCTCATCCAGCCGCAGGCGCTACCCTATCACACGCCGACCCACCACACCTACGACAGCGGTGAATTCGAAGCGCTGATGGACAAGTGTCTGGGGCTCGCCGATTGGGACGGCTTCGCGGCGCGGCGGGCGGCGAGCGAACGGCGTGGGAAGCTGCGTGGACGCGCGGTCACTCCCTACATCGAGCTCGGCGGCGTCTTCAACGATCGCATGGAGTTGCGTTTCGATCCCGGCGGCATGGTGTCGATCATTGCCGGCACTCATTCGCACGGTCAGGGGCACGCCACCGCTTTTGCACAACTCGTCGCCGACTGGCTCGGTGTGCCGCTCACGACGATCAATTACATTCAAGGCGACACCGAGAAGGTGGCCTTCGGCCGCGGCACCTTCGCTGCACGCAGTTCGCTTGTCGGCGGCAACGCGCTGCGGGTGGCCGCCGATGCCGTCATCGCCCGCGGCCGCGAAATGGCCGCGGCGCTCATGGAAGCGGCGCCGACCGACATCGAATTCGAGTCCGGCACCTATACCGTGATCGGCACCGACAGGCGCATGTCGATCGCCGACGTCGCGCGCGCCTTCTTTGCTCCTGCCGGGCCGGTGAGCAAGCTTGGGCTGGGGCTCGATGGCGTCGGCACTTGGTCTGGAGTTCCTGGCGGTGCGCCCAATTATCCGAACGGATGCCAAGTATGCGAAGTGGAAGTCGATCCCGAGACCGGCATGGTGCGCATCGACCGCTTCGTCGCCGTTGATGATGTCGGCATGGCAATCAATCCGATGATCTGCGAGGGCCAGATCCACGGCGGCATCGGGCAGGGCGTCGGGCAAGCGCTGTTCGAAAACATCGCTTACGACGCGGTGTCGGGCCAGTTGCTCAGCGGCAGCTTCCTCGACTACGCCATGCCGCGCGCTGATGATTTTCCGCCGATCATGACTGAACTAGTGGAAGTCCCGGCCAAGACCAATCCGATCGGGGTTAAGGGCATCGGAGAAGCCGGCACCATCGCGGCGCCGCCGACGATCGTCAATGCCGTACTTGATGCGCTCGCCGGCTGCGGGATCGAGCACATTGACATGCCGCTGACGCCCGCGCGCATCTGGCAGGCGCTCGACAAAGATGCTGCAAAACGCCCTGCGCCAAGCGCTGGCTAGAACTTTGTTCTGCTTCTTCGTGCCGGTTTTTCAAGACCGATGGCTCCGATGCCATGCAGGTCATGACCGAGAACCGGGACGCATACCAGGAACTTAAGAGCTTTGTTGCTTATGTGCGGCTCTGCGCCCGCGCGCGGGCCGCGGCGGTGCGCGTCGCCACACGGTCGAGCACTGCGATCATGTCCTCAACTTCGGCGCGATCGAAGTTTTGGGTGATGAAGACAATCTTGCTCCGCCGGTCATCGTCGGGCCAGCGGTCAAGCCACGACAGATTATGCAGCAGATGCTGTGCGCCCTGGATGACGGCCGGGCGTGCCGGCTCTTCTGCGACGTGGACGATGCCCTTCACCCGCAGCAAATTCGGTCCAAGATTCTGCTGCAACGCATCGAGCAACAGGCGAAGCGCCTCGCGCGGAATCGGATCGTCGCGGGTAAAACAGAACGAGGCGATGTCCCGATCGTGCAACCCATGATGGTTGTGATTGTCACCGTGATGACCATGATCATGTGCTTCGTGATGCTCGTAGGCAGCGGCATTGAGCCATGCCCGCGCGTCGGCCTTGTCACCGCTCGGATCAAGGCCGGTGCTGCGTAGCGTCACGCCGACAATGAGTGCCGGATCGTCGATGCGCAGGATTTTTGCCGCGGGGTTGAGGCGGTGCAGCCGCACCTTCAGCGCCGCCTCGGCTTCCTTTTCGTTCGTGGGCTTGATGAGGTCGAGCTTGGTGAGCAGGATGTGATCGGCAAGCGCAACCTGGCGAACCGATTCGACGTGCTGATTGAGCGTCGCTGGGCCGTTCACCGCATCGACGGTCGCCACAACAGAACCGATGCGATAGAGACCCGCCAGGATCGGGTCCGACAAAAAGGCCTGGATCAGCGGCGACGGGTCGGCGAGCCCTGAGGTTTCGATGACGACGTGGTCGAAGCGGGGAATCGCGCCGTCCTCGCGAGAGTGAAACAAGTTGTTCAGCGTCGTCACCAGGTCGCCGAACACGGTGCAGCACAGACAGCCGTTCTCCAGCACCATGATGGTGTCGTCGCTCTGTGCCGCCAGCATATGGTCGAGGCCGACCTCGCCGAACTCGTTGATGATTACCGCAGTACTGGCCATAGCCGGATCGCGCAACGCGCGATTGAGCAGCGTCGTCTTGCCGCTGCCGAGAAAGCCGGTGAGGATGGTGACGGGGGTGTGGGGCACCTGGTTTTCTCAAACGAAATCGGACTGGCCTTTATGCCAAATATAGTCACCCCTCTCCCGTTTGCTGCGCCCCACGGCTGAAATATGAACTAAAACACCTCGCAGCCAGGCAATCCGCACGAAATGAGCCGGTCGGATGGGAAGTTGGTGATGATCTGGCAGCCGTCCCTGGTGACGACGACTTCCTCCTCGATGCGCGCCGCGCCGGAGCCATCCTCGGCGCCCTTCCAGGTCTCGAGCGCGAATACCATGCCTTCCTTCAGCGGCGTGTTCTGCCCCGTGTAGCGTTTTGAGATGATCGGCCGCTCCCACAGCGACAGGCCGACACCGTGGCCGTATTGCAGCAAAAATGCCTCGGCCTCATCGCGATAGCCGAACTCCTGCGCGTCTGGCCATACTTGCGCGACCTGATCGGGCGTGATGCCGGGCCGGATCAGGTCGATCGATGCTGAAATCCATTTCGACGCAGTCTCGTAAGCGTCGATCTGGTGCTTGTTAGGCTCGCCGCAGATGAAGGTGCGGTAGTAGCAGGTGCGGTAGCCGTTGAACGCATGCATGATGTCGAGAAACACCATGTCGCCGGGCTGCAACAGCCGGTCGGAGAAAGTGTGCGAGTGCGGCCGGCCGCGCTGGCCGGACACCGAGTTGACGCATTCGACACGCTCCGAGCCCATGCGGTAGAGCCGGTCGTGGGCGATCGCGACCAGTTCGTTCTCACGCGTGCCGGGGCGGATGGCGCGGGCGATGTCGACATAAGTCGCGTCGACCATGGCGCAGGCCACTTTCAACAGCTCGATCTCGTCGGCGGTCTTCACCTCGCGCGCGTCGAGCATGGCCTGCTGGCCGTCGACCACCTCGATGCCTTCCTTCTCCAGCGCACGCAACATCGGCAATTCCATCAGATCGATGCCAATCGGCTCCTTATCGATGCCGAGCTTGACTAGAACTTTTTTGATCTGGCGCGCGAAGTCGGACTGGATGTTGAGCTGCGGCGGTAGGCCGCCCTGCATGGTTGAGATCGGGGCGGCGACATTGTCGGCGATCCACGGCGAGGAAATACGTTTGGCCGGCGGCGCCGGATCCCACAGCATCGGCTCGCCCTCGACCGGGCACAGTGCGTAACGCATGAACTTGTCGCGTGCCCATTCGCCGATATGCGTGCCCGTGATGTAGCGGATATTGTCGAAATTGAAGGCCAGCACGGCACCGAGGCCGGCGTGGCGGATGGCCGCCTTGGCGCGCTTGACGCGGTCCTTGTGCAGGCGATCGTAATCGACGCCCTTCTCCCAATCCTTAGCCATCATGCCCCAGGAGGCGGTCGCCTGCGGTCTGTTGTATTTCATCGGGGGGATCCTCGCGATTTGCGGGCGTTGGTTCGGTGATAGGCGGCTTTCCCTGGCCGGCCACAATGACAATTACCGCAAGATGCGGGCCGGTCAAATGGGCATTTCAACGCAACGCGTTAGCTGGTACTGCTAGATGGAAAGCCAAACCGCACCGAGAGGAAACGAGACGATGATCGCTGTAGTGGGCGCAACCGGAAACACTGGCCGAGCGGTCGTCAAGGAGCTTAGGAGGCTTGGCCAGAATCCAGTGTGCGTCGTGCGCAACGTCGAGAAAGCCCGCGAAGTTCTGGGCGCCGATGCAAAGGCGGTCGTTGCTGAATTGGCCGACCGTACCTCTCTGGAAAAGGCACTACAGGGGGTAACCAGCGTATTCGTGGTGACCGGCCATAATCCGCAGATGGCCGAGCAGCAGAACAACGTGCTCGAGGCCGCCTTGAAGGCCGGCGCCAAGTATCTGGTGCGGGTCTCCGGCGGCCGGGCAGTCGTTGGCCCCAACGCCGAATCGGTCGTTGGCCGCGGCCATCATGCGATCGAAGAAAGACTCCGGGAGAGCGGCATTGGCTGGGTGATCCTGCGTCCCGGCCTGTTCATGCAGAATACGTTCGCACAAGCCGCGCTGATCAAGAACGACGGCAAGATGGTGCTGCCGACCCCTAAGGATTTGCCGATCGCGTTCATCGACGTACGCGATACCGGCGCGCTCGGCGCCCGCATACTGATGGATCCGGCGCCGCACGTCGGCAAGACCTACGAGTTCACCGGCAAGACCACGAATTACGGCGAATTCGCTGGCGTGTTCTCGGAAGTGCTCGGCAAGAAGATCAATTACGTGCAGGCGACGCTCGAGCAGACCGAGCAGGCGCTGAAGGGGCGCGGCATGCCGGATTGGCTGGTCGCGCACCTCGTCACCATTGGGCGGATCACCGAGCGAGGCGGCTTCTCGACGGAGAACACGGAGCCGATCCGCACCATCGTCAAGCGCGAACCGATCACCACCCGTCAATTCGTTGAGGATTTCAGAAGCGTATTCAGCTGACCGGCGAATAACGACGCATCATTCATTTC
>JASHRW010000153.1 GCA_030037065.1 Xanthobacteraceae bacterium
GGCTGTGCGAGCGCGTCATCATCATGAAGCGCGGCCGCATCGAGGATGATGATACGCCGGCGAAGCTGCTGGCGCGCTACGGCCGGCGCACACTCGAGGAAGTCTTTCTCGACGTCGCCCGCGGTAGCGGCGTACAGCACGAGGCGGCGCAGTGAGCGTGCATTCGCCCTCCGCACCCTCCCCCGCTTACGGAATGGGTTTTTCGCCGCGCCGCGTCGCGGCGATGATGCTGCGCTACTGGTATCTTTTGCGCTCCTCGTGGCCGCGCCTGCTCGACCTCATCTACTGGCCGACGGTGCAGATGCTCACCTGGGGTTTTCTGCAATATTACATCGCCAACAATGCCGGCTTCTTCGCGCGTGCCGGCGGCACCTTCATCGGCGCGGTGCTGCTGTGGGATATCCTGTTTCGCGGCCAGCTCGGCTATTCGATGTCGTTTTTGGAAGAAATGTGGTCGCGCAACATCGGTAATCTGATGATGAGCCCGCTGCGGCCGTTCGAGTTCATCGCCGCGCTGATGGTGATGAGCGTGGTGCGGCTGTCGATTGGTGCTGTGCCGGTGACATTTCTTGCTATCGCTTTCTTCGGCTTCAATCTCTATGCACTCGGCCTCGCGCTGGTGGCGTTCTTCTTCAACCTGATGCTGACGTCGTGGGCGGTCGGCATTTTCGTGTCCGGCCTCATTCTGCGCAACGGCATGGGCGCGGAGAATTTTGCCTGGTCGATCATGTTCCTGTTCATGCCGCTGACGTGCGTCTACTACCCGGTGTCGACGCTGCCGGTTTGGCTGCAGCCCGTGGCCTGGATGCTGCCGCCGACCTACGTATTCGAAGGTATGCGCGCGTTATTGATTCAGAAGGCGTTTCGCCCCGACCTCATGCTCGACGCGCTGGGACTCAATGTCGTGCTGTTCGCTGCCGGCGTCATTGCCTTTTTGGCGCTGCTGCGCAGCGCCCGCCGCCACGGTTCCCTGATGCAAACCGGCGAATAGCCGCCGTTAAGCCTTGCATAATGGGACGGTCGGATGGCCGCTATGTGCACTGCGAATAGCCGGAAACCCACATCCCCCATACGTAACCAATAAGGAAAAAATTGCTTTTATGATGCCGATATGACAAATGATCGCCACAGTGCTGCACCGCAGCAAGCCGGGCAGGGGTCATCCATGGCTATCGGGGAGTTCGGCGGGGCGCCCGCTACGCCCGGCCAAAGCGGCCTGCTGTTGTCGGCACCGCTCTATTGGCTCTATGAGATGAGCCACGCGGCACTTAACCCGTCTCGGGCCTGGGCCGACGCCACTCGCCTATTTTTCAAGAACCCGGTCAACCCACTCTCCTTTACCACTTACGGCAAGTCGATCGCCGCCGCCTGCGAGCTGTTCGAACGCTCGACACGGCGTTATGGCCGGCCTGAATGGCGGATTTCGTCGACCATGGTGGGCGGCGAGCGCGTGCCGGTCCAGATATCGAGCGTGTGGGAACGTCCGTTCTGTCGGGTTCTCCATTTCGAGCGAATCTTCGGCCGCAATCCGCATCGCCCGCAGCCGCGGCTGCTCATCGTTGCGCCGATGTCGGGGCACTATCCGACGCTCCTGCGCGGCACGGTCGAGGCGTTTCTGCCCAACCATGACATCTACCTCACCGAATGGGTGGATGCGCGCATGGTGCCGTTGTCCGCAGGACACTTCGATCTCGACGATTACATCGACTATGTGATCTCGATGCTGCACGCGCTCGGCGGCGAGACCCACGTGATCGCGGTCTGTCAGCCTTCGGTGCCGGTGCTGGCCGCAGTGGCGCTTATGGAGGCCGACGGCGACCCCTATGTGCCGACTTCCATGATACTGATGGGCGGTCCGATCGATACGCGCGTCAATCCGACCGTCGTGAACGACCTTGCCGAGCGCCGCGGGACCGAATGGTTTCGTCGCCACGTGATCACCAAGGTGCCGTTCCCCAATCCCGGCTTCATGCGCGATGTCTATCCGGGATTTTTGCAGCTCAACGGCTTTGTCAGCATGAATCTCGACCGTCACATCGAGGCGCACAAGCAATTGTTCATGCACCTCGTTCGCGGCGACGGCGACTCGGCGCAAAAGCACAAGGAGTTCTACGACGAATATCTGGCGGTGATGGACCTCGCCGCCGAGTTCTATCTGCAGACCGTCGAGACCGTGTTTGTGCGCCACGACCTGCCCGAAGGCGAGATGACCCATCGCGGTCGGCCGATCGACCCGGCCAAGATCAAGCGCGTGGGGCTGCTCACCATCGAAGGCGAGCACGACGATATTTCCGGCGTAGGCCAAACAGAGGCTGCGCATCGGCTGTGCGCGAATATTCCTCCAGACCGGCAGGCACACTGGCTGCAGCCGGCCGTCGGCCATTACGGCGTGTTCAACGGCTCGCGCTTCCGCGCGGAAATCGTTCCGCGCATTTCCGATTTCGTTCTGTCCATGGGCCACGCGAGCCGTGCGGCGCGAAGCGGCCTCACCAAGCGCCGCGCACAGAACGGCGGGGCGCTGCACGCCTGAACGGACCGGCCACCTCCTGCTTGGGCCCTTTCGTCAGCGCGACCTGGCCAAAACTGCGATTTGATCGAATAAATTGCAGCCGTAGCCCATAGGCGCGCTAACTGATTGAAAAACTGAAACAATTCCAGAATCATCCGAAGTCAAAGTGGCGACGGAAAATCTTGAGAAAAAGTGAATCGAAATTCGCCTGACCTGCCCCACTATCTTGTGGGTATGTTTAGCATTTCCGCCGATATCTTGTTGGGCTCCCCCGCATCCTCAAAGGGGGCTACGCAGCGCGTCGGATATGGCACTATCCCCTGCGGGTTGGGTTCGAGATATCATCATGGCGCAGCGCACGCTGCTCTATCGACGCCCGAGCGAGCCTCAGGCGATCGAAATCGTCTTCGACCGGTCCATCTACCTGGTCCGTTTGCGGCGGCACCGGCAGGCGCGCCGCTACACATTGCGCATCCAATCGGCGACACGCGAGGTCGTCCTCACGATTCCGCCGCGCGGCACGATGAAAGAAGCCCGCGAGTTTGCCCAAAAACACGGCGGCTGGATCGCGGCGCGGCTCGACCGGCTGCCGAAGGCGGCGCCGTTCGCCGATGGCGTTGTCGTGCCATTGCGGGGCGTACCCCACCGCATCTTCCACTGCCGCGCTGTTCGCGGCACGGTATGGACTGAGATAGCTGCCGACGGCACGCATCTGCTCTGTGTCGCCGGCCGTGCCCCGCACATCGACCGCCGCATCGGCGACTTCTTGCGCCGCGAAGCCAAGCGCGACCTCGAAGCCGCCAGTATGGTCTACGCCAAGGAGCTTGGCGTGCGCGTCGAGCGGGTTGCAGTGCGCGATCAATCGAGCCGCTGGGGTTCATGCTCGACGAGCGGAGTGCTGTCGTTTTCCTGGCGGCTTATCTTGGCACCGAGCACCGTACTCAAATACCTCGCCGCCCATGAAGTCGCGCATCTCGTTGAGATGAATCATTCCGTGCGATTCTGGCGGCTGGTGCAGCAACTGTGCCCCGATCACGAGCGTGCCAAGGTTTGGCTGGACGTACACGGCACCGACCTGCATCGCTACGGTCTGCCCGACGCGACCCGCGATCTCTTTTAGCGCAGCCGCAAATCGCTCCCCGCCTGCGCCTGGAACTTAACGAGCGGCACAAGGGCGCAACGGTCCTGGAACTGCGATGATTTGCGGCGCCGATAACACTAATGCGTGATCCGCATTGCATCCGCGGACAGTACTCATATTTTTCGGACATTAGGCCGGCCGGGCGGCTCCCCCATCCCCCGACACCCCGCCGTCCGGCCCCATAAGCCTAAGTTGAGGCAACGACTCGAAGAACCCCAAGCGCGTATCCTGCTTGGGGTTCTTTTTTGTGGCTCCGCGCTGCAATGGCAAAAGTCCTGAAGCTGCCTAGTTTTTTACCAAGTCGCCGAGCAGGCTGGCGGCTACGCTGAGCTTAGAAAGCGTCAGCCCCGAACCGGCGATCTCGCTGATCGCCATGCGGATGCGCTCCACCTCAGCCCTGCGCGGCGCAATCCAGACTTCAACGGCGCCCAGGCCTGCCGCACCATTGCCCACCATGGCGGCGGCGAGCCGCCGTTCGGCATCGCCGATCGAATCCCGCGCCCGATCAAGCGCCAGCCGATCAAAATAGTCGGTAACCGCGATGGCGCCAGCGGCGCTGGCGATGTGATCGAGGCGGAAGAATGCGCCTGCCGCGAAATAGGTCGCCGCGACCTGATCTACCGGCTTGCCGGTGCGGTCGGCGACCAGGATAATATCGGTAGCAGCAGCGAGCGCGCCCAGATCGGCGATGCGGCCGGCGAGCGCGTCTGGAACGCCGACGATCGCGAGTTCCTTCCTGCGTGCCGCTCGAGCGCGCAATCCATCGTCGGAGAGCGCGTGATCGAGAACTCCCGCAACCGCGACGATGCCATCGCGATAGTGACTGACGACATCCGCAAGGCCCTTCGACAAATCGACGTTGCGCAGGAACCATACGATGCGGTCGAGCAGGAGAGCCTGTACCGCGGCATAAAGATCGAGTTGGACTTTACCGGGAATGCGATTATCCAGTTCGTCGATCGCGCCGTTGAGCGCGGTCATCGCGTAGCTGTCACGCACGGCGGTGAAGGCCGCTGCGATAGCAGCAGGCGCGGCGCCAGTCTGGTCGGCGATCCGCACGATTAGCGATGGACCGCCGCGATTGATCATCGAATTGGCGAGCTGAGTGGCGACGATCTCTCGGCGCAGCCGATGATGCTCGAATGCGTCGGGGAAACGCGCGCCGATTGGTTTCGGAAAATAGCGCGTCATTTCGCGGGACAGGTATGGATCGTCTGGCACTGTTGATTCCAAGAGATCGTCATAGAGCGACAGCTTGGCGTATGCGAGCAGCACCGAAAGCTCGGGTCGCGTGAACGGCTGCGAACGGCGCCGCCGCTCGGTCAACGCCATATCGTCGGGCAGATACTCGACGGCACGGTCCAGCAGTCCGCGCGCTTCCAGCGTCTGCATGAGCCGCTGCAGAAAGCCGAAATCCTCCATGCCGCGCCGCTCGGCAAGCGATAGCGCCAGCGTCTGCAGGTAATTGTTGCGCAGCACCAAGGCCGCGACCTCATCGGTCATCTCGGCCAAAAGCACATTGCGCTCCGCCATTGCCAAGCGGCCGTCGCGCAGCGGAATGGAGAGCGCGATCTTGATATTGACCTCCAT
>JASHRW010000154.1 GCA_030037065.1 Xanthobacteraceae bacterium
ATGGAATTCGTCTGGCTCGAACGCGTCGAGGAAGCCGTCGCCGCGGCGCTGGAGCCGGGCAAGCCCGCCGAGAAGTCACGCACCTCCGCACCGCAATTGGCGGACGCGGAGGCGTAAAGGGCAGCGCGTGGGCTTCAGCAAACTCGATGGGTGAGGGTGCGGTAACGCCGCTCGCTACGTTCGCGCACCTGAAAAACCTTCTCCCGCAAGGGGAGAGGGGAAGCGAAACGCGTAGATCGGTATCACGTCACACGGCATGTCCGCGTGGGCAAAATCGTGCAGCGTGATACCCACGCGGTCGGGTTTATCAGACGATTTTGTCCATCCTGCGCAGCTTCGCTTGAATTGGTCGTCAAATTGACGTACAATGTCGTCAGAATGACGAATTCGCCGAGGTCCGCTCCGTGAACCGCAGGGAAGCAAAGGCCGCGCGCAAGGCGCCCATGCGCGCTGAACGGGTTGGCTTTCGCATTGATCGTGAGACCAAGGGTCTGATCGAGCGCGCGGCACATCTTGAGCGGCAAAAAGTGACCGATTTCTGCGTCACCACGCTCGCCAACGCGGCGCGCCGCACCATCGCCGAACATGAGACGCTGGTGCTGACGGAGGAGGAGCGGCGGGCCTTCTTCGATCTATTGATCCACCCGCCGAAACCGACCAAGCGGCTTGCGCGCGCCTTCGCCGAACATAGGCGGCGGGTCGCGATGCGTTGATGCGCCGGTGCCGCCGCCGGACTTAAGGACCGAGCCGCTGGCGGCGCATCACGACCGCGCTCTGTTCACCTGCGGCGTCGAAAGCCTCGACAATTATCTGCGGATGCACGCCGGTCAGGACGTGAGGTGGATGGCCAACAGCGTCTTTGTCCTGGTCGATTCGCGCGAGCCGGCGCGGATTCTCGGCTACTATACATTATGCGCGACTTCGATTTCGCAGGGCGCTGTGCCGCCTGCGGCCCGCAAGTACGTGCCGCGGTATCCGCTGGTCAGCGCGATGCTCTTGGGTCGCTTGGCCGTTGCGGTAGGCCATCAAGGCCGCGGCTTTGGCAAGCTCCTTGTGGTCGATGCAATGCGGCGCGCTTACGCCAGCGCGCGGGCTGTGGGTTCATCTATGCTGGTCGTTGACGCGATCAACGAACAGGCCGTGGCCTTTTACCAGGCGAATGGATTTGTACGTTTGGCAGCCTCGCTCCGCCTCGCTTTGCCGATAGTGACCATTGGCAAGCTCGCGTAGGTTCGGCAAATTCATTTGCTGTGTATCTCGGTATGGGCGCGGCGCGTCGACGATCCCCCGGTCGGAGCCGGGGACAAGCTTTGCCCGCGCGGTCTCGCCGAGACAGCGCCGCGCAAAACTGGCCTCGCCCGGCACGCTTAGGCCGCCGAATTGAAATTCGCCGACAAATCCCATCAAATTCCCTGAAGCAAGTGAGCTTGCGCGCGCAAACGTGCGGAAAAGGGGATCAGCGATGTCATTCGCCTCACGATTAAAGCGGCTGCGCGGTTCGCTGGCCGAGTCCGCCGGCACCATCGTGTTCGGGATGGAAGACGGCACGGTCTCGATTTTCGGCCTGATCTTCGGCGTTGCCGCGACCACGACCAATGCCGGGACGGTACTGATCGCCGGCGCCTCGGGCGCGGTCGCGGCGGCGGTATCGATGATGGCCGGCGTTTTCCTCGACGTCGAGACGACCCGCGACGAAGCCAAAGCCAAGCGCGCCGCGCTTCAGTCCGCGCTCGCCGCCGACGCCGCTTCGATTTGCGCGGCGCTTCCCGGTCAGTTGGCGGTGGCCGGATTGAGCCAACAACAATCGGCGGCGCTGACCGGCGCGGTGAAAGACGACCGCGACGCGCTCAATGGGCTGTTGCTGGCGCTGCACGGATCGCCGGAGGCCCCGCCGAACCCGTGGGTGCAGGCGCTGTGGATGCTGATCGCGGATTTCGCCGCGGCGGCGGTGCCGATCCTGCCGTTTGTCTTTCTTGCGGTCGCGCAGGCGCGGATCGTTTCCGCAGCGGTGACCATTGCGCTGCTGGTCGGGCTCGGCGTCGGCCGTGGCCGGATCGCCGGACACAACATCGGACGGACCGTCGCGGAGACGGTCGCCATCGGCATTGCCGCGGCGCTGGCGGGCGTCGCCATCGGCGTGCTGATCGACCGCACCTTCACGGGATAGGGGCGGGCGAAGCCGCGCTGCCCGCACTGCGCGATTGTGCCGCGGCGAGGACCGCCCATATAGTAGGCCATGGACGCACCCAACCCGTCGGCCCTGCCCACCGCCGCGAACCGCGCGCCGCTCCATATCGGCGCCGTCGGCCTGACGGTGCGCGATCTCGATCGCCTCACCGCCTATTACCGCGACATGCTCGGGCTGACCGTGCACGAGCGCACGGGGCAGGTTGCCAGGCTCGGCGTCGGCGGCGTGACCCTGCTCGAGCTGACCGCCAAGCCCGACGCGCTGCCCGACGATCCGCGCGAAGCCGGCCTCTATCACACCGCGTTCCTGATGCCGACCCGCGCCGACCTCGCCCGCTGGATTTTGCACGCCGCGAAAAATCGTGTGTCCATCACCGGCGCCTCCGATCACCACGTGAGCGAGGCGATCTATCTCGACGATCCGGAAGGCAACGGCGTTGAAGTCTACGCCGACCGGCCGCGCGAAAAATGGCGCCGCGACGGCGAATTGATTTTGCAGGGAACCGATCCGCTCGACATCGACGCAATCGTCCGCGAGGTCGATTCAACCGCGACCTATCCGAGCGCGCCGGACGGATTGCGCATCGGCCACATTCATCTGCGCGTCGGCAATCTCGCCAAGGCGGAAGAGTTTTATCTGGGCGTGCTCGGCCTCGATCTGACGCGCCGGCGCAACGGCGCCACCTTCCTGTCATCGGGCGGCTATCACCACCACGTGGCCGTCAACGTGTGGCACAGCAATGGCGCCGGCGCGCGCGACGCCAAGCGTGCCGGCCTCGATTGGTTCGCGGTCGAAAGCAACGATCGGCCGACATTGGACGGCGTGAAACAACGTCTCGCCACGACCGGCGCAACGATCCAGGCAATTACTGGCGGCTTTGCCGCGACGGACCCTTGGGGCACCCGCGTCCGATTCACCCTCGCGCCTTAAATCCAGCGCTTGCCGGAGCGTCTCAGCAGCACGTGCAGCCGGCGGTGCCAGGATCGGCTGCACCGTCCATGGCGAAGCGAGAATCATCGATCCAATGGGCCGGAAGGTCCTCCGCCACAACGGATTGCACCGGCTTGAAGATCTTGAAGTGATGCCGTTCGGCCTCCTCGGTCCAGAACGCCACTACGGTTTCGAGCGGCGCGCAGTCCGGCACGGTGCAGGTGAGTTCGGAGACAAGCACCGGCGCCTCGTCCGGGATGCGGAAACGCGCGCGCGTCCACACCTTGACGCGCTCCAGCGCTTGCAGGTGTTCCGGACTTTTCCTGTTGGCGTTAAAGCCGAACGCCGCCACGTGCAAAGCTCCCGATTGCGCTATTGCTTGAAGCCGACGGTGAGGTGGGCGCGATTGGATTCCGGCAGCGGCTCGCCCTCGCTCTTGATGGTGACGAAATAGGTGCCGGCCTTGGCGACGGCCTGCGGCGGAATGACGGCCTCAAGCTTGTTTTTTGAGATGAAAGTCGTCGGTAGCGGCTTGCCGTTGAGCATGACGCGGTGGAACGGCCACATTTCCTGGCCGGCGACATGCAAGGTCGTCGGCCCGTCGCCCTCGCGCAGGAACAGCGGCGCAATCCGGATGTCCGGCGGCAACGATTGGTTGGAATAGAACGACGGGATCGGATTTTGGTAATTGCTGAACGCGATATCGATCACCTTGCCGTCCATCACCACCATCTTGACGTTCTGCGTCATCCAGATGTCGGCCAGCGGATCGCCTTCGACGATCGACAGGTCGGCGACCTTGCCGGGCTCGACGCTGCCGTAATCCTTGTCTTTCTTGAAGGTCTTGGCGACGTTCAGCGTTGCCGCCTGGATGGCCTGCATCGGCGGCACGCCGGCCTCGACATCCATGACTAAAGCTTCGTGCATCAGCAGCGCCGCCATGCCGCGCGGCGGGTCGGAGCCTTCCTTCAACAGCCCGCCGGCCTCGACGAAGCGGCCGATGAAATCGTTGGCCTTGTCGTAGCCCATCTTTGCCAGATCGAGCTGCTCGGGCGTGTAGCGCTTGTGGAGCTTGTCGTAGGCATTGTCGGTGACGACGCGTACGGCGGCCGGCAGATTGGCTTTCGGGTTATTCAGAATCTCGTTTTCCCGGGCGCGGAAACGCGCCGCGCTCGGAGACAGCGGACGCAGCCATTTGGCGATGGTCGGCGTCCAGGCGACATTGTTGTTCACCATGGCCTCGATCACCGCGCCGAAATTCTCGGTCTGATAATAGGCGCCGGCGAGTTCCTGTTCGATCTTGCCGCCGAGCCGGTCTTCGGCGAGCTTGCGGCGCGCCGGAGCGTAGAGGATCGAACTGTAGCCGACCGACCAGATGTGCTCGATGGCGTCGACGCCGGCCTTGACCGACTCGATGGCGTCGAGGCTGTGCGCGGCGACCGCCATGCCGAGGCGATGCGCCTCGTCGCAGGTCGCCTTCGCCAGTTCGAACGGCAGATATTCGTTGAGCTTGACGATGTCGCAGCCGCGTTCCTTCTTGCCGCGCACCACGGCGCGCGCTTCATCCTCCGTGGTCACGACGCGGTTGCCGCGCGCGGTGCGCGAGCCGAAGGCGTCGTGCAGTCCGCGCTGGCCGCCCATGGCGATGCCGCTCATCCAGATGCGCGGCCCGCGAATTTTGCCGAGATTGGTGCCCTCCATCTGGGCGCGGCTCCACGGGCCGTCCTGATAGATTTCGATCTGCGCGCAGGTGGTGATGCCGAGATGCAGATAGAGTTCGCCGTGAAAGTCCTCGAGGTGGCCGTGGCCGTCGATGAAGCCGGGCATCACCGTCTTGCCGCGCGCGTCGACGATCTCGGCGCCGGTTGGTATCGGCACTTCGCCGCTTCTGCCGACGGACTTGAAGCGTTTTCCCTCGATGACGATGACGCTATTTTCAATGGGAGGCCGGCCGGTGCCGTCGATCAATTTTCCGCCCTGAACAACGAGCACGCGTTCCTGCATCATTCTTCCCGCCGATTTCGTCGCGGCTGTCGCATGTTGCTCCATCGACGATCGAGCGGATCAGCGTACCACCATCATTCCAGCGGCGGCAAATTGAGCGCGCGGTCGACCAAGGCCGTAGCGCGCTTCCAGTCGAAATTGCGGTAGACGTTCTGCTTTATTAGGAACGAGGCGCCGCCGTAGAATTTCTCATACTGGGCATGGCGGCTGCCGAATTCCGTGCCGAGGAAATCCCAAATCAGCCGCATCAGTGCGACGCGCGATTTTGCATCGGTGGAGGCCGAGCGCATGTAGCGTTCCAGATCGGCGGCGATTTCCGGGTTGGCGAAGTCGGCTTCCGACGACGGCAACGTGATGAAGGCCGAGCCGGCAAGCTCGCGGATGATTTCCAGCATGCGGCCGTTCAGCTCCGATTGCAGCGCCATCGCCGA
>JASHRW010000155.1 GCA_030037065.1 Xanthobacteraceae bacterium
CGAATGGGCCAAAATTCTCGGCGATGAGATCAAAAAAGCGCAAGCCGCCGGCGATCCCGACACCGGCGAGACTTATTATCATCACTGGCTCGCCACGCTGGAACGCATCGTGGCCGAGAAAGGCGTGACCGATGCGCGTACGCTCGTGCGGACGCGCGACGCCTGGGAGCGCGCCTGCGAACGCACTCCGCATGGCACGCCCATCGAACTTAAGCCGGACGATTTCAGATAAACTCAGTGCATCGCCAGCGCCGTGCGCGGCAACAACGCGCCGGGATGGCGGATCACGTCGCCGGCGAGGCGGTGGGCGGCGCCGGCCGCTTGCGCCGGCTCGACGCCGCTTAATCGCGCGGCGAGATAGCCGGCGTTAAAACCGTCGCCGGCGGCGGTCGTGTCGACCGGCACCACCACTTCCGGCACCGGGACGAATTCCAGCCCGCCGCGCACGGCGACCAGCGCGCTGTTCGGCCCGTTCTTGACGACGATTTCGCCGATGCCGAAGGCCTGCAGGCGGGCGACGGTCGCTTCCGGGCTGGGATCGCCCCACAGCACTGCCTCGTCGTCGTAGGTCGGCAGCGCGATATCGACCCGCTTGAGCGTCTCGATGAACACGGTGCGGGTGCGCGGCAGATCGCCATTCCAGCCGCGCGGGCGGAAATTGCCGTCAAACGCCACCTTGGCGCCCTCCTTGCGCGCCACTTCGATCACGGCGAGGAAGCGGCCGAGACCCGCGGTGGAGAACAGCGACAGCGTGATTCCGGAAAAATAAATGAGCTTTGCCGCCACCAGCGCTTCCGCCACGCGCATCCAGTCGGGCAATTCGAACAGCTCGCGCACCGGAGCGCCATCGCGCCAATACCGTGCGCGCTGCTCGCCGGTCGGTTCGTTCTCGATGAGGCACAGAGCGGGCAGCCGCCCCGGCAGACGCGTCACCAAGTTGGCCGACACGTTCTCCGCGGCCGCGAGCGCCAAAATGCTGTCCGAGAAGGGATCGTCGCCGATGGCGGTGGCAAAACCGACATCGATGCCGGCGCGGGCGAGATAGACCGCGGTATTGAACGCATCGCCGCCGCAGGACAGCGCGAAGCGGCCGTCGGCGCCGCGCTTTAATTCGAGCACGGCTTCGCCGACGCAGATAGTGCGCGATTTCTCTGCGGGTTTGTCGCTCATCTCGCTCGCTCCCCGGGCGCGACCATGCCCGGCCGGGCGGAGCTTGGCAATCGGGTGAGGAAATAGCCGAGCGCGCTCAACAGCGAGATGCAAAAGCTGACCGGCCAGTCGCTGTAATAGGCAATGGCGATGCCGAGCCACGCTTCGACGAGCGCAATGGCGGCCGACAGTGCGATCCCGCTCCATAGGCCGTTGGCCAGGCGCAGCGCCGTCGCCGGCGGCCCGACCATCAGCGCAAACACCAAAAGAACGCCGACGATTTGTGCGCTTTCCGAGACGGCGAGCGCGACGATGGCCAAAAACGAAATCGAGATGAAACGCACCGGCACGCCTTTGGCTTCGGCCAGTTCAGGCTGCAGGCTCGTGAAAATGAGCGGCCGCATGATCGCAAACAGCGCAATGAGCGTGACCGCGCCGAGCGCGAGGAGCGTTGCGATCATGTCGCGATCCACCGCGAGCACATTGCCGAACAACAGCGCGGTCGCCTGCGCGGCGAACGCCGTATAATAGTGCAGGAACAGGAGCCCGAAGCCGAGTGCCAGCGCCAGCACCACGCCGATGGCGACGTCGCGGCCGCTCAAGCGCTCGCCCATCCATCCCATGCCGATGCCGGCGGCGACGGTGAAGCCGACCAGTCCCCAGAGCGGTGCGATGCCGAGCAGGACAGCGCCGGTCGCGCCGGCAAAGCCGATATGGCCGAGCGCGTGACCGGCAAAGGTTTGTCCGCGCAGCACCAGAAAATAACCGACCAGGCCCGAGACGATGGCGGCGACGCCGGTGGCGGCAAACGCATTGCGCATGAAATCGTAGTCAAGCATGGCGGCGGCCGGAATGATGATCGTGATGATGGTCGTGCGCGTGGCCGTGATGACCGTGCCCATGAGCGTGGTCATGACCATGGTCGTGCAGATGATCGGCGCGTTCGACATCGCGGCCGCGCGACAGCACAAAGATATGGCCGTCGGCGCGCACCACGTCGATTGGCGCGCCGTAGAGCTGCGACAGCACGGGCGCTGTCACCACTTCCGCCACGGTGCCGAGCGCCGCGTGGCCGTTGCCGAGGTAGAGCACACGGTCGAGCGCACCGACCAGTTGATTGAGTTCGTGGGCGGAAAACAGCACCGTGATGGCGCGCTCGCGGGCAAACTTGCGGACAAGACCGACAACAGCTTCCTGATAGCGATGATCGAGGCTAATCAACGGTTCGTCGAGCAACAACAATCGCGGCTCGCCGAGCAGCGCCTGGGCGAGCAGAAGCCGCTGGCGCTCGCCGCCCGACATGTCCGCCAGCGACCGCGCGGCCAATTCGCGCGCGCCGATTGCGGCCAGCGTTTCCTCGATCATCTTGCGGTCGGCGTGGG
>JASHRW010000156.1 GCA_030037065.1 Xanthobacteraceae bacterium
TTGCACCTGCTGACACGCTGCACTCATTTTTTGCCGCCTGCCTATTATCTAGGCGCATGTTTGACGTGGCGCTCGGCTACTGGCTGTACGCTGAGGCTACTTTCATAAATATCAACAATTTAGGCCTCGCACCGATTTGGCATGGGGTTTGCGGTAGTGATCTCGAAAGGCGAGCGCCATCCCGTCGCTTGCCCTCCAGAGAGGGTCACCCATGTCCAGTACATCGACAACAACTTTCCGACTCACGCGCCGCCGCTGGCTGAAGGGTGCCGGCGGACTTGCCCTTGGGCTTATGGCGCCGATACCGGCGTTCGCCGAGGACACCATCAAGGTCGGCATTCTGCATTCCCTGTCCGGTACTATGGCGATCAGCGAAACTACCCTGAAAGACGTCATGCTCATGCTTATCGCCGAGCAAAACAAGAAGGGGGGATTGCTCGGCAAGAAGCTTGAGCCGGTAGTAGTCGATCCGGCATCGAACTGGCCACTTTTCGCGGAGAAGGCCCGCGAGCTGATCAGCAAGGACAAGGTCGCCGCCGTATTCGGCTGCTGGACCTCGGTGTCCCGCAAATCGGTGTTGCCGGTGTTCAAAGAACTCAACAACATCCTGTTCTATCCGGTGCAATTCGAGGGCGAAGAGAGCGAGCGCAACGTCTTCTATACCGGCGCCGCGCCCAACCAGCAGGCCATTCCGGCGGTCGATTATCTGGCCAGCAAGGACGGCGGCTCGGTGAAACGCTGGGTGTTGGAGGGCACCGATTACGTCTATCCGCGCACGACCAACAAAATCCTCGAGGCTTACCTTAGGGATGTGCTCAAGGTGGCGCCCGAGGACATCATGATCAACTATACCCCGTTCGGCTTTTCCGACTGGCAGACCGAAGTCTCCAGGATCAAGGCGTTCGGCTCGGCCGGCAAGAAGACGGCCGTGGTCTCGACTATCAACGGCGACGCCAACGTGCCGTTCTACAAGGAGCTAGGCAATCAGGGCATCAAGGCGACCGACATCCCGGTAGTGGCGTTCTCGGTCGGCGAGGAGGAGTTGGCAGGCCTCGATACAAAACCGCTGGTCGGACATCTCGCCGCCTGGAATTACTTCGAGTCGATAAAGACGCCGGCAAACGAGGAATTCATCAAGGAATGGCACGCCTTCACCAAGAATCCGAAGCGCGTGACCAACGATCCGATGGAAGCGCACTACATCGGATTTAACATGTGGGTGAAGGCGGTGACAAAAGCCGGCACGACCGACCCCGACAAGGTGATCGCCACGTTACCCGGCATCAAGCAAGCCAATCTGACCGGCGGCGTCTCGACCATGCTGCCCAACCACTACATCACCAAGCCAGTCTACATCGGCGAAATCCGCGCCGACGGCCAGTTCGACGTGGTGTGGAAGACCAAAGGGCTGGTACCCGGCGAAGCTTGGTCACGCTACTTGCCCGGCTCCAAGGACCTCGCCGCCGACTGGGTCACCCTCAATTGCGGCAACTACAACAAGATCACGAAGAAATGCGGCGGGGCATAAACGCTTCGTCCGCCACCTAACATGCGATCCCGTGAGGGCGGTGACATCCGCCTTCACGCATCGAAGCCGGGGACCATCGCAATGAGTTTCGGCCGAGCTTGCCTCGTCGCGCTGTTATTTGTCTTTGCTCTCTGCGTTGGCCACACTGCCGCGCGCGCTGCGACGGTTGACGAGGCGCTCGCCCACTTCACCGCCGACGATTTCGATCAAACCGAAATCGGCATCAACGAGGTGGCCGCGAGCGGCAATCCGCGTGCGGAAATCATTTTGCGGGCGCTGCAGAACGGTCAATTGATGTTTTCCGCCGCCCGCAAGGCGGTCTATATCCAGGATGATTCTGGAAAGCTTGTCGACGCCGCCACCGGTCAGGCAATCGCCGACCCGTCGCCCGACGATCTTGACAATGTCCGCATCAATAACCGACTGCGCGGAACCATCGACGCGGCGCTTGGCACACTCACGCTGCTCTCAAAGAATCCGGCCACACGCTATAAGGCCGCACAGGCGGTGTTCAAGTCGCATGAGCCGAGCGCGTTGCCGACCCTTGAAAAAGCGATCGCGCAGGAAGCCGACAACAGCGTCAAGCAGGCGATGGAGCAGGCGCGTGCCGCCATCCTGCTTAACATGCCGGGCGTCAGCGATGCGCAAAAGCTTGCCGCCATCGCTGTTCTCCGCGACCGCGGCGACCAGGATGCGCTCGCGCTATTATCCGACCTTCCTGCGCGCGAATCGCCGACGGTCGCCCACGCCGCCTTGGATGCAATCCACGCAATTCAAGCCCGGCTCGCCGAATGGGATGCCGTGCAGAACGCCTGGTACGGGGTCTCGCTGGGCTCGGTCCTGTTGCTCGCCGCAATAGGCCTCGCCATCACTTTCGGCGTGATGGGCGTGATCAACATGGCGCACGGTGAAATGGTGATGCTCGGCGCTTACGTCACCTTTGCCGTTCAGGAAGCGATCCGCGGCTACGATCCGGCGTTGTTCGATTATTCGCTCGCCATCGCGATTCCCCTCGCCTTTCTGTTCTCCGGCATTGTCGGCATCCTGATCGAACGCAGCATCATCCGCTTTCTCTACGGAAGGCCGCTGGAAACGCTATTGGCGACATGGGGCTTGTCGCTCGTGCTGCAGCAGGCGGTGCGCACGATATTCGGCGCGGACAATCGTAACGTTGGTAATCCCAGCTTCATGAGCGGCGCCTTCAATCTTGGCGGTATCACTGTCACCAACAATCGGCTCTGGATCGTCTGCTTTGCGCTGGTCGTATTTGTGGCGTTGATCGGAATTTTGCGCTTCACGCGACTTGGGTTGGAAATGCGTGCGGTGACGCAGAACCGGGCCATGGCGGCGTCGATGGGAATCCGCACGAGCCGCATTGACGCGCTCACCTTCGGATTGGGGTCCGGTATTGCCGGCATTGCCGGAGTGGCGCTGTCGCAGATCGACAATGTCAGCCCCAATCTCGGCCAGGGCTATATCATCGACAGCTTCATGGTGGTGGTGTTCGGCGGCGTCGGCAATCTGTGGGGTACTTTCGTCGGATCGTTCCTGCTCGGCATCGCCAACAAATTCCTGGAACCCTATGCCGGCGCAGTGCTTGGCAAAATCACTATTCTCGTTCTGATCATTCTGTTCATCCAGAAGCGGCCGCGGGGGCTGTTCGCTCTTAAGGGCCGGGCGGTCGAGGCATGACGCACGCGGCGACGCACCCTCTCATCCGCTCGCTTGATCGGGGCGCTGTGCTTTTCGTAGCTGCTATGGCCACGATTGCCGTTGCCGTGCCCGTGCTCAATCTGGCCGTTCCGCCGACGTCGGCGCTGCACGTGTCCACCTACTTGGTGGCGCTGTTCGGCAAATACGCCTGCTATGCACTGTTGGCGCTATCGATCGATTTGATCTGGGGCTATTGCGGCATTCTCTCGCTCGGCCATGGGGCATTCTTCGCGCTCGGCGGCTACGCCATGGGCATGTATCTGATGCGCCAGATCGGCACCCGCGGCGTCTATGCCAATCCGATCCTGCCGGATTTCATGGTGTTCTTGAACTGGCACGAATTGCCGTTTGCTTGGTACGGATTCCAGCACTTCGCCTATGCGGCGCTGATGGTGGTGCTGGTGCCGGGCGCGTTGGCCTTCGTGTTCGGCTGGTTTGCTTTTCGCAGCCGGGTCACGGGCGTCTACCTGTCGATCATTACGCAGGCGCTCACTTATGCTCTGATGCTCGGCTTCTTCCGCAACAATTTCGGCTTCGGCGGCAATAACGGACTGACGGATTTTAAGGACATTCTCGGCTTCAAAGTCGAGGCCGAGACCACTCGCGCCGCGTTGTTTTCGATCTCGTGCCTCGCAGTGATCTTGGGCTTTTTCGTCTGCCGCACCGTCGTAAGTTCCAAGCTGGGCAAGGTGCTGATCGCGATCCGCGACGCCGAGGCGCGCACCCGCTTTCTCGGCTATCGCGTCGAATCCTACAAACTCTTCGTGTTCACTTTGTCGGCGTGCATAGCCGGCATCGCCGGCGCGCTTTACGTGCCGCAGGTCGGCATCATCAATCCGAGCGAGTTCGCGCCCGGCAATTCCATCGAGGAGGTGATCTGGGTCGCGATCGGCGGACGCGGCACGCTCGCCGGCGCGGCGATCGGCGCGGTTCTGGTCAATTATGCCAAAACCTACTTCACTTCCGGAATTCTCGCGCCGTATTGGCTCTACATACTGGGCGGCCTGTTCATAGCCGTGACGGTTTTGCTGCCGCGCGGCATCGTCGGCAGTCTGCTCCATTGGACGGCGCTACGCCGCGATCGGGCCTCTGCCGCCGCCGAGGAAGGCGTCGCGGAGCCGCTTCCGGCGGAATGAGGATCGGCCGATGAAAGTTCAAGAACGATTGGAGATAAAAGAAGCTGCGGCGATGGCAGCCTTCGAACGGACCCTTCTGTTCATCGAGGGGGTTACGGTGTCGTTCGACGGTTTCCGCGCCCTCAACAATCTTTCGCTATCCGTCGAACCCGGAGAGATGCGTGCCATCATCGGCCCGAATGGCGCCGGCAAGACGACGATGATGGATGTCGTCACCGGCAAGACCAGGCCGGACAAGGGCGCGATTATTTTCGACCAAAAGCACGATCTGGCGCGGCTGGACGAGGCCGAAATCGCGCTGCTCGGCATCGGCCGGAAATTTCAGAAGCCAACCGTGTTCGATAGCCACACGGTGTTCGACAACATCGAACTTGCTCTCAAAGCCGATCGCCGCGCGCGCGCGACGCTGTTTTGGAAGGAGAGCGCGAATGAGAGCAGGAGCGTAGAGGAACTTCTCAAAACCGTCCGCCTCTCCGCGCTGCGCGATCGCCTCGCCGGCAGCCTGTCGCACGGCCAGAAGCAGTGGCTCGAGATCGGCATGCTGCTGGCGCAGGATCCGAAATTGCTCCTGGTCGACGAACCGGCCGCCGGTATGACAGATGCCGAAACGCGACAAACTGCGGAACTGCTTAGAGAAATTAACCGCGAGCACACCGTGATCGTGGTCGAGCACGATATGGCATTCGTGCGCGAGCTTGGCGTCAAGGTTACTTGTCTGCACGAAGGCTCCGTGCTCGCGGAAGGCTCGATCGACGATGTCTCGACCAACGAACGTGTCGTCGAAGTCTATCTGGGACGCTGAAACATGCTCGACGTGAGCGCCATCGATCTGCATTACGGCGCCGCACAGGCGCTACGCGCGGTATCGCTCAAGGCCGAGCCCGGCAAAGTGACCTGCGTGCTCGGCCGCAACGGTGTCGGCAAGACGAGCCTGCTCGATGCGCTCGCCGGGCAGCAGCCGGTGAGCAAGGGCACGATCATCTGGGAAGGCAGCGACATTACCGCGCTGCGGCCGCCGGAACGCGCCCGCCGCGGCATTGCCTACGTACCGCAAGGCCGGGAGATCTTTCCGCTGTTGAGCGTTGAAGAAAACCTCAAGACCGGTTTCGCGCCGCTCAAGCGGGATGAGCGCGACATTCCTGAAGACGTGTTCTCGCTGTTTCCGGTATTGAAGACCATGTTGCGCCGACGCGGAGGTGACCTGTCCGGCGGCCAGCAGCAGCAATTGGCGATCGGCCGGGCGCTCGTCATGCGGCCTCGGCTGCTCCTGCTCGACGAGCCGACCGAAGGCATTCAGCCGTCGATCATCAAGGACATCGGGCGCGCCATTGCCTATCTGCGCTCGCTCGGCAAAATCGCCATCGTCCTGGTCGAACAATATCTCGACTTTGCCCGCGAACTCGGCGACCATTTCGCCGTCATGGACCGTGGGGCTATCGTTTATTCCTGCGGCCGCGACGGCCTCGACGAGGGCGCGTTGCGGCGCGCCATGGCAATCTGAATTGCGCAACGATGCAAGTTCGTGAACATCCTGCCATGACCGCGCACGCGCCGCTGCCGGCCGAGATCTTTGCCGGCAATCGCGGCCTCGGCCGCATTGCACTCGATGTCGTCGGAGTGGACGGCGTGAGCCGGCGCGGGCGCGTGCACGAGGCCGGCATGCTGCGGGTGCGCTTTCCGAACGGCGAGACAGACGGCGCACTCGATGCCGTGCTCATCAACAGCGCCGGCGGCCTAACCGGCGGCGACCATTGTACTATCGAGTTAAAGGTCGAGGCCGGCGGCAAGCTGACCGTCACCACGGCTGCCGCGGAGAAAATCTACCGCTCGCTCGGGCCGGACGCAGACATCGACGTCAAGCTCGCGATCGGCGGGGGCGGCGCGCTCGCCTGGCTGCCGCAAGAAACCATCCTGTTCGATCGGGCGCGGCTGCGCCGCACCATCGACGTGGCGCTCGCGCACGGCACCCGGCTGCTGCTCGCCGAGGCGGTGGTCTTCGGCCGGTCGGCGATGGGCGAGACGGTCCAGTCGGGCTCTTTTTCCGACCGCTGGCGCGTGCGCGTCGATGGCGCGCTGGTTTTTGCCGAGACCGTCCGCCTCGACGGAGGGATTGCGCAACGGCTGGCCGTGCCGCCCATCGGTGGCGGCTGCGTCGCCATGGCGACTGTGCTGAGCATTCCCGGCAGCGACGAGGCCGTCGCCGCGGTTCGCGCAGTGAAGGACAGCTTCATTGGAGAAGTTGGCGCTTCGGCCTGGAATGGGCTTGCCGTGGTGCGCCTGATCGCCGCCGACGGCGCCGCGCTCCGTCGCGACCTCGTCGCCGTCCTGCGCGCGCTTGATGCTCCCCTGCCGCGGCTCTGGTTGAACTGACATGCAGCTCACCCCGCGCGAGAAGGACAAGCTGTTGATCGCCATGGCCGCGATGGTGGCGCGGCGGCGGCTCGAACGCGGCGTCAAGCTCAACCACCCCGAGGCGGTCGCGCTCATTTCCGATTTCATTCTCGAAGGCGCCCGCGACGGACGCAGCGTCGCCGAGCTGATGGAGCATGGCGCCCATGTGCTCACGCGCGCCCAGGTCATGGACGGCATCGCCGAGATGATTCACGACATTCAGGTCGAAGCGACGTTTCCCGACGGCACCAAGCTCGTCACGGTCCATCGGCCGATCAGGTGAGGAACGACATGATCCCCGGCGAGTATTTCATCCAGGACGGCATGATCGAACTCAACAAGGGCCGGCGCGCAGTCACCCTTTCGGTCTCCAACACCGGCGACCGGCCAATTCAGGTCGGCTCGCATTATCATTTCTTCGAGACCAACCCGGCGCTCAAATTCGACCGCAAGAAAGCGCGCGGCATGCGGCTTGACATTGCGGCCGGGACGGCGGTGCGCTTCGAACCGGGGCAAACCCGCGAAGTCACGCTGGTGCCGGTTGCCGGCAAGCGCACGATCTACGGCTTCCGCCAGGCCGTCATGGGCAAACTCTGAGGGATCGCCATGCCGGCCAAAATAACGCGCTCCGTCTATGCCGACATGTTCGGGCCGACGACCGGCGACCGCGTGCGGCTCGCCGACACCGATCTCATCATCGAGGTGGAAAAGGATTTCACCACCTACGGTGAGGAAGTGAAATTCGGCGGCGGCAAGGTCATTCGCGACGGCATGGGGCAGAGCCAGATAACCAACACTCGCGGCGCGGTCGACACCGTCATCACCAACGCGCTCATTGTCGATCATTGGGGGATCGTGAAGGCCGATGTCGGCACCAAAGATGGATACATTTTCGCCATCGGCAAAGCCGGCAACCCGGACATCCAGCCGAATGTGACAATTATCATCGGACCCGGCACGGAAGTGATCGCCGGCGAGGGTAAAATCCTCACCGCCGGCGGGTTCGACACCCACATTCATTTCATCTGCCCGCAGCTCATCGACGAAGCGCTGATGTCGGGCATCACCTCCATGCTCGGCGGCGGCACCGGGCCTGCGCATGGCACCTTCGCCACCACTTGCACGCCGGGTCCGTTCCACATCGCACGCATGATCCAGGCGGCGGATGCGTTCCCGGTCAATCTTGGCTTTGCCGGCAAGGGCAACGCCTCGCGGCCGGCGGCGCTCGAGGAAATGATCAAGGCCGGCGCCTGCTCGCTCAAGCTGCACGAAGACTGGGGCACCACGCCTGCGGTGATCGACTGCTGCCTCTCAGTCGCCGACGATTACGACGTGCAGGTGATGATCCATACCGACACGCTCAACGAATCCGGCTTCGTCGAGGACACGATCGAGGCGTTCAAGGGCCGCACCATCCACGCCTTTCACACCGAAGGCGCCGGCGGCGGCCACGCGCCCGACATCATCAAGGTGGCGGGGCTTAAGAACGTGCTGCCGTCGTCGACCAATCCGACGCGGCCCTACACCAGGAACACCATCGACGAGCACCTCGACATGCTGATGGTGTGCCACCACCTCGATCCGTCGATCGCCGAGGATTTGGCGTTCGCCGAAAGCCGTATCCGCAAGGAAACCATTGCCGCGGAAGACATTTTGCACGATATCGGCGCGCTTTCGATGATGTCTTCGGATTCGCAAGCTATGGGCCGCGTCGGCGAGGTTGTCATTCGCACTTGGCAGACCGCCGACAAGATGAAGAAACAGCGCGGCCGGTTGAAAGAAGAAAAGGGCGACAACGACAATTTCCGCGCCAAACGCTACATCGCGAAATACACCATCAATCCCGCGATCGCGCACGGTGTTTCGAAACTCATCGGCTCAGTCGAAACAGGCAAGCTGGCCGATCTCGTGCTGTGGTCGCCCGTCTTCTTCGGTGTCAAGCCAGATTGCATCATCAAGGGTGGCTCGATCGTTGCCGCGCCAATGGGCGATGCCAATGCCTCAATCCCGACGCCGCAACCGGTACACTATCGGCCAATGTTCGGAGCCTTCGGCCGGGCCCGTACCGCATCGTCGGTCGTGTTCACGTCCAAGGCCGCATTGAAAACCGGGCTCGGCCGCAAGCTCGGCATCGAAAAGAAACTCGTTGCGGTGGCGAACACGCGCGGCGGAGTTTCCAAAAAGAGCATGATCCACAATGACGCCATGCCCGAGATCGAGGTCGATCCGGAAACCTACGAGGTACACGCCGACGGCGAGCTCCTGACCTGCGCGCCAGCGGAGGTGCTGCCGATGGCGCAGCGTTATTTCCTGTTTTGATCCGCAATGGCGCGGCAAGGCTCCATGCGTGCGATCTCGATCAAACAATTATCGACATGGTCCGGCGAGCCGGCCGATCACGCGGTGCTCAATTACGACGACCGCCAGCGCCGCCGTGTCGCCATGACTGGAACCAAGGGCACCGCCTTCCTCCTCGATCTGCCAACCAGTGCTTCGCTCCACGGCGGCGACGCGCTGGTGCTCGAAGACGGGCGTCTGATCGAGGTCATAGCCGCGTCCGAACCGCTTCTGGAAATCCGCTGCGCCGATGCAAGACACCTCGCGCGTCTCGCTTGGCATTTGGGCAACCGGCATTTGCCTGCACAGATACTGGGTAATGCGGTTCGCGTCCGGCGGGACCACGTCATTGCGGAGATGGCGGTCGGGCTTGGCGCCCGCGTGATCGAAATTGAGGCGCCGTTCGACCCCGAGGGCGGTGCTTATCAATCCTCGCATCTCCACAACCACGAACATGTCCCCGACCACGGCTAGGACACGCGCCCTTCTGTGTCTCTCACCGCGCAAGCGCGCTCGCCGGCCGGAATCCGACTTGCACAGGAGCGAGGATGTGTCGTTCTCCTCCTGTGACCAGGAAGCGCTATACCGATTGATGACTTGGCTGTCTCCGGCCTATCCTGTCGGGGCCTTTTCATATTCGGCCGGCATCGAATGGGCGGTCGAGGCCGGCGACATCAAAAGTGCAGAAACACTGCGGAATTGGATCGAGGCAATGCTAACCGACGGTGTCGGCATGAGCGACGGCATTTTTTTTAGCCACACGCACCGTGCCATCGCGTGCGACGACGACGCCTCACTTGTGGAAGCCGCCGAGCTTGCTGCGGCGTTTGTTCCGACACGCGAGCGCTATGGCGAGACCATCGCACTTGGCCGCGCCTTTCTTGAAGTGACCGGCGCCGCGTGGCCTTGCGACGCGCTCGATCGGCTGCAGAGGATTTGGCGGGGACCCTTCTCCTACCCGATCGCCGTGGCGGCAGCCTGCGCCGGTCACGGGATTCCACTCGCCCCCGCATTGCACGGGTTTCTGACGGCGATCGCGTCCAACTGGGTTTCGGCCGGTGTGCGTCTAATTCCGCTCGGGCACACCGAGGGCCAACGCGCGCTCCATGCACTCGAACCCGCGATCGCGAAGTCAACGGAGCGTGCATTGGCTGCACGGCTCGACGACGTGAGTACGGCGACGTTCCGCGCCGATCTGGCAAGCATCAGGCACGAAACCCAGTACACCCGCCTATTCCGCAGCTGAAGGAATGACAAATGTCGAGCCAAGAGACCGAACATGCCTAGCCCGAACGGACCGCTGCGCGTCGGCATCGGCGGACCGGTCGGCTCCGGCAAGACCGCGCTGATGGATGCGCTGTGCAAGACGATGCGCAAGCGCTACGACATCGCTGCCGTGACCAACGACATCTACACCAAGTGGGACGCCGAGTTTCTGGTACGCGCCGGCGCACTCGATCCCGACCGTATTGTCGGCGTCGAGACCGGCGGCTGCCCGCATACCGCGATCCGCGAGGACGCCTCCATGAACCTCGCTGCCGTCGCCGACATGCGCGCCAAGTTTCCCGATCTCGATCTGGTGCTGATCGAATCCGGCGGCGATAATCTCGCTGCGACCTTTTCGCCTGAACTTGCGGACTTGACGATCTACGTAATCGACGTGGCAGCGGGCGACAAAATCCCCTCCAAGGGCGGACCCGGCATCACCAGGTCGGATCTGCTTATCATTAACAAGATCGATCTTGCGCCTTATGTCGGCGCGTCGCTGTCGAAGATGGAAATGGACGCGAGGCGCATGCGCGGCGGGCGACCATTCGTGATGACCAATCTTCGTCGCGGCGACGGCGTTAAGAGCATCGTTCGTTTCATTGAAACGACGGGCGGCCTCTGCGATCCTTAGACACGCCATCCTAAATCGCAGGCCAGAGGTTATGCCAACCCACGCAGTGTCCGCCTCACCCTGAGGCATCCGTGCCAGTCGCACTCGCGCCGACCGTTAGGCCGAAGTTAGAGCCGTGCTCTCATCAATGTTTGTCCGGCGTCACCTTCAAGTGGAAGGATTACCGGATCGAGGGCCCGGCCGTTACAAGACCATGACCTTACCGCGCATGAGTGCATCCACGCCCTGTCCATGCTGCGGTGGCCGCATGGTCACGACAATGCTCCGCGTCATGCCCGGCAAGTCTTCCTCAGGCTGGCCGCTGTGATTGCGGCGGTCCGCGCGGTCGCCGCCGAAAGGAGAGTCCAAGCGCAGTCAATTGCCGCCGCAGATACGGAGCATCGAGCACGGCGACGGTGAGCAGAATGAACCCAATGACTAAGTCATGCGCCACTGGCGGCGCGGCCAGCGCGTTGAGGCCCGAACGCAGCACGGTCAGCGTCAAGACGCCGGCGGCGATGCCGAACGGCGTGCCGGCGCCGCCGCCGAGCGACACACCGCCCAGAATGGCTGCCGCCGCCGAGGGCACCAGCACGTCGGAGAGACCGGTCGGCGCGGCTGTCGCCAACCCATAACTCAACAACGCGCCACCGAGCGACGCGCAAGCGCCGGAAAAGGTAAACGCACCGAGCACGAGCTTTTTGACGCCGACGCCGGCGATCATCGTCGCCCTGCGGTCGCTTCCGACCGCGATGAAATCGCGCCCCAGCCGCGTGGCGTTGAACGTAACGGCTGCCAAGATGAAGACGCCCACCGTCACCAGGCTTCGCAGCGAAAAAATATCGGCCAGCGGCTCGTTGAGTGCCATGCTGAAGTCGAGATTGTTGGCGGAGAGATCAGTGTCGTGGGTAATCACGAACGACAATCCGCTGGCGGTGAGCAGTCCGCCAAGCGTGACCGACACCGAGCCGAGATCGAGCGCGGTGATGATAAGTCCTTGCGCGAAGCCGAAGCCGGCGCCGATGGCGATGGCGCTCAATATGCCGAGCCAGGGATTGGTCTCGCCGGTGAGCAGGGCCACGCATCCGGCCAATCCGTAGACGGTCGCGACTGACAGGTCGAACTCGCCGATCAGCATGGTCAAGCCAAGCCCCAGCGCGACCAGCGCGAAGCCAGCGAATGACTGCAGCGTGCTGTAGGCAGTTGCGATGGTCAGAAAGCGCCCCTGTCCGCCGTCGACGGCCGCTAGCAGCACGATGACCGTCGCCAGAATGAGATACGGTCTGACGGCTGGCCGGAGCAGACGATTGGACATGGCGTTCATCCCCGCCGCCCGGAATAAAGAATGATGACTAAGAGGACGATCAAGCCGGTCACCAGGTAGCGCCATTCCTCCTCGAAGCCGTGCAGCAGCAGCACATCCTGGATCATGGCGATCGCGCCAACCCCGATCAGGGTACGGATCATCGAGCCGTCGCCGCCGCCGATCGGCGTGCCGCCGACCAGTACGGCAGCAATGGCGTCATAATCGTAATGGAGGGCGTATTCCATATTCGCTTGGCTGTAGCGCAGCGAAAGCAGAATCCCGCAAACCGCAGTGAATAGGCCGGCCCAAAGGTAGGCGCCAGTCAGCGTGCGGACGATCGGCAATCCGGTAGCTTCCGCCGTGTGCAAACCGCTGCCGATCAGGAGGAGGTTGCGGCCGAACACCGTGAATGTGAGGATGATCTGGCCGATCACGATGAGCATGATGAACGCCAGAAACTCGATCGGGACGCCGAACAGCGTACCTTGGAGCGCAGCAGCCCCCGCATTGGGCAGATAGTTGATGGTTTCGTTGTTGGTGATCCAGGACGCGGCGCCGTAGATCAGGATATTGGCGGCAATCGAGACGATGATCGGATTGGCGCGGATCGAACCGACGATGAACCCTTGGAATCCGGTCACCAATCCGCCCAGCAGCAGCGCGCAGATCAACGCTGGAATGAGGCCGGCGGCATTCAGCGTCGTCGCAAAAGCGACCCCGGAGATTGCCGCTGTGCCGCCCAGCGCGAACGACATGATGTTGCCGCCGATAGTGATAAAAGTCATGCCGGCAGCCACGCAGCCGATGACCGAAGCGGTCGCCAAGAGCGACGTCAGGCTCGGCATGGACAGAAAGCTCGGCGTCAGCACGGCAAACAGCAGCAAGGCGCAGAGCACGGCGGCGCGCGCCTTTGCCCTCGGATTGCGCGTCAGCGCCGCCAGATAGGGCACCGGCGCCGGCCTGTTGGGAATGACCGGCAGCTCGGCGCTCACGACGCCGCCTCGCTGACAGCGGTCGGGTGCGTTATGTCGGCCAGGATAGCCGACATGTTGATGCGATCACGCGCGTATTTGGCAACTATTCTGCCGCGATACATGGTCACGACGGTGTCGGCGATGCCGACCACTTCTTCGAGATCGGACGATGTCATTAACAGCACGTGGCCTGCCGCGCAGAATTGGCGTAACAGCCGATAGATTTCGGCGCGCGCGCCAACGTCAACGCCGTGGGTCGGCTCATTGATCAGGAGCGCCCCCGCTTGCTCGCCGCCCAGCGCACGCGCAAACAGCACCTTCTGCTGGTTGCCGCCGCTCAGATAGAAGGCGTTGGAGTCGAGGCGCGTGGCGTCGACCATGACCCGTTTGCAGATATCGGCGCCGAAGCGCCGCAACCGGCGCCATGACAATAGGCCGACGCGGGTGAAGCGAGGCAGCCGGGCGGCGACCACGTTTTCGAGCACGCTGCGATGAAAGATGCCTTCCTTCGCCCGATCTTCTGACACGAAGGTGATGTTGCGCGCGACCCGTTTGGCGATCGATCCCAGCGGCAATGGTCGGCCGTCGAGCGTTACCGTGCCGGTCGCTTCCGGTACCAGGCCGGCCAGCGATCGTACTATGGTCGCGGCACCGGCGCCGACCTGACCGGCAATGCAGGTGATCTGCCCGCGCGGTGCCACCAATGAGAAATCATTGACCAGCCCCGGAATTCGCAAATCGCTAATGACCAACGCCTGCATCGCCGGCGGTTGTCCGGTCGGCTCCGGATACATTTCGTCAAACCCGCGGCCGAGCATGAGCTCGATCAGCTTCTGCCGGTTGATCTCAGCGATCTGGTGCGTGGCAACGTCCTTGCCGTTGCGCAGCACGGTGACGGAATCGCAGATGTCAAAGAACTCGCCGAGACGGTGCGTGACATAGAGGATGCTGCGCCCTTCGGAGCGAAGGCCGCGCAGCGCTGACATCATGCGCTCGATCTCGATATCGGAAAGCGTCGCGCTCGGCTCGTCCAGAATCAGAATGCGGGCATCGCGGACCAGAAGGCGAGCGACCTCGACGATCTGGCGTTCGCCGATAGTGAGGTCGCTCACCGGACGGTCGAGATCGTAATCGACGGCAAGGAGACGCAACGCCTCCGCGGCACGCCTACGGAATCTGACGCGCCGATGCAGAAACGGCACTGCCCGATTGCCGAGCCAGATATTGTCGAGGATCGACAGATGCGCCACCAGGCTGAGCTCCTGGGCCACCATCGCGAGCCCAAGCTCCTGCGCCTTTTGCGGGCTGTCGATCGCCTGTGTTCGTCCGTCTATTTCGATCGTGCCGCTATCGGGGTGAAAGACCCCCATCAAAAGCTTCATCAGCGTGCTTTTGCCCGCGCCGTTCTCGCCGCAGACGCCGCGAATTTCGCCGGCGGCGAGCGAAAACGACACCCCACGAAGAGCCTCGACAGGGCCGAAGCTCTTCGTCAGTTGATTGGCAACAAGCATGGTGCAGCACGAACCTGACGCGGATGCTCAGTAGGTGCAGTCTGCCGCCCAGGTGTCGACATTGCTCTTGTTGATCGCGTGGACGTCGGCGACGAAATGCTTCGGCAGCGTCTTGCCGTTGAAATAGTCGGCAATCAATTCCGCCGACAACTTGCCGAGCTTGACCGGCGCCTGGGTACCTGAGGCGTATTCCTTGCCTGATTTGATGAGAGCGACGGTATCCGGCGTGCAGTTTGTGCCGACGACGATCAGCTGGCCCTTGCCGGTGCCGAGCGGAATGTGCGCGGCTTCCGCGGCGCGAATGATCGCGGCGGTCTGGTTGTCGGCCCATCCGATCACGGCATCTAGTCCGCCCTGGGGTGCGAACCGCGCGAACAGCTGTCCGGCAATCGTCTCGCTCTTGGCGGTATCCCAGAACGCATCCTCGGTGGCTACAACCTTCACCTCTGGATGATTTTTCAGCACCGCGTTGATGGCTTCGAGCCGGGTCTTTCCGACGCCTTCGGCCAGCGCGCCGGTAATCAAAGCAATCTTGGCCTGATCGCGGCCGCCTTCCTTGAGTGCCTGCAGCACAGCCTCGGCGCCGAGGCGACCAAGCTTGACGTTGTCATCGCTCACCTCGGTGATGTAGAGATCTTCGACGCCGGCCTTGATGCCGTTGTTCATGATGACGACCGGCACGCCGGCCTTCTTGGCGCGGACCAATGCCGGCACGATGGCGCTTTGCGACGCTGTCATGACTGCCAATAAGTCGAACTTTCGCGCAATCGCATCATCGAGTTGCTGCGATTGCTGGGCCGGGTCGTACTCATTGTCGAACTGCGTCGGTACCAGCCCTAGTTCCTTAGCCCGCGAGATGAAGGATTTGTTTTGCGCGGCGACATAGGGGTTCGTCGGGCCGGTGTCGAAATAGGCAACTTTCTTGCCGGCTGCGGCGTCGGCATTGGCCGCGGTGAGCGAAACGATGATGCCGAGCGCGCCGAGCGCGACGCTGGCGGAAGTCGTACGCAGAGTTTTCATGTGCTCTCCCCTCGATTCCGGAATGGGGCCAGCACTTCGGAGGTCAGTACGGGCCGTTCGATCAAACCGGCCTTCGAGAGACACCCTATGACGCTGCCTCCTGTTTGAAAATGGATGCACGGGGCCGAATCGTTGTCAAGGAACGCGGAGCCGTCTGCGGCATTCCAGCCGCCGGCGATGCAGCGGCCTTGTCGGCGGTCGCATCGCATCGTACACGCTTACTTCGGCATATGATGCGTCAGGTAATGGGCGGCGATCTCGTCGCTTGTGGTGAGCCAGACTCCCTCGTGTCCGGCGATATAGGCGAGCGCCTTTTCCAGATATTTTTGCCGGAACGGCACGCTGACGATGAAGGGATGCAGGCAGAGCGCCATGACCCGGCCCGACTGCGCGCTTTCCTTATAGAGCTGATCGAACTGATCGACGACAATCTGATAGAATGCCTCGCCCGACAGGCTCTTGCCGACGAATAGGCTCACGTCGTTGATCTCGATCGAGTAGGGCACCGAGATCATGCCCGGAACGTTGATGGGAAACGGCTGGTCGTCGGCGCACCAGTCGAGGATATAAGTCAGGCCGAGCTCTTTGAGGATGCGCGGCGTCTCGAACGTCTCGGTCAGTGCCGGGCCGAGCCAGCCCCTGATGCTATGTCCGGTGCCAGCCGCGATCGTGTCGACCACCTCCTTGAGATACTGGCGCTCTTCGTCGGCGTTCATGCCGGCTTCGAAGGTTGAATTGTCTCGACCATGGGCCAACCATGCCCATTTGCGCGCTTTGCCGGCGTCGATGATCTGCGGATACTGCCGGCAGACGGCGGAATTGAGCAACACCGAGGCACGGATTTTGTACCTGTCCAGCGCCTCGATCATCCGCCAGATGCCGACCCGCACGCCGTAATCGCGCCAGCCGTAATTGAGCGGATCGGGCTGCAGCATCGCCGTGCCGCCGAAAATGCTCGTTGACGGCTTGTCGACCTGATAGTGCTCGATGTTGAGACCAACATAGAACGCGACGCGCGCGCCGTTCGGCCACGTCAGTCTGGGCCGGCTGACGATGGGCGAATAGTCGTAAAGCCGATTGTCCATGGGATAATTGCCTTTAGATTGAGGTCGCGGAATTGTGGCCGAGCTTCTCAAGGTAATTCAGCGCTTCATCGGCGCCGACAACGTCGGCGTATTTCGCGTCGAGGTCGAACAGGCTCTGCGCATGCGCTGCGGCAGAGCGGTCGCCGACGGCTTCGCGCACCACCACCGGCCGGAAGCCATTCTGACAGGCGTCGACCGCGGTGGCGCGGACGCAGCCGCTGGTCGTGCATCCGGTGATGATCAAGGTGTCAACGCCGGAGGTAAGCAGCTTCGGCACCAGGTCGGTGCCGAAGAAGCACGACGCATATTTCTTGTAGAGGAGGATGTCGTCTTTGCGGAAGTCGAGGCGCGGATCGAGCTCCCAGCCGCTGCCGTCGGCCTTCAGGCTGGTCACGCCTTTCATCTTGCGCGCCCAGATTCCGGCATCCCTGACGTCGGACTCGTCGTAGCGCACGCTGGAGAAAATCACCGGCCGGCCGCGCGCATGCGCCGCAGCCAGCAGCGGTGCGATTGCGGCGAGCTGCGGCTCGAGATCGGCGCCAAGCGGCGCACTCGGATCGGTGAAGGCCTTGAGCATGTCGATGATAATCAGCGCCGGCCGCTCGCCGAAGCCGATGCGCTGGCCGAATCCGCGCTCGGCAAAGAATTCCGCGTCGCTTTTACTGCTCTGCGCCGACCCGCTCATGCCAACCTCTTCCTGCGCGCGTCAATAAGCTTTCGAAAGCAGGCAGATTGCCGCCCCACGAGGCGACTAGAAACGAACACCAATTTTTCAATCGTGTCCAGAACGCGCAAGTCGAGCAAGCCGCATCAGCGGGCTACGCTACCGCGGTTGGTGAGCCGTGTCGCAGGCGCTGCTCCTCCAGATCAGCGGTCTGTCGGACAGCCATCACAGAATACGCAAGCCCGCTACGATGTCGGTCCGACCACGCAATCTACACAGTGGTTAAACTGACGATAAGCGTCGGCTCTTCGCGCCTTCGCCCCACCCGCGCCCGATTGCCGCAGGTGCATATCCACCTGGACGCCGACGTCCAAACCTATCAGAGGTAGGTGCATACTCGCCGGCCACCGCAGAAGTATGTGAATTGTAATCTTTTGGCCGCTCCACATGCACCGTCCGCGAACTCTATGTCTTATTTCGCACTACTTTGGCTTCGCGGAAGATATTCCCGGCGGATTTATTGGGGGCTCTCATGACCAAGCACGGCGTGCTCGACGCGAGCGCGCGGTGAAGCGCACGATTGTCTGGCTCAAGCGATTATCTTCCCTCTTACGCGTAGAGATTGCCGTGGGCGGCATGCCGGGCAAAAACATTTTGCCGATAGACATCGACTGCTCTGATCGCATCGTCTCCAGTTTTCACATCATTTGGCACCTTCTTGCCGAAGCTCAACGCCAGTTCGATAATTATGACAATATCATGGTGCTGGAGGACGATATTCTGGTCCCTAGCAGCACGATCCGCCGAATGCTGGACGCGAGGCCCGAACTTGTGGGTACGCATGACATTATCTTTCCCAACCGAATTGAATTGGCCTACGGTCTCCCTGTAGCTGTTGATTTAATCGTGTGGCCGGGATGGAAGGGGCAATCAATCACTTGGCGCGGACGAAAGTGGTATGAGGCGAATAACCCACATTCCGGATTTTTGTTTATCGGCAAACATCAAGCTGATAAGTTTCTCGCGATAGATTTTGCAAATCCGACTCGAACGATTGGGGAGCTTACAACGTCCGCATTTGAACGAGCTCATTCTGGCTACAGGTTGTTTCGCGAAAAACGGCTGATTCCCCGACACTATATCTTTCATCAAGATTCCTGGTGTGTGCGCGCTGGCATGCATCCTGGCAAAATTGTTGAAGGATTTTTTCGTAGCTACGCGGATCCGATTCTCTTCTCGCGTTCAACTTCCCCAGCCAAAGGGCAATAGACGTCTCCAGCGAGGCGAACTGAGGCGATGTCCTCGAAATTCTTTCTCCTGCAACAAGATCCATTACTGCGCCCATTGCCAAACACACTAAAAGCCGCTGGATCGCCGGTGCGCCGCAATGGGAGCACCAAGGCGTTATACTTTCGGACCGAGAACGGCGGTCGCCTTGATCTCGATCAGCGCGTCCTTGCGAATGAGGCCGGCGACCAAAACCCCGGTCGCCGCGGGATACCGCGGCCCTTTGAAGAACTCGCGGCGGACCTCGGCCGTACGTCGATAGTCGGTCAGGCTGAGAAAATATTCGGTGGTCTCAACAATATTGTCGAACGACGCGCCGGCTTGGCGCAGGATGCGGCCGAATTTTTCGAAAATGAATTGCGTCTGCGCGACGATGTCGCCCTTGCCGACGATGGCGAGATCATCGTCGACCGCCGTCGTGCCAGAAATGAACAGCAGATTCCCGGCGCGCACCGCCGGCGAAAACGTCAGCTTGTCCGACCAATGCGCCGGCGTGATCGGTTGATAAATCGCCATGGTTCCCTCTCGCAGACTGGATTGCCATTACACCGGACGCAGCGCAGTCATCGGCAATCCCGCTGATGAATAACGTTCCTTGAAGCGAAAGCGGGAATCCAGCGTCCAAACGAACTGGGTCGCCTCGCTGGACGAGGGCGAAGCGAGCCAGCACCGAATCACTCTCGGGCGCGCAATTTGAAGCGCTGGATTTTTCCGGACTCGGTCCTCGGCAGGCTTTCCACGACCTCGACTTCACGCGGATAGGCATGATCGCCGACCATACGGCGCACAATTTGCTCAATATCCTTGGCGAAAGTCGGTCCCGCGCTTTGCCCTGGGCGCAGCGTGACAAAGGCTTTGACGATCTCGCCCTTATGCGCGTCGGATTTGCCGACCACGGCGGCCTCGGCGACGGCGGGATGATGCAGGATGGCGCTTTCCACTTCGAACGGGCCGATGCGGTAGGCAGAACTTTTGATGACATCGTCGGCCCGGCCTTCGAACCAGAAATATCCCGCCGGATCGCGTCGCGCCAGATCGCCGGCAGTGATCCAGCCGTGGCGGAAGAGAAGCTCCGTGCGCGCGGCGTCCTGCCAATAGCCGAGCGCATAGAGACCCTGCTCGCTCGGGCGCTGCGCCAGATAGCCGACTGCGCCAAACGGCAGCTCGTGGCCATCGTCGTCGACGATGACCATGGCGAAGCCCGGCATCGGCAACCCCATCGAGCCCGGCTTCACCTCGGCATCGAGCGCATTGAAATTGCCGAGCGGCAGTCCGTTTTCGCTCGAACCGAAATGGTCGCGCGGAACGATGCCGAGGCCTTCGGCAAAGAAGCGGATGACTTCGGAATTCAGCGGCTCGCCGCAACTGCTGATCGCGCGCAAGCGCAGATCGTAGCGTGCCAGTTCCTTGGCGCCGAGCGCCATTACGCCGCGCAGCAATGTCGGCACCGTTGCCACGTTGCTGACGCGCTGCTCTTGCAGAAATTGCAAAAAGTCCCGCGGCGTCGGCGCGGCCTCGTAACTGAACACCGGAACGCCCATCGCCAGCGCAGCATGGTAGCAAACGAAACCGTAGCCCCAACCGGGATCACCGGTAGGCCAGAACATATCGTCGGCTTGGAGGTCAACGCCGTAGCGCAAATAGGGTCTGGTTGCGGCAAGAAAATTGGCGGCGATCGCGACACCTTTCGGCGCGCCGGTCGAGCCGGACGTGTACAGGATCACAGCAGGGTCGTGACGGCGGCACGGCTGTGGGATGCAGACGTCCGTTTCGCCGGCGACCGCGCGATGCAGATCGATATCGCCCGCCCTTAAGCCCACGCCACCGGGACCTGCGATCGTCACCACGGCGATGTTTTCCATGTCGGGAACACGGCCGCGGTAGTCGTGATGTGTGCAGACGACCTTTGCCGCGCAATTGAGCAACCGGAAGCCGACGGCATCGGGGCCGAAGCCGGTGAAGACCGGCACGTAAACAGCGCCGGCCTTCCAGGCGCCGATCATCACCGCGATGGTTTCCGGCACGCGCGGCAGTACGCCGGCAACACGGTCTCCTTTGCGCACGCCGAGCGCGCGCAACAGATTGGCTATCCTGTTGCTCAGCAAGCGCAAGTCCCGATAAGTCACGACGACTTTGGAGCCGTCTTTGCCGACCCAGTGCAGCGCTACGCGCATGCCACCGGCGTGCCGATCGACGATGGTGCGGCCGAGATTGATGGGCTCTTGCTCATGCCAGCCAAGGTTGGAATCGACCGCGCTCCAGTCGAAGTCGCGCACCGCATCGGCGTAACTCGGCTTGGGCACGGCTACTCCCCTACCGGCGTTGGGACGCCGCCGCGCCGGCGAATGCGGTAGACGTGCTGACCTTCCAGCACTGTCTCGTCGTGCTGATTGATCAGCCTGACCCTGATGGCGAGCGTGCCCCAGTCCCTGCCCTGCCGCAGCTCGGCGCTGGCGACTTCGAATTGCGAGCGCACCATATCGCCCTTGAACACCGGCCGTTGAAACGTCGCGCTTTGGCTGAGCATCGCCACCATCGAGGCTTTCAAATGCTCCGACAGCGGCGCCGCGCCGAGCGCCGTGAGCGCCATCAGATGCAGACCGTGCACGATCGGACGGCCGAACTGCGTCGCCTTGGCGTAGTCGTCGTCGTAATGGATTGGATGATTATCACCGGTGAGCGCGGCGAACGACAGTACATCGTCTTGCGTGACGTGCCGCGACGCGCCCGGGAAAATTTGGCCAGGGCTGAAATCATCGAGGAAGAGCTGCTTGACTTCTTGTTCCATTCGGCTCCTCCGGTGCAAGGTAGCATGTTTTTCGACTGAACGGCAGCCGCCCGCACCGCGGACTCCCGCTTGCCGGGAGAAGATTTGGGCTGAGGATCTCACGTTTGAGAGAATCTGTGACAAACGGTCCGGCTCGATTCGGAAATCAAGATTTTTGCGGAGCACGTCCGAAGTGCCTCCGATTTCCGACATGGCGGCCGATGGCGACAACGACCCATCCCGTTGATTGGCCGTCGGCATTTGCTGCGTTGCAACGACGCCATTAAATCGCGGCTACGCAGGTTTACGCGAACTCTGTCGCGCCCGGCCTGAGCACGCCTACAGCGAGTCCGCACCGGGTATATACCTGGGGCGATGTGCCATCAGTAATGTTGATTACACAGTATCCTAAATGGCTTTGCGATCAAGACACACATAACTAAATCTAGATCAGGCAGCCGTTAGGTGGCAGCACTCGTATTATGCAATGTTGAGGAAGCGAGCGCAGGACTTAGCGGACTTGTGCATTGAATTCGTGCGGAACGGCTTGTCGCGGGCCTCAATGCGGTTTCGGCGGCGCATCCATCTGGATGATCGTCGCGCTGTTGTTGCCGCTGTGCTGCTCGATACGCGTATAGCCGGGGCGTCGTTCGATCTGCACCTGGGCCGGCATGCGACCGCCGCTCTGCAGGACGATCGCCGTGTTGCCGCCGTTTGCCACTCTTGTCTCGGTCGTTCCGTTGGCCGCATTGGCAAGCGACGGCAACAGCGCAACGCCGGCGATCGCAAGTGCGAAGATGAGCTTCATGCCCACCGTCCCGATTGCGAGATGCTCGACCGGTTGAGGCTGCCGACCTGCGTCGATATCGCCGAATTCACTCCGCCGCTTTGCTTGAGTACGGCCGAGGTCGTGACGCCGACTTGTATGTTGGTGGCGATGTTGCTGGCGCCGGTCTGCGAGACGCTGCTCGAAACCGAATTTCCCGCCTGGACGACCCCGGCGAAATTGACCTTTCCGGTTTGCTGCAGCGTGACTGACGGATTGGTGCCGACCTGCACCAATCCATAGACGTTGACCGCGTTTGATTGCACGACGTTGACCTGGGCGAAGCTCGCGCCCGGCAGCAACGCCAGAATCCAGGCCGCCAAACACATCCTTATCAGCATTTGGTTACTCCTCCGCATGCCATCCGCAGCGCCACGCGCGGATGGGCAAATGACCCACGCCGACACCGAGGCGGCGGCGCGGGTCCTCGGTTGCGAGCCTTATCGCCTCTGGGTAATGATCGAGTTGTTGACCAAGCCAGCCTGCCCAACCCCCGCGGCGTTATGGTAGCCGCTCTGGCCGACGTATGAGTTGTTGACGAACCCGATCTGGGCGGTCGTCGCGGCATTCCGCGCGCCCGATTGCGAAACGGCCGAGTTGTTGAAAGCACCCACCTGGATGGTGGTCGCGGTGTTCGACTGCGCGAATGCGGCGGTCGCGAACGCCAGCGACACGACGGCCGCCAATACCATAGACTTCGACATCTGTCAGCTCCTGTTGACGCGTGGGACCTTCATCAATGAGGAGGGGAAGGCAGGTCGTTGGGCCTTCGTCCCAGGCAAACTGTTTACCATTAATAATGCGGAGTCAACGCATAGTACGTATTTTATGGTCTAATCAAATATGGTTACGTCCTATACGATAATTGCGTATTATCGGCTTTCTCGTGGACAGAGCGCCGCCGGCGACGGCCTTTCGCCGCGGGCCGTGAAAGGTGGAGGGAACGAGACCCGGCCGCCCAAAAACGAAAGCTGGAGTGGGGCGATGAAAAGAGTGACTTCCGCTGACTTGATCCGCAATTTCGGGCCATACAGCGATGCGGCCTTGAGCGAGCCGATTTTCATCACTAAGAACGGCCGTGACCGACTGGTGTTGATCGGCATCGATCAGTTCAATGTGTTCCAGCACGCGCTGGACGCGCTAGAGGACGAGAAGGCGAGCGGGGACAAAACACCCGTGCGGCAAAAAGTCTCGCCGCGCCGCGCCCGGTGACGGGATGAGCTTTCAACACAAATAAATCGAGGACTTAATGGCAGCTTATGTGATTTTCGACGTCGATATTCGCGATCCAGGGCGGTACCAAGAATTCATGTCAGGCGTGAAGCCTGCCTTGGAGACGGCCGGAGCTAAATATCTCGCGCGTGGCGGCGCTCATAAGGTTCACGAGGGAGATTGGGAGCCTCGAAGGATTGTCTTGTTGGAATTTCCATCAATCGAGGCCTGGGAGTCATTCTATAATGGCGCAACATACCAAGGACTCAAAAACGTAAGAGATGCTTGCAGCTCGGCCCGTCTGGTCAGCGTGGAGGGACTTTCCTGACTGGCTTTTTCAGGGTCGTACATTTTGATATCTGCCTTTTGCAGGTTGTGTCATCGACAGGCTTGCTGATGATATTTGCTTGTTGGGTAGAGCAGCAGAATTCGCGGTTCGGTTGCGGCACTTGGCCGTAATTATTGGTCGGGTCCGTGCTGCCGGATCACGCGGATGCCCTGGCGGAGCGTGAAGCGCTGATCGGAATAATTGGCAATCGTTGAAGAGCCTGTTGCGCCTTGCGCTGCAAAGGTACCTGTGAGGGACAAGTTACCGGTCGCCGCGTTGCGGCGCCAGAGGCGAGCCGGTTCCTATGGCGACGGTGTGGCCGGCGAAGGCTATGAGTTGTTGGCGTTTTTGCGCGGTTGGTTGGTTGTTTGAACAGATTCTGCCGGCGCCGGCCGACGGCCCGGAAAGCCAGCGAGCAAACTTGTTGGCTAGCGGCTTTTGTATGCGTATGACGTGTCGATCCTGACGGCGATGATTGGCCCCGTCGGTTGATGGCGTGGCGTCGATCCACGTTCGAACGTCTCGATGATAAACATGCGTCCGCCGCGGCAGCGACAGGTCTGCGCGGAGACTGCGCCAGCGGAGTGATCGGTATCGGCGGGGTTCGCGTTGCGGCTTTTGCGCGCCGGGCAATTGGCGCGCGCGGGCGACGTTGTCAGCGGCGAAAGTCTTGGCGAACAGGCCGTAGTGGCGGATGCGATGGAAGCCTCGCGGCAGCACATGGATGAGGAAGCGGCGGATGAACTCGTCGGTGGTGAGCGTCGTGGTCTTGTATCGATCGGGCCCTTGGCTCCTATAGTTTTTCCATTTGAAGGCGACGGCTTTTGTCATCGAGCGCGAGCAGGCGGCTGTTGGCGATGGCGACGCGGTGGGTGTGGCGGGACAGATACGCGAGCACTGCGTCGGGTCCGCCGAACGGCTTTTTGGCATAGACCACCCATGCGGTTTAGTCCCCCTGGCACACCGCGGACGCGCCCATGCCGTTCGGCGATGCCCGCTGGCGGAGGCAAAGCGGACATTCGGCCAGCGCCAGCCGTAACCACTTGCGGTGGTTAAATCTCTATGCCCGATAGAAGACGTGGGTCAGCGCCAGGGCAATCTGGGGGAAGGCGGAAAACACCGCGACGAAGCCGAGGATGATGATCAGGAACGGCAGCACCGCGAGGACCAGGTCCTTGAGACCGATGTCGGGCGCGATGCCCTGAATGATGAACAGATTCAGTCCGACCGGCGGGTGAATGAGGCCGGTCTCCATGACGAGGCTCATATTGACGCCGAACCATACCGGGTCGAAGCCATGCGCCAGAAGTCCCGGCATGACCACCGGGGTGATCATCAGCACGATGGCCACAGGCGGCAGGAAGAAGCCCGCCAGGATCACCACGACATCGATCCAGAACAGGAACTCCCATTTCGACATCTGCAGGCCGACCAGCCACTGGGTCGCGTTCTGGGTGATGTAGAGATAACTCATGACGTAGCTGAAGAGGAACGCCATCGCGATGATCATCATGACCATCGAGGCGTATTCGGCGGTGCCGAGCAGGATCTTCTCGATCTCACGCCAGCGATAGCAGCGGTAGACGATCGCCACCATGACAAGCGTGGCGAAGGCGCCGACGCCCGAGACTTCGGAGGGCGTCGCGTAGCCGCCATAAAGCGCCAGCATCACCACGGCGATGATGCTGAAGAACGGCAGCAGGCGCGGCAGCGATTCGACGCGCTCGCCCCAGCTGAAATGCTCGGCTGCTATCTTGGTGGCCGGCGTGGCCAATGACCGTCCCGGCATGCGCGCGCGGCGCTGGTCGAAATAGCAGCGCGCGATGACCCAGATCGCGAACAGCGACATGAGCGACAGGCCCGGCACGATGCCGGCGAGGAAGAGCCGGCCGATCGATTGCTCGGCGACGATGCCGTAGAGGATCAATGTCACCGAGGGCGGGAACAGAATGCCGAGCGTGCCGCCAGCGGCGACGAGCGCCCCGGCGAAGCCTGGGGAATAGCCGCGGTTGCGCATCTCGGGCACGCCCATGGCGCCGATCGCCGCCGCGGTCGCGCTGCTCGACCCGCACATCGAGGCGAAGATGGCGCAGCCGATGACGTTGGCGACGCCGAGCCCGCCCGGCAATCTGTGCGTCCAGCGGTAGACCGATTCGTAGAGGTCCGCCGCCGCTCGCGTTCGCCCGACCGCGATGCCCATCAGCATGAAAAGGGGAATCGCCAGCAGGGTGAAATCGTCCATGCCTTCATAGAGCGTCTCGGCGAGCTGGCCCACATTCGCGGCCGGCATGAACACCAGCATGAACGCGACCGAGACGCTGCCGAGCGCGAACGCAACCGGCATGCCCGACAGCAGCAGGATCAGCGCTATGACGATGAAGAGAATGCCGATCTCGCCCGGACTCACCGCCCCTCGCCCTCGCCGCCGCGGGAGCCGATTTCCTCGACGATCTGTATGATGTATTCGAGCGTGATCAGCACCATGCCAACCCCGATCAGGGTATAGGGAATCCACAGGTGCGGCGCCCAGGTCGAATCCGTGGTCCAGCCCTGGCTCCAGGCCTGCCAGTCATATTGCAGCACCATGACCGCGACGAACAGGCAGAGCAGCGCCGAGAGGATGTCGCCAGCGAAAATCCGCCGCCGATTCCAGCGCGCCGGCATCAACGTCTGCAACACCTCCGTTCCGATATGGCCGCGCCGCATCTGGGTGTAGTTGGCGGCGAGGAACGTGGCGCCGATCAACAGAAAGATGTTGAGCTCGAGATTCCAGGTGTGCGGCTCGCGCAGATAATAGCGCCAGATCACCTCATTGGTGATGATGACCGCCGACGCCATGATGAGCAGGCCGGCGACGATGCCGCCGACATAGTTGAGGGCCCTCACGGTCCGGCTAAAGCCGCGCCACAGCCGCGCCGGACCGCCCGCCTGGGATGGTGGCGCGGCGCCAGCGCCGCCCTCGTCTGCGCTCATGCGACCGTGGTGGCCATGTCGAGCAATTTCTGCCCGTCCGAAACCTGCTGGGCGAAGCTCTTCCAGGCGCTTTGTTGCGCGAGCTTTTTCCAGGCGTCGAACTGCTGGCGGTCCATGTCATGGACATGGTCGCCGGCCTTGCCGAACACCGTGGCGACTTTGGCGTCGTCGGCCTTGCACGACGACAGCACGAAGCCCTGCAGCGAGTGGCCGACCTCCATCACGATCTGCTGCTGCGCCGGCGTCAGGCTGTCGTAGGTATGTTTCGACATCAGAAGCGGTTCGAACATGTACCAGAAGGTAAATTTCCGGGCCGTGGTGACGTCCTTCGCCACCTCCTCGAGACGGAAGCTCATCAGCGACGCGCTCGAGGTCCACAGCGCATCGACCACGCCCGACTGCATCGCGTTGTAGGTCTGGTTCGAGGGGAAGGTCGAGATCGAGGCCCCAGCCGCCTGCAGCATCAGCTCGATCATCTTGCCGGCGCCGCGGGTCTTGAGGCCTTTGACGTCGGCCGGCAGCAGGATCGCCTTGTCGCGCGAGGCAACGCCGCCGCCTTGCCACACCCAGGTGACGAGCTGGGCGCCGTGATCGTTGAGATATTTCGCCAGCCACTTGCCGATCGGAGCATTTTCCCAGGCATAGCCCTGCTCATAGCTCTCGATCAGCGCCGGCATCAGAGTAAGATTGGTCGCCGGCAGCTTCCCGCCCGAATAGGCCAGCGGATAGACCGCCATGTCGAGCGCGCCCGACGCCATGGCGTCGAATTGCTGCACCGGCTTAAAGAGGGATGAGCCGGGATAGATCTGAAAAGTCAGGGCGCCATTCGTGCGCTTCTCGACCTCGGCGGCAAATTTTCGCGCCAGCACGTCGCGGAAGTCGATATTGGCGGGGAACTGATGCGAGATTTTGAGGACCCGCGTTGTGGCCGACCGCGCCGGACGTGCAAGGCCGCCGACGAGGGCTGTGCCCAAGGCGCTGCCGAGGAATTGTCGCTTCGTAACCTTCATGATGCCTGCTCCTCCCTTGGCGTTCGGCTGGTTTGATCTACGGTCGCATTGCGGAAACCAGCGAGCCCATTATTTTGAACCAACTCAGCATCGATTGCCGACACTGGGGCAGAAAGTCTACAACCTTCCGCCCGGCAGAAGCAAAGCTGGGAACACTGTATCCTATGCGGCAAGTTGCCATGGTCGCGAACGGCAACAGCGTCACGCAGCATGGGCAGCGTTGCGCTGATCTGCTCGGGAAGCTGATGCTGTTGCGCGGCGCGCCCGCGCAGGTGCCGCAGAGGATCCCCGACGAGACGGGCGACTGCGCAACGCAACAGACCTTGTGAGGCGGTGTCCTAACCGTTCATCACAAGGTCGTGGGCGGGTCATTCAACTCAGCGCGGCATCCGGTCGGAGTGGCCGTTAACGCCAAATTCCTTACGGCGATGCAGGAAATCCATATGGATGCGCTATCGGATGCCGGAGTCGGTGAAGCAGCAATATCAGTTCAGCTCTTGATTTGCACGTACCCATGGTCTCTCATGCAGCTGACAAAATCGTCTACCATGGCGCGGCTGTAACCGCCCTTTTCCAGCTTGCCGTTGTCTGCTCCGTCGGTCCTCTGTATTTCGTCTCTGCAATCGAGACTGTCGATATCCAATAATTCGGAGTTAACGGCCTGCCCCTCTACGCGAGTCCACGCCGTTGGAAGTGGAAATGTCGCCTGTTCGGTGCAAGCGCCTAGTGCCAAGGTCGAGACGAGTAAGAGCATACGCATGAAGCCCACACTCCCGCGTAGATGTCTTTTTTGAGATTAATTGGAAAACCCTAATGCGTCGTGTATTGGCCGGCGTCGCAGGCTGCGCTCATTCTGGTAATACACATACGCGAGCGACGGCCGTCACCCTCACGCACGATGAAGCGGGTAGCGTTGTCCTCGGTCGACCGGGGCGGCGGGAAGCGGCGGCGATCGGACGCTACCTTAAGCGGCCCCAATGCATGGCGTCAGCGGCCGTGCCGTGCACCGCGTATCAGGTCGAAGACGGCGAGAGGCGCTTTTGCGCGCACGATTGCCTTGCTATCGACCAACCACGACCGCGCCCGCAGCGCCGCCACAACTGCGGCGGTCAGCGGAAAGCGCTCCCTGTCGTAAAATTGCGTTGCAAAAAAGGGGTGGATAAGGCGTCCAGCAACGGCTGAAGGAACGACACATACTGTTGCGCGCGGCCGATCGCGCTTCGATAGATCGGTTCGCGCACTTGTATGGCGCTTGCGGTGTGCACGGCCCGCGCGGTCTTATGAAAGGCGAGGCAGCGGTCATTCCATTCGAGATCGCAATGAGCGATGATCCGTCGCGCTTGGCCTTCTAGATCGACCACAACGTCCTCATACTGCACATCGAGGATTCGGCCCGTGGGCAATATCCGTCGCCAGTGCCCCATCATGCGCTGATATTGCCGGTAGTAGCGGCCGAGCTCGGCCAAATCGTAGGTCTGATACTGACCGTTCGCGAACAGCTTCGAAAAGCATGAAAAGCAGGTGTCGAGGGGATCACGCACGGCGTGGATGATGCGCGCGTTAGGCAACATCAGATGGATGAGCCCTGCGAGACGAAAGTTAGATGGCATTTTGTCGGTGACGCGTGTTGCATTCGGCGCTATTTGGGTGATCTCGGATACATAGCGCGCCCCAGCACGCTGCAACTCGTTCCGCGACAAGAGCGTCATGATATCCGGAAAGGGCAACGAGTGACCGGAGGATGCACCCATGCCTGCCGCCAGCAGGTTAAGTTTTGGCAGTTCGCCGCCGCCGAACACCTGCGGATGACTAGCGAGAATCTGCTCGATGAGGGTCGTGCCCGAACGCGGCATGCCGACGATGAACACGGGCACCGACGAGGGCTCGCCAGCGCCGGCAAGGGCCTGCATGAGTTCTAGCGTGAAAACCTCCACAATGCGCTGAAGTCCTACGAGAACCAGGGTTTCGTCATAGTGTATTTCCCTGCGCTTGAGCGCGTTGCCGGCGAGCAGCTGCCGTATCGTATCGGCGCGGCGGCCGAGATCCTCATAGGCCTTTGCTAAGGTGAAGTGCAGATCGATCTGTTTCTTGACCGGCAGAGCTTCGATATTTCGCGCCAACTCCTCCAGGATAGCCAAATCCGCATCGCCGCTATCGAAACGCTTGAGGTCGGTCATATTGAGGAAGTAAGAGGGGTTTCGTGGCGCCAATTGCAGCGCCCGTTCCACGGACCCTCGCGCATCCGCAAAGCGGCCAAGGAATTTCAGCGTCGCGCCGAGACTATTATGGGCGTCAGCGAAGTCGGGCTTGAGCACGATGGCGTGACGATAGGCTGCCTCGGCCTCCGCTAACCTGTCCTGGTGGTCGCGCAATTGGCCGAGATTGTAGTGCGTTTCAGCCATATTTGGCTTGAGCGCAATAGCTTGCCGATATGCGGTCTCGGCCTCTGCCAGCCTATCTTGTCCTCGCAACACGTTGCCGAGATTGGATATCGCCTCCGCAAAGTACGGCCGCAATGTCATCGCGTGACGCAGCGACTTCTCGGCGTCGTCCAGTCTGCCAAGTTCGAGGAGAATGTTTCCCAGTACGTTGTGGGCATGAGCAAGCAGCGGCTTTAGTGCGATGGCCTGCCGGCACTCGGCCTCTGCTTCAGTTAGTCTGCTTTGCGCCTTGAGCACTACCGCGAGGGTGACGAAAGCCTCAGCGTAGCGCGGGTTCAGCGATATTGCGTGACGCAGGGTTCTCTCTGCCTCTTCCAATACACCAAGGCGAAAGAGAGTCTCTCCCAGATTACTGTGAGCCTCCACGAGGTCCGGATCCAGCGCAATGGCCTCCCGGTGTGCGGCCTCCGCGTCACCAAGTCTGGCTTGGCATTTGAATACAATCCCCAAGTTCGTGCGGCTTTGTGCCCATTGCGGGTTGAGTCTGATCGCGGATCGCAATGCCTCCTCGGCCTCCGCTAATCTGCCGATTTCGCAAAGCGCGTTCCCGAGGTTGTTAAAAGCCTCGGCATAATCCGGCTTGAGCGCGATAGCCCGTTGGTACGCTGCCGCCGCGTCAGCAAACTGCTCCAATCCGGCAAGCGCCGCACCACGATTGTTATGAATCTCGGGGATGTTGGAGTTGACTGACAGAATCCTGTCGTACAGTGCAATGGCTTGCGCCAATTGTCCTGATTGTTGACATCTCACGGCTTGACTGAATCGCAGGCTCACAATGCTGGATATCGAGGCGGACTTTTTTCCGATCGGCACAGGCCGCGCGGCCTGCTGGGCGTATCTGCCGATCTCTCGACTCTCTGCCCGCCGCATTTTGCGATTCATGTGGTTTGCTCATCCGGTCCAAGGATTATCGCGGCCACACTTGGCGAAGACACCGCCGGAGGGGTTGTCTCTCGCCGCTGCCGGCTTAAACACGTTATGGACCGATGGCGGGCGAGGTACGCTCGGAATGGCCATGGCGATACGCCGATGTCGTTCCGTCGCCCCGGCTTCTTCTCGTGCAGGTTTGGTAAACGCTTGGTTAATGAAGCGGGCGCCTGCCCAAACGTTAGCGGATGGCACGCATGGCTGGCGCAAGGGTCTGATACGCTCGACCACCGAAGAGAACTGACTGTATCGCTAACAATAGCGCTTTCGGTTGAACCAAAATTGCCAGATTTCCCAGCAATTCTGCCCGTGGAAATCCTACCCGGTGGACGTAGGCATCAGTTGCAGAGCTTGCCGTGCATGGCTCAACCCTGCACCCTGTGAAGCACAAAGGATCCAGGCAATGAGATTGTTCTTGATAGTGTTGGCCATTGGTGCGGTGACGACGAGCGCTCACGCGCAAGGCTTTGGCGGCACGGGCGGCGGAGGGGTCGGCGGTCGACATCATCAACAGCAAAAGGCCGCTAAGACCGCAACTCCGAAGCCAAAGGTTGATGAAAAAGCGTACACCGCCGCCCTCAAGCAATTACCCGATAAACCCTATGATCCATGGCGCGGCGTGCATTGACGGCTTGGCTATTTGATCTGTTTCCATGCTGGTGAGCGAATAAGGCGCGATCGCGGCGGGCGCGAAATCCTCCACCAAATGTGGCGCGCCGACGGGTTGCCGATTTGCCGCGCTGGACCGACCACTGTGCCGCCCAGGGCGGCGTGAGGGCCGGAAGCGGCGGGCGTAGGGGGTAGCATTTAGCTAATTCCGGCCTCTACAATATTTGCGGTGAAGCTCACCGTCCCCGGAAAGGCGCGTATCCGAGCAGGTCGCTCGTTTCGTCGACATCGGTTGCGGCGATGAATGACGGATTCTGTGAGCCTCTCTATCGCCGAGCCGGTTTGTAATCCTGCGGTAAGATTCCCGTAATCTCGAGTTTTTTAAGGCCACGAGACGGGCTGATCTGGAGCCGCGCATTGGATGCGATCATCGACCTTCGTCGGCTAGGCATTGCCAGCCACGAATTGCAGATTTGCGTCATTGTTTGCGGGCTGCATCGCTCGGGCACCTCTGCGGTCGCGCGACTGGTCAATCTACTTGGCGCAGACATTGCGGGCGATCTTAGCCCCAATGGTCCGGATAACCCTCGCGGATTTTGGGAGTCGGATGCTGTCGTCAGAATTCATGATCGCTTATTGAAGGCCCTCGACCCGTCCCATGATGGGTCATTATTCGATCCGATGCCGCTGTGGTCTGATTGGCTGATGACGGACGCCGTGCGACAAGCAAAACGCCAGCTCAGCGACGTAATTGAAAAGGACTTTGCCCACAGTCGGTTATTCCTCGTCAAAGATCCTCGCATTTCACGTCTACTGCCGCTGTGGGTCGAGCTGTTAGCCCACCTTGGGATCGCGCCGATTATCGTCATACCGTTTCGCAACCCCCTAGAAATGGCGGCATCATTGGCGCTACGCGATCATGTGTCCCTGCCCAAAGCCTTGCTCCTATACCTGCACGCCTACTTAGAAATAGAACTTGCGAGTAGGGTGCTGCCACGCGTTTTTGTCCGTTACGATCATCTGCTAGAGGACTGGCGTCCGTTCGCGAGGCGTCTCAGTCAACTCTCTGGTGCCCAGGTTTCCTCGCCGTCGGAGCAAGTTGCGTTGGAGATCGATGACTTTCTTACGACCGATCTTTACCATCACAGGTTCAGCCGCGAACAAATGCTGCGACACCCGGAAATCCCAGCCGGCATTGCCGATATGTTCGACGCGATGGACGAAGCGGAGAAGAGCGGCGACGAGAGCAAATTGCGCAGCGTATTCGATCGCCTTGGCGCGAATGCTGATGGGACAGCTCAGTTGTATCGTAGATACGTGATCTTTGAATTACTGGATTTGCGGCAGCAGCTGATGCGCATGCGTGAAGCCTTCGAGTCGAGCACGAGCTGGCGTGTGACTGCCCCGCTGAGGTGGCTGAAGTTGTGGATACGCCGAAAATGACGACTCGGGCACTGCCCCCGGCACCTCCGTCATCCGGAAACACCGCCGATAACCTAGCAACAGCCCGGCTGGATATTCAATTCCGAACACGCTGATACTTGGCGCGATCCTGCCAAGGCCAAGCTGGGCCCCTTGAAAGCCCTTTTGGCTCCCGTTTTTTGGAAACAGGGAGATTTTCCACGGGAAACAGGGGCTGCTGGGAACTGAAGGTGGGCTATTGGCGAGGGAAATGAGAGCCTTAACCGCTTATCGCGAAAACAAAATAACAGGCGAGAAACACGGAAAAACAGGCACGCGGTTTCGGCTGTCAAATTGCATTCCATTTCACACGGCAGATTTTTAAGTGGCTTTGCCGGGGAAGCGCGGCGTTCCTGGTCTCGTCTTTTTGCAGCGGTTTTTG
>JASHRW010000157.1 GCA_030037065.1 Xanthobacteraceae bacterium
CAGTTCGGCTACGACCGCGACGACTGGGTCGGCAAGCCGGTGATCGGCATCATCAACACCTGGAGCGACATCAACGCCTGCCACGGCCACCTGCGGGCACGCGCCGAGGACGTGAAGCGCGGCGTCTATCAGGCCGGCGGCTTTCCCATCGAGCTGCCGGCGATGTCGCTCGCCGAGCCGTTGGTCAAGCCGTCGACGATGCTCTATCGCAACTTCCTCGCCATGGAATGCGAGGAGCTTCTGCGCAGCCATCCGATCGACGGCGCCGTGTTGATGGGCGGCTGCGACAAGACCACGCCCGGCCTGCTCATGGGCGCGATCTCGATGAGGGTGCCGGCGATCTATGTGCCGGCCGGTCCCATGCTGCGCGGCAATTGGCGCGGGCAGACGCTCGGCTCCGGCTCCGACGCCTGGAAATACTGGGACGAGAAGCGCGCCGGCCGCATCGGCGATGAGGAATGGAACGAAATCGAGGGCGGCATCGCGCGGTCGTTTGGCACCTGCATGGTGATGGGGACGGCGGCGACCATGATGGCGATCACCGAGGCGCTGGGTTTGGCGCTGCCCGGCGCGTCCTCGATCCCGGCGCCCGACGCCAATCATCCGCGCATGTGCGCGGCTTCCGGCCGTCGCGCCGTCGAGATGGTGTGGGAGGCTTTGACGCCGGACCAAATCTTGACGCCGGCGGCGTTCGACAATGCGATCCGCGTGCACATGGCGCTCGGCGGCTCGACCAACGCCATCATTCACGTCATCGCGCTCGCCCGCCGCGCCGGCGTCGCGCTCGACATGGCGCGCTTCGACGAAATTTCGCGGCAAGTGCCGGTGATTGCCAACATCACACCGTCCGGAAAATATTTGATGGAGGATTTTTTCTACGCCGGCGGCTTGCGCGCGCTTATGGGAGAGATGCAAAACTTGCTCGACCTCTCCTGTATCACCGTAACCGGGCGCAGCGTCGGCGAGAACATCGCCAGCGCGCAGGTGCACCTGCCGGATGTGATTCATTCGCTGTCCGCACCGCTCTATCCGGAAGGCGCCACCGCGGTGCTCACGGGCAATCTGGCGCCGCGCGGTTGCGTGATGAAGCCGGCGGCGGCGGAGAAGCGCCTATTGCATCATCGCGGCAAGGCGCTCGCGTTCGAGAATTACGACCACATGGCGCGCGAGGTCGACCGCGACGATCTTGAGGTCACGCCCGACCATGTGCTCGTGCTCAAGAACGGCGGCCCCAAGGGCGGGCCCGGCATGCCGGAATGGGGCCAATTGCCGATCCCGAAGAAGCTCCTGAAGGCCGGCGTCAAAGACATGCTGCGCATCTCGGATGCGCGCATGAGCGGCACCAGCTACGGCGCCTGCATCCTGCACGTGGCGCCGGAAAGTTTCGTCGGCGGGCCGCTCGCCTTCGTGCAAACCGGCGATGAGATCGAGGTCGACGTGGAGGCGCGGCGCATTCACCTGCACGTCGGCGACGAGGAGCTTGCGCGCCGGCGCGCGGCCTGGAAGGCGCCGGCGCCCAAATATCCGCGCGGCTACGGCGCAATGTATTCGCAGCATATCGGCCAGGCCGACGAGGGTTGCGATTTTGATTTCCTCGGCGGCACCGAGCGGATTGAGGAGCCGGAGATACATTGACCGTCATTCCGGGGCGGCCCGAAGAGCCGAACCCGGAATCCATAATCGCGAGAGCTTGAGGTTTAGCTCGGCGCAAATTCTTCAACTACGCTGGTTATGGATTCCGGGCTCGTGCCTTCGGCGCGTCCCGGAATGACGTCTACTCCGCCGCGTGCTGAACCTTGATACGGTAACTCCCTGGCACCGTGCGAAACGCGATGTTGAGGCGGTTGGCGCCGTTGATGGCGATGATCGCCAGCGTCAGGTTGGCGAGCTCTTCCTCGGAAAATTGCGCGCGCGCCTGTTCGTAGACTTGGTCCGGCGCGTGACCCTCGGTGATCAGCGTCAGCGCCTCAGTCCAGGCGAGCGCGGCACGCTCACGCTCACTGTAGAACGGCGATTCCTCCCAGGCGTTGAGCAGATAGAGCCGCTGCTCGCTTTCGCCGGCGGCGCGCAGCTCCTTGGTATGCATGTCGATGCAGTGTGCGCAACCGTTGATCTGCGAGGCGCGCAGCTTCACCAATTCAAGCAGCGTGTGCTCGAGGCCGCAGCGATGGACGAAAGCATGCAGCTCGCCCATCGCTTTGGCGCCTTGCGGTGAGGCTTTGCGAAAATCCACGCGAGCTTTCATGGTCATGGCGGTCTCCTTTGCATTGGCGCATGTCCTTTTCGGAAAACCGGCGTCCACCCCGGATCGGGTCCGGGGCAGGCTTTTTCCGGGACATGCGCTATTCCCTCGCGAACAGCTTCTGCGCGTCGGCGCGCGTCATCGTTGATTTGAGAACATCGAACTCGCCTTTTTCATGCAACTCCTCGGCGACGCGCCGGATCAACGACACGACGGCCATGCTGGCGCCGGAGGCGATGCTGACACGCGCGACGCCGGCGACCTGCAACGCCTTTAGCCCCGGCATGCCGGCGCGGCCAACGACGTTGACCGGCGCCTTGATGGCCGCCGCGAGCCTGCCGATGAGGTCCACGTCGGCAATGCCGAACAGAAAGATGCAGTCCGCGCCCGCGGTCATATACGCTTCCGCACGCCGTACCGTCTCGGTAAAGCGCGATTGTTCGTCGCCGACGTGCTTCAAATAAAGATCGATCCGCGCATTGATAACGGCCCGAATACCTTCGGCGTCCGCCGCACCGCGCGCCGCGCGGATGCGCGCTGAAGCATCGTCAATGGTCCTGACCGGTTGTTCCGGCCGCTTCGTGCCGTCCTCGATATTAAGTCCCACCACACCGGCGCGAATGATGTCGGCAACATTGCGCGCCACCTGTTCGGGCGTCTCGCCGTAACCGGTCTCGATATCAGCGGTTACCGGCACCTTCACGGCGTCGACGATGCGGCGCGTCGCGGCGACCACTTCCAGCCACGGCGCCTTCTCGCCGTCCTGATAGCCCAGCGCCCAGGCTAGCCCGCCACTCGTCGTCGCTACCGCCGGAAATCCCGCAGCTTCGAAAATGCGCGCGCTCATCGGGTCCCAGGCGTTCGGCAAAAGCAGGATCGGCGGTGTGCGGTGCAGATTGCAAAAATCTTCCGCCAATTGGCGCTGGCCGGGTATGCTCACGGGTTCGTCCTTGCGCGATCTTACGGTCAAAGGGCTTAGCGTCCGCATTGTCGGAGAACAAGCAGCTCACCCCGCCGGCAGCACGACGGCACGGCATTCGCCGAAGCCGATGCGTGTGGCGCCCGGCTTTTCGCAATAGCCGCGGAAGATGATTTCGTCGCCGTCCTCGATGAAGCCGCGTTGCTCGCCGCCGGGCAGCGCAAGCGGTTCACGGCCGCGGGCGGTGAGTTCGAGGAGACTCCCCCAGCTCGATTTCTCCGGGCCGGACACCGTCCCGGAGCCGATCAGATCACCGGTGCAAATGTTGCAGCCGTTGCTGGTGTGATGGGCGATCATCTGCGCCGCCGTCCAATACATCAGCGCGAACGAGGTCTGTGTGATCCGCACTGGCGTAGTCCCGGCGCGCCGCATCGCGGCGCTGGAGATGTAGACTTCGAGTGTGATGTCGAGGCCGCCATGGGCGCGATCTTCGGCATCGTCGAGATGGGGCAGGGGAGCCGGGTCGCCGCCTGGGCGTCCGAAAGCGGCGCTGCGAAACGGCGCCAGCGCCTCCGCGGTCACCACCCATGGGGAGACCGTTGTAGCAAAATTCTTTCCTAAAAATGGACCGAGCGGCTGATACTCCCACGCCTGCACGTCGCGCGCCGACCAGTCGTTGAGCAGGCAGAAGCCGAATATGTGCTCGGCGGCTTTGCCAACGGGGACGGGTTCGCCAAGTGCGCTCGGCGTGCCGATATACATCCCGAGCTCAAGCTCGAAATCGAGATTGCGCGACGGGCCGTAGCTCGGCGCTTGTTCGCTGGGACTTTTACGTTGGCCGCGGGGCCGTTTGAACGGCGTTCCGCTGACGATGATCGAAGAGGTACGGCTGTGATAGGCGACCGGGACGTATTTGTAGTTTGGCATGAGCGGATTGTCCGGCCGGAACATCCGTCCTGCATTGGTGGCGTGAAAAATCGATGCGAAGAAGTCGGTGAAGTCGCCGACGACCACCGGGAGCCTGATTTCCGCCCGACTCATCGGCATGAGATGTTGGCGAAAGTTCTTGTCTGCGCGCTCGGCGCTCAATCCGCGGGATAACGCCAGCCGTAAAGCCGACCAAGCCTGCGGACCGAGCGACATCAGATGATTCAGTCGCGGCGCCGCGCAGGCGCGCGCAGCCTCGCCGACAAGCCCGTCATATGACGAAGCTGCGGCCGCAACGTCGAGGATTTGATCGCCGATCGCCACACCGACGCGCGGCGGTTCGCCCGACGCCGGGCGAAACACCCCGAAGGGCAGATTCTGAATTGGAAAATCGCAGCCGGGCGCATTGGCGCTGTCGACAAAGCTTCGTCGGGCCGGATCATGGGTTTCATTGAGCTGGACTGGCATGTCTTCTCCCAGCGCCTTCCTGAGTTTGCTATGGATAGCCAATCCATATCGTCATGGGCAATCATGCAATGAGCGTTATCGGTCAACTCGCGTCCTTCGTCTGCGGTGCGAAAGCGCCGGCGTTGCCGGTGGCGGAGCGCGAGCGGCTGCGGCTGCATTTCACCGATACGGTGGTCGCCGCGCTCGCCGGGTCGCACATTGCCGAAGGCAAGGCGCTGCAGAGCTTTGGCGCGCAGGCCTCCCTGGCCGAGCGGATTGGGTGGCGCGCGGCGGCGGCACGGCTGACCGAAATCGATGACATTCATCTGCCGTCGTGCACCACGCCAAGCGCCGGCATCGTTCCGGCGGCGCTGGCGCTCGCGGCTGCGTCGCAGAAATCCGATCCGGACGAGCTTGCCAGCGCGATCTGGGCCGGGACCGAGATCGTGACGCGGATCGGCGTGGCCGCCGGCGGGCCGCAAATCCTCTATCGCGGCATTTGGCCGACCTTCTTGGCGGCGCCGATCGGCGCCGCGGCGACGGCAGCGCGTGTTTTTGGGTTGAACGAGGCGCGCGCGGGCCACGCGTTGTCGCTCGCCTTCATGCTTATGGCCGGCGGCGTCGGCCGCATCCATGGCGCGCCGTCCGGCCGCTGGTTTCTCTACGCCAACGCCGTGGCCGCCGGCATTGCGGCGGCCGTGGCTGCGCGCGCCGATTATTGCGGCGATCCGACGCTCTTGGACGGAAACTGGCTCGCCGACACCCACGGCATCGCCCTCGACCGCAATCGTTTGACCGCCGGCCTCGGCGCGGGCTCGGTGTTTCCGGCGTTGAGCATCAAGCCGTTTTGCTCGGCCAAACAAGCGATCGCCGCTGTGGAGGCGCTTCGCGCGATCGTAGGCGAAGAGAAGATTAACACCGGCGCCATTGCGAAGATCCGTGTACGCGTTCCCCCTGCCTATGCCGGTATGATTGCGACGCGCGCCGAAGCCGGCGTGCGGCAATCCACCATGGTCAGCGTGGCGCACCAGATGGCACTCGCTGCGCTCAAGCCGCAGCTTCTCTACGACGTCGACCGCACGGCGCCAATCGATGCCGCTGTGCGGCAATTTTCCGCGAAGGTCGAGGTGATGCCGGACGCGGCTTTGGAGCCGCTTTATCCGCTTTACTGGCCCGCCGAGGTAGAGATGGAGGCCGGCGGCAAAACGTTTCGCCGCCGCGTCGTAGCGGCCGCGGGCGATCCGGACCATCCGCTTGGCGGCGCCGACATCGGCGACAAGGCGCATCGCGTGCTCGATTCGCTCATCGGCGCCGCGCGCGTTGACGAATGGCTGTCCATGTGCCACGGCGCCCTTGATGGAAGTGCCGCATGCAGCAAGCTCGCGACTGCGTTCGCGGAAATCTGACGAAGGCTGAAGAGGACGCAAACGCGGAAGAAAAGCGGCGCGGTGTAGGAGCCGAGATACGGGCCCATGACGGAGCAAACACTTGCCGAGGAACGGCGGCAACGGCTCGCTGCGGCGATGCGTGAGGCCGGCATCGGCCATCTGCTGCTTTACGGCAATGCCTGGCAGGGCGACTACCTGCGTTACGGCG
>JASHRW010000158.1 GCA_030037065.1 Xanthobacteraceae bacterium
CTGCCACAGCCGCTCGACCAAAGCCGCCGCCGCAGGGTAGCCGCCGTCGAGATAGACCGCGCCGATCAGCGCCTCGCAGACGTCGGCGAGAATGGCGGGGCGCTTGCGCGCGCCGGCATTGACTTCCGAAGAGCCGAGCTTGATCGCGGCGCCCAGTTCGATCGAGCCGGCGATTTCCGCGCAGGTCTCTTTGCGCACGAGATCGGCGAGCCGGCGCGACAGTTCGCCTTCATCGGCCTTGGGAAAGCCGCGGAACAACATGTCGGAAATCACCAAGCCGAGCACGTGGTCGCCCAGAAACTCGAGCCGCTGATAGGAGCCGGTGCGATTGCGCGGCCCCTTGAGCGCGGAAATGTGCGTGAGCGCACAAGTCAACAGCGCCGTGTCGGCAAAACGATAGCCGATGCGATTTTCCAGGACCGAGCCGGTCTTGCGGCTGCGGCGGGACTCTTTCTGGCCGTCGGCCTGCGGCGTCACCGCCACTGCATGGTCACCGGCAGGCGTTTCTGGCTGCGGCGCCGCCGCGGATTTGGCTTTTTTTCGTCGGCCGCTCATCGCACCAGCGTGAACAATCGCCTCCAGCGCACCGCCCAGGGCCAGTCCCAGATCTCCCAAGCTGGCGTGTCGCCGCCGATTGAGAAGAAGATAATCTGCGCCCTGCCGATCAGGTTCTCAAACGGCACGTAGCCGACCGCGCTCAGCACCCGGCTGTCGGTTGAATTGTCGCGGTTGTCGCCCATCATGAAATAGTTGCCCGGCGGCACCTGGAAAACTTCGGTGTTGTCGAGAAAGCCGTTGTCGGTGAAATCGTGAGTGATGTAGGTCACCCCGTTCGGCAACGTTTCGCGATAACACATCACCGGCTGGCCGACGTTCTCGTGCGGCACGCACCCTTGCGTGACGCGCTCGCGTTTGACCGGCACGCCGTTGATGTTGAGCACGCCGTGGATCACCTGAATGCGGTCGCCGGGCAGTCCGACGACCCGCTTGATATAGTCGATCGTGGGGTCCTTCGGCAGGCGGAACACCACCACGTCGCCACGCTGCGGCTGCGAACCGAAGATGCGGCCCGAAAAGAGGTCGGGCGACAGCGGCAGCGAATAATGGGTGTAACCGTACGAATATTTGGACACGAACAGATAGTCGCCGACGAGCAGCGTGGGAATCATCGAACCTGACGGAATGTTGAAAGGCTGGAACAGAAAGGTGCGGATTACGAGCGCGATGATCAGGGCGTGGATGACGACGCGCGTCGTTTCGCCCACGCCACCTTCTTTGTCTTTGGTTCCAGTTTGCACGCTCATGCGCCTATTGTCCTACACCTTGTTATTGAAATCGTTCCGCACGCGTCGTGCGCCCTTGTAGCCGCTGACACCTGCGGGTGCAATTGCACGCGGGAATTCGCCGCGGGATGCGGCATATGTAATTAGACAAGTTATTTCAATAGCTTATAAAGGTAGGACAGGAGGCCGCGAGGAAATTTTCATCGCTGCCGTCGGCTGCCGCCATCGAACGCCCATTGAGGTTGCCGCCTGTGTCCATGTCATTCGGCAGGCACGGCCAGTGCCCAGATGATCACGAAGGCATGCGCCGTGGGACCTTCATCGGTGATGGTAAGCTCGATTCGCGCCTCGTAGCCTCGCGGCGTGATCGCTTCCAGCCGACGCTTGGCTCCGCCGGTCAACTCCATGGTCGGCCGGCCCGACGCCAGGTTCACCACACCCATATCACGCCACCACACGCCGGCACGCAGTCCCGTGCCCAGCGCCTTGGCGCAAGCCTCCTTGGCGGCGAAACGCTTGGCGTAGGTTTCAACCCGGTTTCGCCGTTTGTCGGCGCGCGCGCGTTCGGTTGCGGTGAAAACGCGGTCGATAAAGCGATCGCCGTGGCGCTCGATCACCTTGGCAATGCGGCGCACGTCGGTGATGTCGGAGCCAATGCCCAGAATCATCGCGCGTTGCCCGATTCAGTTGTCCTTCCGGCGCGGCCACGATCCATCGCCGCCCGCATCCTGCGGACGGCGGCGCCGAGACCGGCGAAAATCGCCTCGCCGACGAGGAAATGGCCAATATTCAATTCGACGATTTCGGGCAATGCCGCAATGGCTTCCGCCGTTTGATAATTGAGCCCGTGACCCGCGTGAACTTCGAGACCCGCGCGGCGCGCCAGCTCCGCCCCCGCGCGGATGCGCTTCCACTCGGTTGCCGAGCGCGCCTGGTCGCCATCGGCCAGCGCATTGCACCAGGCACCGGTATGAATTTCGATCACGGGCGCGTGCACATCGGCCGCGGCTTCGATTTGGTGCGGCTCCGCGTCGATGAACAGCGAAACGCGAATGCCGGCGGCGTCGAGCCGGGCGACAGCGGGCGCCAACGTCCGGCGTTGCCCGGCGACATCGAGGCCGCCCTCGGTAGTGACTTCGGCGCGCCGCTCCGGCACTAGACATGCGGCGTGCGGCCCGATGCGAATTGCCGTCGCGACCATCTCGTCGGTAGCTGCCATCTCAAAATTGAGCGGTTTGCCGATCTCGGCCTTCAGGCGCGCCATGTCGTCGTCGCGGATATGCCGGCGGTCTTCGCGCAGATGCGCGGTAATGCCATCGGCGCCCGCCTCAATAGCGATCTTCGCCGCTGCGACGGGATCGGGATGACCGCCGCCCCGCGCATTGCGCACCGTGGCGACGTGGTCGACGTTGACGCCGAGGCGGATGGGAGGGAAAGCCGGCATGCCTAGTCGGTGCGAATCATCCGTTCACGCGCTCGGCGTTGGCCACCACCTTCTTCGCTCGCAACTGCGAGATGATCGAAGTCAGGTGCTTGAGATTGTAGACTTCGAGGTCGATGGTCATCTCGGTAAAATCCGGCGATTGCCGCATCATCTTCACATTGTCGATGTTGCCATCGTGCTCGGCGATCACTTGCGCGATCTGGGCGAGTGTGCCCGGCTCGTTGACCGATTGCACCGCCAGCCGCGCCGGGAAGCGCTGCGGCACCGTGTCGTCGACATCCCAGCGCAGGTCGAGCCAGCGTTCCGGTTGATCCTCGAATTCCTTCAGCGCCTGCGAATGGATCGGATAAATGGTAATACCTTCGCCCGGCGTCATGATGCCGACGATGCGGTCGCCCGGCACCGCGCCGCCATTGGGCGCAAAGCGCACTGGCAGATCCGTGTTGATGCCGCGGATCGGGATCGCGACGCCGCTCTCGCCGCCGCCGGGAAGCTTGAACTTCACCGCCTTGGCGAACTTGAACCCGAACCAGCCGCTCTCGGCTTTCGGGGCGACCGGCGTGACCCGCTCGTCCTTGTAGTCGGGATACATGGCGCGGACCACGTCGGCGGCGCGCAGCTCGCTGCGGCCCACCGCCGACATGACGTCGTCGATCGAGGCGCGGGCCAGCCGCGGTAGCGCGCCTTCGAGCTTCTCATCGGAATACTCGAACTTGGCGCGTTGGCAGAGCCGTTCGACGATGCGCCGGCCGAACGCCGAATATTGGCTGCGCACCGCTTCGCGCGTGGCGCGGCGGATGGAGGCGCGCGCCTTGCCGGTCACCACGATCGATTCCCATGCCGACGGCGGCGCGACCTGCGCCTCGGAGGTCAGAATCTGCACTTCATCGCCGTTTTGCAGCGGCGCAGAAAGCGGGCCGATCTTGCCGTTGATCTTGGCGCCGATCGCCATGTTGCCGACATCGGTGTGCACGGCATAGGCGAAATCGATCGGCGTTGCGCCGCGCGGCAGCGCGATCAGCTTGCCCTTCGGGGTGAAGCAAAAAACCTGATCGTGAAACAATTCGAGCTTGGTGTGTTCGAGAAACTCCTCCGGATTGGAGCCTTCGGCCAGAAGCTCGATGGTCCGGCGGAGCCAGGCGTAAGCGTTCGATTCTCGCGACAAGAGTTCCGTCGGCGAGCCGAGGCCGTCCTTGTAGAGCGCATGGGCGGCGATGCCGTATTCGGCGATCTCTTGCATTTCGCCGGTGCGGATCTGCAGCTCGACCCGTTGCTTGCCGGGACCGATCACGGTGGAGTGAATCGAGCGGTAATCGTTCTGCTTCGGCGTCGAAATGTAATCTTTGAATCGCCCGGGCACGACCGGCCAGGTGGTATGCACGATGCCGAGCGCCTGGTAGCACTCGGCGACGGTGCCGACGACGACGCGAAAGCCGAGAATGTCCGAGAGCTGCTCGAAGCCGACGGCCTTGCGCTCCATCTTGCGCCAGATCGAATAGGCGCGCTTACGCCGGCGCGACACTTCGGCGGATATGCCGCGTTCGCTGAGCTTTCTCGTGAGCTGCTGCTCGATCTCGGCGATCCAGCCGCTCGATCGTTCCGCCAGACCCTCGAGCCGCTCGCTGATGACCTTGTGAGCCTCCAGATTAAGCTCGCGGAACGCCAGCTCCTCCAGCTCCTCCCGCATCTCCTGCATGCCCATGCGGCCGGCAAGCGGTGCATAGATGTCGAGCGTCTCCTCGGCGGTGCGCCGGCGCGCCTCGGGCGGCCG
>JASHRW010000159.1 GCA_030037065.1 Xanthobacteraceae bacterium
ATCGCAAATAGTCTTGATTTGGCCGTCGTCGCCGCTTTCACGGCGGTGGGAATTTTCGTGACGTTTGCGCTCACGGTGCTCTTTCCACTTGCAGGGAACGCTGTTGCCCAGGCTTTGATGTGACCTGATCACAGCAACGGGGAGGCAATCCGCTGAGGCTTCCTGTTATCGGCCGCTCGATAATCACACCGGTGATCGGCGGTCTTGCAGCGCAAAATTCAGCCGGCCAATGGGAAAGTCGCTGACACGCCGCGTTCTTGCTGCCGCGGTATTGGCGGGATGGCTGTCCTATCCACAGAGTGCTTCGCGTCCAACGCAGGCAGATGTCGTTCAGCAACGGCACGTTGCGGCTCCGCCAACGTCTTTCATCATCCACCAACAGGAATGTGCGAGGCAGGGCCGCGAGGAGTTTCACCGCGACGGATGGGATAGCGTACCACACACCCAAGTCTTCGAGCACTACAACGAACGTCTCAAAAGGTGCTTCGTCGAAATCAATTTTTCAGGGTTCGACGGGCAAGGGCGTCTTTTGATCAACAAGTCGCTCAGCGATACTCGAGGAAGGGACTACGCCGATTACGTATCAATCATGAAGAGCGGAGACAAACCGTCTCGTACGCCGCCTCTCTTTTGCGAAATCGTTCTGTCCTCCGGCGAGCCAATGGAGTGCGGTTCGGCAGCCGAATTCAACGCAATCGTTGCGGATTACATGAAATGATCCATTGGCGGGCACCACGAATTGCTCGATGCCGCCTACCCAGGTGTAAATTCATCCCGTTGATCGACCGACTTTTGCATGATGAAACTGCCGAAAAGCCGAACGCTCAAATATACTATCAAGAATCGCGTGGCCTTCATCAGTCTGCTCCCACGACACCGGGCGACGGCCCCCGACCTTCTGGATTGAAAGGCCTTATCTGCGGGCGGCAATTCTACCATAAATTGTAGCTCTTGGCGCGAGCGCTATTTCGCGTCACCGCGAGAAAAATTTCGCTATCGGCATTGGCGCGTAAGCGCCGCGTGCGACCGACACTCGACACATCGGCAATCTCTGCGCAATATCCGCTTCGCCGTTCGTACCATTCATACGTCGTGGCCGGATCGTGCGATTGCTCACACGTTTATTGCAGCGCTTGCTGATTCTGGGATTGGGCATCCTGAGCGTCTGGCTGATCGTTTTCGTCTTCAGAGTAACCGACCGCAGGCTGCCGTGGGTGGTGGCGGTGGCGCTGACCTATTGTGTCGCCGCCTATGTCATCCTGCCTTACGCCGTTCGCATGGGCCTCAAGATTCTCCATCGCAAGCGCGTGCCCCGCTTCACACTGACCGGCGACGGATTGCCCGGCGACCCCATCAATCTCGTGCTGATCGGCACGCGCCGGCAGCTACAGGCCGCATTCGCAGCCGCCGGCTGGTCGGAGGCCGATCGGCTGGGACCGCGCAGCTCGTGGCGCATGATCCGGGCGTTCGTCTTCAATTCGTCCTATCCCACCGCCCCGTTCAGCACGCTCTATCTTTTCGGACGCGGCCAGGACATCGGTTTTCAGAAGTCGATCGATAACAGTCCGCGCAAGCGTCATCACGTCCGGTTTTGGGGATCGAGTCTGGCGCGCGCCGAAGCCACCGTGGGAAGCGCCAGCTTCTGGTTCGACATCGAACGGCTGCCGCACAATGAACATGCGCTCTGGATCGGAGCCGGCACCAAGGATACCGGTCTTTCGTTCACCCGCCTGACTTTCCAAGTCACCCACGCCACCGATGCGGATACCAACACCGAGCGGGATTACATCATTGCCGAACTGCAGAAAAATGGAGTGATCGAGGACGTGAACTCACGTCAAGCCGGCCAGCATCTGTCGGTCAAGCGCGTCAACCATTACATTCCCGACGGTGAAGTTACGGTGGCGAGCTTGGCGGCGGACTCTGGCCTCAATCATTCCCCAGCTTGAACAGCCGCCGCGCGTTGGTGCGGCCGATTTTAATCCGATCATTCTCGCTGATGGCGCAGCTATCGAACCAGTTGGCGGCATGGTCGATGTTCTCGAACGGCCAATCGGTGGAGAACATGATGCGGTCGGCGCCGATTTCCAGCATCGCGTTCATCAGCGCCTGGGTGCGGAAATTGCCGGACGTGGTGAGATGGAAGTTGGCGGAGAAATATTCGCCCAGCCGCTTTTTTGCCGGCCATTTGTTGCGGTTCGGGATCCAGGCGTTGGAATTGTCGACCCGCCAGATCCCGTAGGGCAGGTTCTCACCAAGATGCCCGAGGATGATCTGCAGTCGCGGATGGGCGTCGAAGAGTCCGGACGCCATCAAGCGGAGCGCATGCACGGCGGTCTCCTGGCCGAAAGCCCAGATCGGCCCGAGCAGCCACGGGTGGCCGTCGTAAATGCGCGCGTCGCGTGGCAGCGGATTACGCGGGTGCAGATAGAACGGCACGTCGAGCCGCTCCACCATGGCCCAGAACGGCCGGTATTGCGGCAGGTCGTAATAGAGAATGTTGTCGGGGTCGCCGGATTGCGAAAAACCGTTCACCAGCGCGCCGCGAAAGCCGAATTCTTTCACGCAGCGCTCGAGTTCGCGCGTCGCGCCGTCAGGGTCCTGCATGGCGAGCGCGGCAAGCCCCTGGAAACGGCCGGGCCGCTTCGCCACCTGCTCGGCCAGATAGTCGTTGGCGAGGCGCGCGACTTCGGCAGCGCGCGCCTTGTCAGGGATGGCCTGCACGGCTGGCGCGTTGAGCGACAGCAGCATCATCTCGATGCCGTATTGGTCCATCAGCGACAGGCGCCGGCCGTGAATATCGGCGTTGCGGGCCGCGACTTCCGTCCGCACCGGCTCGGGAAAGTAGCCCATGGAATCGGCGGCGGTTTCCGCAATCGCAAAATGTTCCTCGAGTGCGATCTTGCCCTGCATCGTTCCCTCCGCGCGTATTTCTCCCGCCCATTAATCTTAACAGCGCCGTCGGCGCAACCGCTTGCCGCCGCCGCTGGCACGCTTCTCGCCCGTTAGCGCCTTGACCAGTGCCGTTGTCCCATTCCGGGGCAGCGGCGCCGATTGCATCCGCAAACGCCCTCGCCGACGCGGCGACGGCCTTGCCAGGCGCGCCGATGAACACGCTTCCGAGTTACACGCTGGCGTCGCGGCCGCAGACCGGCCGCTTCCTGCGCGGCTGGGCGGCGTTGTCGCGCGGCACGTTTTCGGTTGCGATTTTTCTGCTCGACGTTGCGCTCATCGTGGCGACGTCGTGCGGCACGGGCATCGCCTATTCGCTTGCCGCCTATCGCGATCCCGGCGACATCTTCTCGTTCTTCCAGGTCGGCATGCTGGCGGCGAGCATTTTCGCCATCTCCAACGTGTTCCGCGGCGAATACCGGCTGCCCAACTTTTTCGCCGTCAAGCCGCACGCCAGGCGCACCGTCCAATTATGGAACGTGACGCTGATCTGCCTGCTGATGCTCGGTTTCCTCACGCAGCAGCAAAGCGCGCAATATTCGCGCGCGTGGATCGTGCTGTTCTATGCCGCCACGCTTGCCGCGCTGATGGTCGAACGCTTCCTCATCGTGCGCATCACCGCGCATGCGCGCGCCGCCGGCTTTGTTACCGCGCAGCGGATTTTCCTGATCGGAACGGGCGCCCATGTCGGCGCCTTCATCAATTATTACGAGCCGTGGACACTGGGCATCAACATCGTCGGCTGCCGTTTCCTCACGCCAATCGCGGCCGGTGCACCGCAAGCCGAACGGCGCGCCGCGCTCAACCGCGATCTCGCCGAAGCCATTGCCAGCGTGCGCGGCGTCGGGCCCGACGCGATCTTTCTGTTGCTGCCGTGGTCGGCGACCGACACCATCGCGCGCTGTGCCGAAGCCTTTCTGGCGCTGCCGGTCGAGATTCATCTCGGCCCCGAACAGATCCTGCACAAGTTCGAGGACGTGGAGCTGTCGAAGCTCGGTCCGCTGGCGAGCCTGCAGCTCACGCGCATGCCGCTGTCGCGCTTCGAAGTGGTGCAGAAGCGGCTGTTTGACCTGGTATTCGCGGCGGCCGCGCTGATCGCGCTCACGCCGCTTCTGATCGCCGTTGCCGTCCTCGTCAGTCTGGACAGCCCGGGCCCGGTGTTCTTCGTGCAGCGCCGCTACGGCTTCAATCAGCGGCCGTTCCGCATCATCAAATTCCGTACCATGCGCACGCTCGACGACGGCGCGGTGATCGCGCAGGTGACACGCGACGATCCGCGGCTCACCCGCATCGGCCGCTGGCTGCGGCGCTGGAACATCGATGAAATTCCGCAATTGTTCAACGTGCTCACCGGCGACATGTCGCTGGTCGGCCCGCGCCCGCACGCGCTGTCGCACGATCGCGAATACGAGCGGCGCATTTCGCTCTACGCGCGCCGGCACAACGTCAAGCCCGGCATCACCGGCTGGGCGCAGATCAACGGCTTTCGCGGTCCGACCGAAACCGACGAGAAGATGCGCAAGCGCGTCGAATACGACTTCTTCTATATCGATAATTGGTCGCTCTGGCTCGACCTGAAAATCATCGCCCGCACGGTGTTGTCGCCAACGGCCTATAAGAATGCCTGCTGAAATTCGCCGTTTCTCGCGGCGCCGTTCTCTTTAACTCTGCCTTGCTTGTTCCGTCATCGGTCCGCACGGCGTTACGCGGGTCGATTGGCTTCTCGCAATGAGGAAGCAGTCACCACGTATAGCGCAGGGTTCCGCTTCCATCGTAAATCTGCGAGCCGGAGGCGAACTCGCCGTCGAATTTGACGGTGAAGGTCCAGCTCGGGCTGAAAAATAGCTGCGCGCCCGCCGAGGTCAACGCCGA
>JASHRW010000160.1 GCA_030037065.1 Xanthobacteraceae bacterium
AGAAATTCTTTTGCCAGCTAACGCTCGCCTCAATCCCGGAGTGTCCTGGTGTGGCGGTTCGGAAGTCCGCATCATTATTTCGGGACACTAGACTCGTCGGACGGCATCAACGATGATTGATCGGGCCAAAAGGAATTGAAGGCTTCCGTGTTGCCGCTATGTGCGGCGCGGCGAGCCCGAAAGCGTCGTCACTGCGACATCCTTTGCGACGAAGGACAGTTCTGGCAGGAATTCCAAGCGCCGAGTACGGTGATATTCTTGGATGACGCCGCATACTCGTTCTGATTGACCGCCACGAGGAGGCGATCATGAACAATGTGACGCTGACCCCCGAGCGGGCACGAAAACTGCTTGAGAAGTGCACGCTCTTCAAGGCGTTGAACGAGCAAGAGCGGCACGATCTGACTGCGCACGCGCAACCTCGCATCTTCACCGCCAATGAGCTGATATTTCACGTCGGAGAGCCTGGGTCCAGCATGATGGGCGTGGTCGTAGGCACCGTGCGCATATCGCAGCCTACCCCGAAAGGCCGGGAAATCATTCTCGTCGACCTGCCGGCCGGCGAGTTGTTCGGCGAGATCGCGATGCTCGACGGCAGGCCGCGCTCGGCAAGTGCGATTGCGCTCACCAATTGCGAACTGCTGGTTCTGGACCGGCGCGACGTGCTGCCTTTTCTCGAACGCAGTCCGACTGCCTGTCTGAACCTCATGCAACTGTTGTGCGCCCGCATTCGCCGCTCCGACGAGCGCATGGCCGAAATCGCCTTCTTCGATCTGCCGGCGCGGCTGGCCAAGGCGCTGTTGCGTTATCCGGCACAAGCCCACGGGCCGGCGAAATTGTCCCTCTCGCAACGTGAACTGGCCGAAATGTCCGGCGCCACGCGGGAAAACGTCAACCGCTGCCTGCGCGAATGGCAGCGGCGCGGCATTCTGGAGCTAAAAGATCGCTGGACGATCATTTTGAAGCCGGAGGTGCTGCGCGCGATCGAGGAATCCTACTAAGCTTACCGCCGGCATGGGCGACTCGCTGTCATGTCTTCGGCCGGAATTTCGGAGGACGAGGCGCCGCCGGGACATCGACCGGTGACGGCGTACAACGTCGTTTCCTCGATACAGTCAAAATTTAAGCCCGGCGGTCAGTCCTGCCAGAACGGCTTGCTGCCTTCTTGAACGGCTTCGGAGCGGGTCAGCCGCACGTCCCGCAGGTCGCGCTCCCCGAGCGTCATCAGGTCGCGGCGTGAGCGAGATCGGCGCCGCCATTCGCGAACCGTTGCGACGGAGTTCTTGCACAGCGAGGAGATCACATCCGACATTGTGAATGTATCGTTCTGTGAGAGAGCTGGAATGGTCGTCATGGTAATCTCCTGCGGTGGAACCGTTGCTGGGGGCGAACGCGTGCTTACTGCGTTCGATCCGTCGCGAAGGTAGCAATCGCCAGCCGACAACGTCTGTGCCACGCATCACAGGCAAATCCGCACGCGCAAATTGCCGTCGCGGCAAGCGAGCACGCCGGCCATTGCGGGTTCACAGCAAGCGCCCGATCGAGCGGCCAAGGTGGCAAGCCGTGCGGGCTGTGACCGCCCGCGCGCAGCGGCCGCGAATGAACGCGAAGGCCCTGATCCAATTGGCCTTTTCAGCGAGCATGCCGGCGATTGCAACTCCCCAGAGTCCATAATGCCGCAAACGAAGCCAGCCAACGTCGGCTTCGCAACAGACATACGCTTTTGTGCTATCCTGCTTGGACGCTAAGCGGAAAATTCAGTACGGACCCGTGGGGACTGGGCTGTCGTCCCCATTGGGAGTGTGACAGCAAAACCTTTGTAATGTCGCGAACAACTAAAAATTTGGCAGAGTGGTTGGAACAATACGGTCTGGGTCAGTATGCTCAGACGTTCGCTGAAAATCATATTGATTACGGCACGCTGCCGGATTTGACCGACGATGATCTCAAGAGCCTGGGTCTCTCTTTGGGTCACCGCAAAAGATTGCTTAGGGCGGTCGAGGCGTTGGCGGCAACCCAACAGCCGAGCGATGTATCGAGCACGGTTTCGAACGCCGACGCCCCCTTACCCGTGGAGAAACATGAACCTGAAGTCCGTCAGATCACGGTCATATTCTGCGATCTGGTAGGGTCTACCGAACTTTCAGAAAAGCTCGATCCCGAAGATCTCCGTCCATTGATCGATGCGTATCGAAAGATCTGCGAATTAGCGATCAAGCGATACGACGGTCAGGTCGCCAACTATGCTGGTGATGGGCTAATGGCATTTTTTGGCTGGCCCCGAGCCCATGAGGATGATGCGGTTCGCGCCGTGCACGCCGGCTTGGCAATCGTCACCGGCGTCGCGCGGATTCAAGGGGCTGTTACTTTGGCTTCGCGGGTGGGCATCTGTTCCGGCCGCGTGGTGGTGGGGCAAAGTGGCGGCCCTGGAGGTTGGATGGAGGCGGTGGGCGAAACGCCCAACATTGCCGCGCGGCTGCAAGCGCTTGCCGCACCGAACACTTTGGTCGTGTCGGAATCGACCCAACGGCTCGCGTCCGGCGCCTTCAATTTTCAAGACATCGGTTTTCAGGACCTCAAAGGCGTAACCAAGCCGCTCCGGACTTATCGCGTTCTTTCGGCAAAGCACAGAACCAGCCGCTTCGAGGCGGCGCATGCGAGCTTCCTTACTCCGCTTGTCGGCCGTTTCGCCGAACTCAACTTGCTGCGGGATCGGTGGCAGAAGGCCAAAGAAGCCGACGGGCAAATTGTATTGCTTTCGGGACTTCCAGGCGTTGGCAAGTCAAGACTGATCCACGAGCTGAAGTCGAGCATCCAGGACGATCCATATTTTCTATTGAATTACCAGTGTTCTCCGTATCATAGCCAGAGCGCTTTCTTCCCGATCATTCAGCAGATAGAACTCACGGCGCAACTGAGAGCCGGCGACTCCGACGCTGACAAATTCGCCAAGATAAAAACTTACCTGTCGGATTTTTTCGACGATCCAACCGAAGCGGCTTCGCTGATCGCGCATCTGCTGTCGGTTCCGATTGGAGATCGCAGCAGACTATCTATGCTCACGCCTCAGCAAATAAAGAATAGGACAGTAAATACGCTTCTTGAGATGTTCTTATCTTTGTCCGGCAAGCGAGCGACGCTATGCGCTTTCGAAGATGTGCACTGGATCGATCCATCCACGCTTGAGCTGCTTGAGCTGGCGATGGGTCGGGTCGATCGCGCCCGTGTCATGCTTGTGGTTTCGTTCAGACCGGAATTTCGCCATAACTGGTCTGCGTTCGCCAACGTCACCTTGCATTCGCTCACGCGATTATCCCGCAGCGAAGTGACGAGGATGATCAAGGAAATGTCGAGCGAAGAGAGTTTGTCGCAGCAGGTTCTCGATCAAATTGTCGAGAAGGCGGATGGGGTGCCGTTGTTCATAGAGGAGCTGACAACCAGCACCATCATGGTGCCGCAGCAAAATGCACGGCAAAGGATCGATTCCGGGCAAACTCCTTCGATCGGTCCGGCGAAAGTTCCCGAGACGTTGCACGATGCATTGATGGAGCGGGTTGATCGCGTTACGCACGGCCGAAGGCTTGCGCAAATTGCCGCGGTCATCGGGCGGGAGTTTTCCTACGATCTCCTAACGGCCGCGTCCCGCACCGACGAGTCCGATCTCCAATCGGCTCTCTCGCAACTTGAGGCAGCCGACATCATCTATCGGACCGGAATTTCGCCTTCGGTTCGTTTCGCCTTTAGGCACGTCCTGCTGCGCGATGCGGTTTACAATTCGCTGCTGCGAGGCAGAAGGCAGGAGATTCACGCGGATATCGCCGCAGTCTTGGAGAAGCATTTTGGCGAACTGGCCGAGAACCGACCCGAAATTCTGGCCTATCATTATGGCGAGGCGGGAAATAACCAGCAGGCAATTCGCTGCTGGTGCGAGGCGGGTCGGCGCGCGCTGGCAAACTCAGCCAACGTGGAAGCCATTAGTCATTTTCGCAACGCTCTGCAGCAGTTGAGCGCGTTGCCGGACACGGCGCAACGTTCCAAGCAAGAGGTCGAGATTCAGTTGGCGCTGGGCATCCCTCTGATCGCCGTTGAGGGGTATTCCGCTGCGCAAAGCCGCGACGCGTTTGCCCGGGCGCGCGACTTGTGCCTCAAGCTCGACAATCCCCCGGAGTATTTTCAAGCGCTCTTCGGCCTGTGGGGATATTCGTGGATGAGCGGCAAAAATGACGAAGCGCTCGTCATGGCGAATGAGTTTCTATCGAGGGCGCACGCATCGCCGACCGGCATTCTGTTGATGGTGGCGCACCGGGTTATGGGAAGCACGCTTTTGACCATCGGCGAGTTTCAGACAGCGCGACACCACTTCGAGGAATCGATCGCGCTTTCAAAAATTGAAGGCCGGCAACCTGTCTACGACCTTTACATGGTCGAGCCGCAAGTCGCCTCGTTATTGCTGCTGTCCTGGGCCTTGTGGTTCCTCGGTTATTTGGACCAATCGCTGGCTCGCGCTTCGGAAGCGTTGGCCCTCGCACAGGATCTGGCGCAACCGTACAGTATCGCGTTCGCCCATTATGTAAGTTCCGTTGTCCATCTTCTGCGTGGCGATCCCGCCCGCGCCCTTCGCAGTGCCGATCAAAGTCTGGAAATATCACGGGAACAGCGGTTCTCGTTGTACGTAATCCTGTCCACCATTTCGCGAGGCCGCGCACTTGGCGGCATTGGCAGGCTTGGCGAGGCTTTGAATGAGATGCAAACGGGAATTGTCGAGGCGCGGCGGACGGGCGTCGGTATGATGCTGCCAATGAAATATAGCTGGTTGGCTGACCTGAACTCGCAATCCGGCGAAAAGCAGACTGCGCTATCGATGGTTGAGCAAATGTTGGGCGAGATCAGCGACGCAACGGGCAGGTCGTGGGAATCCGAACTGCACCGTCAGAGAGCGCAACTCCTTTTGGAGCTGAACCCATCGAACGTTGCGGAAGCTGAGTCATATCTTAAGCGCGCCGTTGACATCGCCGGGCGCCAAAGTGCAAAGGCTTTGGAATTGCGGGCCGCTATCAGCCTTGCCGAGCTGTGGCGACAACAAGGAAGAGGCGATGCGGCGCGCAATCTGTTAGAACCGATCTGCCGTTGGTTCGAAGAAGGGGCCGATACGCCAGACCTGAAGCGCGCGCGCGACCTTCTGATGGCTTTACGCTGATCCGGAGCGGATTCCTTTCGGATCGTTCCTCCTCACCCGCTCGCCATAGCGCGTTAAAGAGCGCCTATCTCAGCGGAACGTGCTGGATCGCCGCCTCAACCCCGTACCGTCAGCACAACTTGCCAGCGTAGAATTCCACAACTAAAGTAAAGAAATTGGGGACGGCAAGACGCCGGACCTGCTTGCTGGAGGGCTTCACAATGGCTATTCACAAGAAGGTTAAGGGTAAGAAGAAACACTTGGTGTTACCGGCGTTTGGCTTCGAGCCCACCGATGGCCTCGCACAAATGATTATCGATGCGTGGGCCAATCCCGGTCACCTCCTGGAACGGGATTCCAAGACGCACCTGCCGACGAAGCGCGCCGTGCAAGAAGCCACGACCAGGATCAAACAGGCCGGCTACGATCTGGGCCGCGCCGTCGTGATCACGGAAGCGGAGCACGACAACGACTACCTCATGCAATCGGACGATGAAATCGTCTTCGTACTGCCGAACAAAAGCCGGGTAGCAGCCCCCGCCACGAACCTTCTCGATACGGCCAAATTGCTGATGGGCTGTACGCCGAACGGAGTCTAGCTTTTGCAACAAGTCGATTGAGGCGAGCGGTGTGCCGCTAGCTTCAAGGGACTTGGACCTCAAGATATTGGGCCTCAAGGTTCTTGGGCCCGATTGTTAAATCGCATTCTTTACGCACACGCTCGCAACGCGAGTACCCGGGGCTGGGAGGTTTCAAGATGGCGCGGCCGGTCATGGAGTGGGTTAACGTCACGGACGATGTGTCGATCATCGCCCGCGAGTCGGGTGAAGTTTGGTTCCATACTGCGAACGGCGCGAAAGACGATCCATTCGCGACCCCGATGACGGGCAGGGGTGCGGTCGGCAGCACGGTCAGGCTGCTTGACGGCGCGATCAATCTCGGATTTGCGAAAATCGAAAAGCGTCTGGCGCGACGCGAGCCGACGCTTGCCGCGTATATCGTCGCCTTGGTTGGCGCCTATCACACCTCGGTCCACACGCCGCGAAATCTCTGCCGCGCGGCCAGCCGCTTCGAGGAGCTGGGGCGACCCGAGGTCGCGGCCTACCTCGAAGATCGTGCGCGCGAAGAGACCGGGCACGACCGGCTCGCACTCAAGGACCTGCGCGCGCTGAGTGTGCCCGGCGAGCGGCTCGTCGCCAATTTCATTCCGGAGGGCATCAAGCCGCTGTGCAAGCGCTTCGACGACCTCTGCTTCCACGACTATCCGATCGGCTGCATCGGCTACGCCTACTGCTTGGAGCGCATCTCTGCGCTCAAGCAGAAGACCGATATCGAAAAGGTGCGGGCGCTGTGCCCGGATGGCGTCGATGCGACCCGTTTTCTCAGAACTCACAGCGGTCTGGGAAGCGAGGCCGCGCACGTCGAAGAAGCAATCGAATTCATTGCATCGCTCCCGGCAAATGACCGTATCGCGATCGTTCAGGAAACGTACCAATCGGCATCGATCATGGCGGAAGGCTACAATCACGAGCTCCTCAAATCCGATGCGGAGATATTCGAGGAGCTTCAGCAAGCCCTCGGAGAGACACTACCGCTTTCGCGTCGCGGTTCATCTCCGTCGCGCGGCGGAAAGCGTAACATTCAGCCCGCCGTATCAGTTGTGGCTTCGTAGCGGCGCGCTTCGTCGGATCAGGGTTTGCCCAAAGCTATGCCGCGGCGCGCTCCGGCTCGAGCGGCAGCTTGACCGGCTGCTTGCGCTTGGCCGACAGATCGAGCGCCTTGGTCAGCATCAGCCGGTTATGCGCTTCGGCGGCCGTGGCGGCCTGGGTCGGCAGGCCGAGCGAGACGCGATTGAGCCACGACACGGTCTCTTCCGCCATCGGTCCGCGCAACTCACCAAGCGCCATGTCGCCGGGCGGATACGAGCCCATGAAATCCACGAGCCGGCTCGCGTCGGGCGCATAGCCCTCGCTCTGCGGCGCCGAGACCGCCAGCACGATGTCGCGATGGGTGTCGTCGATGGTGAGCACGCCGTGGGTGCCGTTGATGCCGACTTCGAGGCTGTAGACCGCGCCCGGCCAGGTCACCGGCAGCGCCCACGAAATGGAGAGGGTGTGCACCGACCCGTCGGAGAACATGATCATTCCGGCGGTGGCGTCGATGCCGTGATAGAGCGGGCCTAGAACTTTATCGACCGAACGCGCGTAGCATTCGACCGGCATTTTTTGTTCCATGTACCACATGACGATGTCGAGCGCATGTGTGCCTGAAATCACCATCGGCGAAATCGTCGCCGGATCGTTGGTGCGCTTGTAGTTGTCGATCGCGACGAGCCTGTTCATGAACGCGCGTGAGGAGACGAGCGTCACATCGCCCAAGGCGCCGGTGCGCACCTTCTCCTTGGCGCCGAGCCATTTGCGCCGGAAGCGCTGGGTGTAGCCGACCACGGCGTCGAGCTTGGCGTCGGTGATAGCCTTGAGCACGCGCGCGGATTCGGTAAGGTCGGTGGCGAGCGGCTTTTCGATCAGCATCGGCACGCCGCGCTCGACCGCCGCCATGACCGGCGCGACGTGCAAATGCTCGTCGGTGGCGATGATGGCGCAGGTCACTTCCGGCCGGGCCAGCAGCTCGCGGTGGCTGGTGGTGATGAAATCGGCACCGATGCGCGCACCCACGTCGCCGCCACGATTGTGATTGAGCTCGGCGATGCCGATCCATTCGACCGCCGGATGGCGCGCGGCCACCTCGCCGCGGAACAATCCGACGCGGCCGGCGCCGACAATAGCAAGCCCAATGCCCTTGGCGGATTTTTTCATAAGAGCCTCTGCGCACAACACGCCTCTCCCCGCGCGCGGGGAGAGGTCGGGTTGCGAGGCAATCCGGGTGAGGGGGCGTTGCCGCGATTCTGAACCTGGTCGAAAGGCCCCCTCACTCTGACCCTTTCCGCGCAAGCGGGAAGAGGGAGCGCGCGCGCCGTGTAGTTCTCACTCATACATTCACCCCCGCGCGGTTCTTGGCTTTCAGCTCGGCGATGCCGGAAATGGTCTCGTTCGATAACGGCAGATCAATCGGCTCGTTGCGGTCGGCGGAGAGGTCGGCGGCGCTGTAGGTCTCCATCACCAGCCGCGCGCTTTCCGGCGTCACCATCACCGGCGTGTCGCGGATGCAAGCTTCGAGGAAATGAATCGTCTCCGGCCCCATGCCGCCGGCAAAGACGTGATCAACCCATTCGCCGGGCATGGTCGACATCGGGAATTCCTGGCCGTTTTTGACGGTGTTGAGCCAGTTGTCGCGCTGGGTGTCGTCGAGGATGAGCGCGCCGTCGGTGCCGGTGATCTCGATCCAGGTCGCGCAGTAATTCGGAAAACTCGGCGGCAGATTCCAGCCGCCGCCGATCATCACCACGACGCCGTTATCCATGGTCACGGTGGTGAACATGATGTCGTGTGAGCCGTTGATCGGCTCCATGTAGCCGTAGGCGCCCTGGCTGTAGACGCGCACCGGCTTTGCCGGCTCCAACAGCCAGAATACGAAATCGAGATCGTGGGTCGATTCCATGACCACCGGCGACAGCCGCACACGGCTGGCGATCTTCTTGCCAAGTTCGCGCGACAGATGACGGCTCACCAGCACCGAAACGACCTTGCCCAGCGTACCGTCGACAATCTTTTTCTTGGCGAAGGCCACTTTAGGATTGAAGCGCTGCGAATAGCCGATGGTGAATTTCAGATTGTTGCGCTTGGCGAGCTGGATCAGCTCATCGGCCTCCCACAGTTCGAGCGCGATCGGCTTTTCCAGCATCACGTTCTTGCCGGCGCGCAGGCAGTCGCGCGCGATCGGATAATGGTTGGCTTCCGGCGTGGTCGAAATATAGACCACGCGGACATTGTCGTTTTTGATGATGTCCCGATAGTCGAGCGTGGCGGTCGCCGGCTTGTAGAGCGCCTTCACTTCGGCAAGCCGGCCCGGCTTGATGTCGCAAAGGTGCAGCTTGTCCACCAGCGCGGTGCGCGCTAGCGCTTCCGCGCGCGTGCCGCCAACCCATCCGACGCCGATCACCGCAGCTTCTACGGTCTTCACTGAAGTTTCCCCCACATTCGATTTTCGCGCCGCACCCTAACCTCATTGTCCCTCCCCCTGAAAGGGGGAGGCGCTCAGCGGAACGCCGTGGAGCCGAGCGGGGGTCAAAAACGACGGTCGCAATGGACCCCCACCCCGACCCTTCCGCTTTCAGGGGGAGGGAGCAGGGACGTTGAACACTCTCTTCACAAACTCCGGATAGACCTCCGCCAGCATCGGGGCGACGGTGGTGCGCAAGAGAGCGAGTGTCTCGGCGGACGGCGCGGGCGTTACCGGCACATGTGTCGGCCGGTCGAAGTCGAAACCGGTATTGTCGATGACCTCAGCGACGCCGTGGCCGGGATGCACGCTGGCAAGGCGAAAGCGGCGCCGCGCGCGGTCGAAATCGAACAGGCAGCGATTGGTGACGAGCCCAATCGGGCCGCCGCTGCGATAGACATTGCCGGGACTGCCGCCGGGCGCACTGACGAAGTCCACTTTCGGCACCAGCGTGCGGCGCGAGTGTTCGGTGCGGAACAGGATCACCTTGGGCACGACGTAATAGAGGTAGGCGGAGCCGAACGAGCCGGGGAAACGCGCCTTCGGATGCGCATAATCGCCGACGCTGACCAGATTGATGTTGCCCTCGCTGTCGATCTGCCCGCCGGAGAGAAAGAACACGTCAACGCGGCCCTGGCCGGCGCAATCGAACAATTCGCGGGCGCCGTCAGTGAAGAACGTATGGGCGCGGCTGCCGAGCAGCGATACATAAGGGCTTCCACCGCCGCGCGCTTGGGCTAACAGTGCAGCCGTCGCCGGGATCGGCGATTGCGCGCCGACCGCGACATGCCGCACATCGCCGATCAGCCGACAGATGACGTCGGCGAGCAATTCCTCGTCGCGGAAGGTGTCGCCCACTTCTCACCTCCCCGGCAAGGGAGAAGCGAACAATCTGAGTTCACGCCGCGCGTTTTTCATACACGTATCGATCGAGATATTGCGCGAAGCCTTCGGGCGTTGCGGCGAGCCGCGCGTATTCGGCCATGTGCGCGGCGTCGATGCCGTAATGATCGGGCAGCGGCAGCGGCCAGGCGCCGCGCGGAGAGACCGCAATGGCCTCGACGTAAAATCCGGCCAGCGTTCCGGCGGCGAGACGCGGATCGCGCAACAAATCGCCGTCGTGGATTTTCTCGACGGTGACGATTGTCCTTTGCGCCGCGTGCGCCATGACCACCAGCTCGCGCTGGGTGCCGATGAACACATTGCCGGCGCGGTCCGCCATCGGGGCATGGAATAAAGCCACGTCGGGCGTGAGCGCCGGCAGCAGCACGATCGGATCGTTGTTGCCGAACGGATTGTCGATCGTCTTCCAGTCCGGGCGGTGGGCGAGCACGTCGGAGCCAAGGAGCCCGCGCAGCGGCATGAACGGCACGCCCTTTTCGGCCGCCTGCAATTGCGCGTGCAGCGCCGGGCAGGTGGCGTCGCGCATCTTGATCGCGCCTGACAGGATCGCGGCAACGAATCGCGGCGCCGGGCCGAATTCGCCGAGACTCACCGCGGAGGTCTCCAGCGTCTCGATGCAGCCGGCGCCGATCAGCAGATCGGCCTGTAGGCTCGATGTTGGCAGCGTGACAAGATGCAGCCGCTTGATGCCGCGCCGGATCAGCGCGCGCGTCGCCGCCATCGCCACGCCGGAAGACTCGCGCGGCACCGCCAATAGGCGGCCGCCGGCGATCGGCGCCAGCGCCTCGTCGAGCGATTGGGCAATCAGAGGCATGGCAACAGTGTAGCCGCAAACGTGGTTTCCTAAGAAATCTTCCTCCCCGCAGGCGGGGTGAGGTGAATGAGCTACGACAGCGACGACTTCACATTGGCCGGCGACAACGGCGCGCGGCGGATGCGCACGCCGGTGGCGTCGAACACCGCGTTGGTGATCGCCGCCGGCACCGGTCGGCTGGCCGCCTCGCCGGCGCCGGACGGCGCGATCTCGGGATGGTCGATCATCACGATGTCGACTTGTTCCGGCGCCTCGGGCATTTCGAGGATTGGATAGGTGCGCCAATCGACGCTGGTCACGGTCTTATTATTGAACTTAACCTCCTCCCAGAGCGTGCGGCTGGTCGCCTGCACCACGTTGTTCTCGATGGCGTGATGCAGTCCGTTGGGATTGATGATCAGCCCGCAATCGTGGGCGACGAAAAACTTGCGCGCCCAGATGCGGCCGGTCGAACGGTCGACCTCCACCTCGGCGATGACCGCGACGCGGGTCGGCCCGCGCTGCGCATAGGCGATGCCGCGGCCGGCGACTGTGTCGCCGCTCTGGTCCTTGCGCGGCGACGGCCGGGTCTGCCAGCCTGCCTTCTCCGCCGCCGCCTTGATCACCGCGATGTCGCGCGGATCGCGCGCATAACGTAGCCGGAACGCGACCGGATCCATGTTCAGCGCCGCGGCGACTTCGTCGATAAAGGACTCGCTGGCGAAATGAATCTGCGGCCCGACCGGATCGCGCATATGCGCACTGCGCAACGGCGACGCGCGGTCCAGCAGAGGTGCGATCGTCTCCCAGGCCGTGCGTTTGTTGGCAAAGCCATAGGAATCGCCGGGGAAGCCGAAGCCGTCGCCCGATTTCAGCGCGACGCCCATAGTCTGTCCGGCCAGCGTGTCCTTCGGTTGGCTGCCATTGGTGTCGACGTCGATGCGTGAGAAGCCCTTACTGAGAAAGTCGTAAGCCACGACGTTGCCTGAAGCATCGAGCGCGGCGCGCACCCGATGGATCGAGGCCGGCGCCTTCGGGTCCCAGCCGGTGCCCTGATCGCGCATATATTGCAGGCGCACCGGCTTGCCCACGGTCTTGGCCAACACCGCGGCATCGGCCACGCAGTCGTCGGCGTCGCTGCGGCCGTAGGAGCCCGGGCCGGTCGTCCAGATCACGTGAACGTTGTCCTGCGGCACCTGCAGAATGCTGGCGAGGCCGGTCTGCACGAAATGCGCCTTCTGCGTGCCGGTCCAGCAGGTGACGTGGCCGTCCTTAATCTCGACCAGCGCGCAGCCTGGTCCCATGCGTGCGTGCGACTGAAACGGCCACTCGTATTCGGCTTCGATCACGCGCGCCGCTGTCTTGAACGTTTCATCGACATTGCCGGTCTGTTTGCCGACTTCGCGTTTGCGCGTCGGCGCTTGGCGAATGTGATCGTACAGCGTCGCCTGATCGGGAAACGGCGGGCTTGCGTTCGACCACTCGACCTTGAGCTGCTTCGCCGCTTTGATCGCGTCCCACTCCTTGTCGGCGACGACGCCGAGGAAGCCCTTGTCCCAGACCACTTTGGCGTTGGGTATGTCCGCGATCGAGCTTTCGTCGACTTTGACCGGCACCGCGCTGGCGATCGCGGGCCGGATCATCCGGCCGTGCACCATGCCGGGGACTTTAATGTCCATGGCGAAATCGGCCTGCGCGAAAACCTTCGGCGCGATGTCGTCACGCGGCAGCGGCTGGCCGACGATCGCGTAGTCCTTCGGATTTTTCGGCTTGGCCTTGCCCGGCGCGTAGAGCGGGTTGCCGTATTTGCCGTTCCAATCGAGATGAACGTTGAAGAACTTGCCGCCAATGAGCTCGGCATAGCTCACGTTCTTGGTCGCATCGCTGGTTGCATGGACCACGCCGTTCGTCACCGTCAACTGATCGGCGGGCAGGCCAAGCTTGTCGGCCGCCATCTCGACCAGTATGCGCCTCGCCTCGGCGGCGGCCATGCGCATCTGCTTGCCGCCGTCCTGGATGCCGGTCGAACCGGAAGCGCCGCCTTGATTGACGCTGGTGTCGGTGTCGCCGATGTAAATTCTGGTGCGGTCGAACGGAACGTCGAGTTCCTCCGCCACCATCTGCCGGATGGCGACCGACAATCCCTGGCCCATGTCCATCTTGCCGAAATAGGCGCAGACGGTGCCATCGGCATTGACCGCGATGTAGGAGGACAGTTGGTCGGGCGTGAGCGGCGGTTTAGTCGTGGCGGCAGTGGCGCCGTCGGTTGCATGTGCGGGATCAATCGCGGCGCGCGCGCCGATCGTGACGACGAGAGCGCCACCGGCCTTGAGCAGGGCGCGGCGCGAGAAACTTGCGGGCTTTTCGTGTTTGGTCATGGCGGCCTCCTCAACCCATCATCGCGGCGGCGCGTTTGACGGCGCGTAGGATGGCCATGTGGGTGCCGCATCGGCACTTGACGTGACGCAGCGCGGTGCGGATCTGCGCGTCGGTCGGCTTCTCTTTGTCACGCAGGAAGGCGGCGGCACTCATGATCCAGCCGTTGATGCAATAAGCACACTGCGGCACCTGTTCCTGAACATACGCCGTTTGCAGCGGATGTGGATGTTCGGGCGTACCGAGTCCGGCCAGCGTGACCACTTTCTTGTCACCCACAGCCGAGATCGGCCGCTGGCAGGAATGGGTGGGCTTGCCGTCGAGATGCACGGTACAGGCGCCGCATTGGCCGAGCCCGCAGCCGAAATGCGGGTTGTTGAGGCCGAGATCATCGCGCAGCACATAGAGGAGCGGCGTGTCCGGATCGGCTTCGACCGTGTGGTCGCTGCCGTTGACGTTGAGCGTGAATTGTTTGGTCATGAAGTGGCCTCCCTGAAGGGGTCGCGCGCAGCGACCCGGTCGCGAGTCCCAGCGGCGTAGTACGACGCCGCCGATGAGGCGCAAAGGCTATTCCGAAAGACGAGGCAAAGGAATGCGCGCGGCGGGCAATGCCGCTATGCTTTCAGTCACAAAAAAGCGATGAGGAACCGTTCCAGTGTGGCGGTTCAGAAGTCCGCATCATTGTTGCCGCGAACTCGTTATGCGGACTTCTGAACCAAAGCCACACCAGATCAATAAGTTGCTAGTGTCCTTCGATTCCGAAGTTCGCAAACGAGCTTGCCGCCCAATGATGCGAACTTCGGAATCGGGACACTAGGAGTGCCGTTTATGCGGTTTTTATCGCGGTCTCCGTGGTGCGCTGCACCTAGGCGAATCGGTCGGGCAGTGCGAAGATGAACCGACTGCCTTGCCAGCTTCGGGGGCAATTCAGGGGCCGGGTCTTGCGCGAGAAAGAGCTCCGCATCGCGCTCGTTTGCTTCGGCGGCGTTTCGCTCGCCATCTATATTCATGGCATTTGCAAGGAAATCCTGAAGCTGGTTCGCGCTTCAAGTGCGCTACATAAAATCACCGACCGCGCGCAGCGCGCCAAAGCCGCGTTTTTCGATTCTGCCGACCCGAGCGATCCGGAACATGACACCGAGGTTGATTATTTCGAACTGCTGCGCGAGATCGGCCGCAAGCTGGAGCTGCGGGTGATCGTCGATACGCTGGCCGGCGCTTCGGCCGGGGGGATCAACGCCAGCATGCTGGCGCGGGCGTTGAGCCACGATCTGCCGACCGCGCCGCTGCGCGATCTCTGGCTGGAAAACGCCGACGTCACCGTGCTGCTGGCGCCGGAAGCGCGGGCCGGCGCATGGAGCAAATGGATCTTGCGGCCGCTGATCCGGGCGGTCGCGGCGACCGGCGCATTTGAATTGGTCAAAGACAGGGAGGTTCGCCAGAAGCTCTCGCTGTTCTTGCGCTCGCGCTGGTTCAAGCCACCGTTCTCCGGCCGGGTCATGGCCGGACTGATGTACGACGCCGCCGTCACCATGGGCGAGCCGAAAACGTCCACAGCCTCGCTGTTGCCGTCGGGACAGGGCCTCGATTTGTTCGTGACGCTCACCGATTATCACGGCTACCGTCAGCTTCTGCAAATTCACGACCCGCCGCTCATCTACGAGCTCGAACATCGCCACGTGTTGCATTTCAAGTATCGCCGGCACGCAGATGGCGAGGTGGAGAGCGACTTCGATCTGGATAACGCGCCGGGGCTTGCGTTTGCCGCGCGCGCGACTTCCTGTTTTCCGGGCGCTTTTCCGCCTGCGCAGATCGTCGAGATGGATGAGGTGGTGACGAGCCGTGGCGGGCGCTGGCCCCGCCGCGAGGAATTCATCGTGCAGAATTTCGAGCGGCACCTGCGCGCCGACGTCGACCCGGCCACGGCCGCTTTCATCGACGGTTCCGTCCTCAACAACCGGCCGTTCCGCGAGGCGATTGCGGCGATCCATAACCGCTCCGCCTACCGCGACGTCGACCGGCGGCTGATCTTCATCGATGCCAAGCCGGAATCGGTACGAGCCGACGGCCACGCCGGGTTGCCGAATTTCTTTTCGACCATAAAAGGCGCGCTGTCGGACTTGCCCTCCGAGCAGCCGATCGCCAACGAGCTCGCCTGGGTGGTCAATCTCAACGCCCAAGCCCGCAGCATCAAATCGATTATCGCCGATGCCCGGCCGCATGTCAGCGAGCTGGTCGGCGACATCATCGACAAGCCGCTCGACAGCCCGTTCACTACGGAAGACATCCGCGGCTGGCGCGAAAAGGTCAACGATCGCGTCGCCCGCGAGGCCGGCTTCGCCCATGAGGGCTATGTGCGCCTGAAGCTCGCCTCGGTGCGCGGCTTCGTCGCCCGCACGATCGCGATGATCGGCGGCGCGCCGCCGAACTCGCCGCACGCGCGCGCCATGGAAGAGATCATCGGCGCGTGGGCGGTCCGCCGCGGCATCGTCTATAGCAAAGCCGGCAGCGAGGCGCTCAAGCACGAAGCGGCCGCCGCGCCGCGACTGCCGCTGTGGATCGAATTTTTCCTCGCCTTTGACGTGGATTATCGCCGGCGCCGGCTGCATTTTTTGATCGAAGGGCAGAACCGGCTGTACCGCCTGCTCGACGAGGGCCGCTTTTCCGGCCTCGATCCTGTCGTGGTCGACCGCCTGAAGCGGGAATTCTATCTCCGGCTGGATGTGCTGCAGAAGTGTGAGGAACCGCGGTCTTTCAGTCCCGGCATTCACGCACTGGCCGAGAAGCTGTTCCAGCACGCGCCGACAACGGCGGAGGCCAGGGACTTGCCGGCGTTTGCGCGCTCGGTCGTGGCGGGCGACAGCATCAAGATCATCGATCAGTTGGTGGAAACGCTTGGCAAGGAAATCGATCTCAATGCCACCACGCGCGATCTCGACGAACTGCTGGCCTCGCTTGATCCCGCGGCGTGGCATCCGGACGCGCGCCGCGAGATTCTGGACAATTATCTCGGCTTTCCGTTCTGGGACGTGCTCACCTTCTCGGTCAGCACCGGGCGCGGCACCGGCGAGTTGCGCGAGATTCTCATCGATCGCATCAGCCCGGAAGAGATGCATACGCTCAAAGCCTTTGCCGGCGCCAAAAGCCTAAAAGGTATCGCGCTCAACAATTTCGCCGGCTTCTTCTCGCGCCGCTACCGTGAGAACGATTATCTGCTCGGCCGGCTTCATGCCGTGGAGCGGCTTTTTGATATCATTTGCGACGCGGCGGGCATCGACCCGCAGAAAAGCGACTTCGACGTGCTGGCGCTCAAGCGGCGGGCGTTTGCGCGCGTGCTCGACGCCGAAGAGAGCCACCTCATGCATAGTGCGGATTTGATCGCCGCACTGCGCCGCGCCGTCGCCGGGATCGGCTCGTCCTGATTGGTATTGAGCGGGCAGGGTTAGAGTTTCGCCAGAGCCCGCACGACCGCAAACAAATCGCGCACGCGCCGCTCCGGTACGTTGCGCGTGATGAACACCACGCGGCTTGAGCGGTTTTCGTCCGGCCAGCGTTCAAGCTCGATCGGCGGATGGGCGAGATGCTGCACGTACTGAATGACGACCGGCCCGCGGCAGCCGGTGACGTTGAGCAGGCCTTTCACGCGCAGCAGATCGGCGCCGCGCAAAGCGGTCAAGGTTTCCATGGCGCGCGCAAACGTCGGCCAGTCGACCGGCTCGGCGATTTCGATCACGAAACTTTCGATGCCGTC
>JASHRW010000021.1 GCA_030037065.1 Xanthobacteraceae bacterium
CAGCCCAGATGGGTGCAGATGCCGACCAGCACGCCGTATTCAGGCTTGATCGAGCGGTGCCAATTGGTCGCCCAGGGAGCCTGTTGCGCGTTGTCGGAATTCGGATCGGACAGGAGCGAGGTATCCTGCTGGCTCTGCAGCATTTGCAGTGCCTGTTTCGAGCGATGGTAGATCCAGATCGGGCGCTCGCGCCAGCGCACCATGATCTGCGCGCCTTCCTCGATCTTGCTCACGTCGACATCAACCGGGCCGCCCGCCGCGAGCGTCGATGCATCCGGGTTCATCTGGTCGACCAGCGGCACCAAGGTGGCGACGACGCCTACTGCGCCAACCACGCCGGTCGCAATGTAGAGAAAATCGCGGCGTGACGGTGCCTCCGGGTGCTCGTATGTGGTGGATGCGCTGTTAGCCATCTCCAGGCCTTCTCCCGCTGTCGAGTCTAGCCCGCTTTATGTCGGCCCAGGCACGTGCCGTCAATCCAGTGCCGCGCGCGCCCTTGCCGCAGTCTCTTCGACCGAGCCCGAGGCATCGATCTGCCGCCAATCGAGGCGGCCGAGGTCGTAACTCTCCTGCGTTTGGGCTACCTCTTGGCCGGCATCGGAGGCATCGCCAGTGCGCGTGCCGACGCGGCCAAGCCGGGTTCGGAGATTTGCGGTAAGAAATAGGCCCTGTAGGCGGACATCGGCTGATTTTGCGGCGTCGGCCATGGCTTTGCGCTCCTCCTGCCGCGCGAAAACCGCGTCGGCGATCGCCGAGTGACCGGCGGTGAGGATGCGGCGGACTTTATCGGTCAGCACGGAATAGACGCGCTCGCTCACGGCTGGCGCGTAGGCGTCCACAGGCAGCCGCTCCGTCTCGCCGACGCCGAACAGCGCCTTACGCTCGACGTCGGAGCGCACAATCACGGCCCCTGGCATCGCCCCGATATCGGAAGCAAGCGCGTACGCGAGCTGCGTTTTCCCGGTGCCGGAAAGCCCGCCGATGGCGATAAATTTCGCCTTCGGCGGCGCTATCGCACGCCCGGCAAAGGTAAAATAGGCCAGTGCGGATTTGGCGATTGCATTATGCTGCGCCGCTGGAGCCCGCTCCATCCGGGCCAGCGTGACTCTGGCGCGAATGGCAGCGCGCAGTGAGAGGAAGAACGGCAAGGCGGCGAGCCCATCGAGATCTTGCGCCCGGTGCGTCAGCGCCAGGTAGCGGTTGAACACGATATTGGCCGGCTGCGACAAACCGCGCTCGAGCAGGTCCATCAGCAGGAACGCCAGATCATAGAGAACATCGCCCGAGGCGATAAGGTCGGAGAACTCGATCGCGTCGAACAAGACCGGCTTGCCATCGATTAGCGCGATGTTGCCGAGATGCAGATCGCCGTGGATGCGGCGGATCAGGCCGCGCCGGCCGCGCTCGGCAAGCAGCGGCACAATGCGCTCGTAGGCGACACGGCTGGCGCGAGCCAGCGCATCGACTTCGGCGTGCGCAAAAATCTCCGGATGTTGCTGGAATGCTAAAGCGTGCTCGTCAATATAGGAGCCGACCGCCGCGATCCATGCTGCCGCCTCGACCGGCTGGGCGCGGGCATGCGCTGCGGCGACCGCGCGGCCGAGCGCATCGGCGAGCACCTCGTCGATCTCGCCAGCCAGATGGTCGAGTGTGCGCATCTCGTCGAAGCGCCGCATTTCGACCGCCCATTCGACCGGTCGGCCCTTGCCGGCGATCGCGAGCCCGCCGCCGGCTTCGCGCGTGATCGGCACGACACGCCGGTAGATTTCGGGAGCGTAGGGCGCGTTGACGGCGAGTTCGGCCTCGCACGCCTGCTTGCGCTTGGCCAAGGTCGAATAGTCGAGAAAAGGCAAGCGGACCGCGCGCTTGATCTTGAACGCGCGATCGCCGGCGAGAAACACCGATGCCGCGTGGGTGTCGATTCGCCTAACCTTTGCCCCATCGTGAGTGACGGGCTCGGCGAGAAAGGCCAGCACTTCGTCCTGACTGTCCACATTCTCTTTCATACGGCCGGAATCCCTTTAGCGACGGTTCACCTTTGCTTTAAATAGTGCACTCTATGTGCCCGTCATGGTGAGGCACTTTGCTCCTCGCAACGACCCCTCAGGGAGACGCTCATGCGCGGTAAGGACAATATGCGCACCGCGGCCGAAGTTCTCGTGGATCAATTGCAGATACACGGCGTGCGCCACGTGTTCTGCGTGCCGGGCGAAAGTTATCTTGCCGTACTCGACGCCTTCCACGACAGCGATCTCAACATCACCGTCTGCCGCCAGGAGGGCGGTGCGGCCATGATGGCGGAGGCGATCGGCAAGGTGACCGGCCGGCCCGGCGTCTGTTTTGTCACCCGCGGGCCGGGCGCAACCAATGCGTCGATCGGCATCCATATCGCGCGGCAGGATTCCACTCCGCTTGTCATGTTCGTCGGCCAAGTGGCGCGCGACATGCGCGAACGCGAGGCGTTTCAGGAACTCGATTACCGCGCCGTGTTCGGCACAATGACCAAATGGGCGACCGAGATCGACGATCCGGCGCGCATGCCGGAGATTGTGTCGCGCGCGTTCTACACCGCCGCCAATGGTCGGCCGGGGCCGGTCGTGGTCGCCATCCCGGAGGATATGCTGGTCGAGCGTGTCGCGGTGGCCGACGCGCCGCCGTTTGCGCTGATCGAGGCTTCGCCCGGTCCGGCGGAACTGGAAAAGTTCGCGCAAATGTTCGGCAATGCGCGAACGCCGATCGTGCTGCTTGGCGGCAGCCGCTGGTCGCAGGCCGCCTCCGATGCCGTGGCGCGCTTCGCGCAGAAACACGCGCTGCCGGTCGCCACGACGTTCCGCCGCGCGCATTTGTTCGATGCGCTGCATCCCTGCTACGCCGGCGATCTCGGCATCGGGCCCAATCCAAAACTCATCGAGCGCATTAAGAGGGCCGATCTGGTCATTCTGCTCGGCGGGCGGCTCGGCGAACTGCCGTCGCAGAGTTACACCCTGTTCGACATTCCGCGCCCGCAGGTGCCGTTCATCCATGTGCATCCGGGCGCCGAGGAACTCGGCCGCGTCTACAGCCCGAATCTGGCTATCAATGCCACACCGATGGCTTTTGCCGCGGCGCTTGAAAATCTGGAATTGCCACACACGCTGCGCGGACAGGCTGAAGCGGCGCACGCCGACTATTTGGAATGGACCGAAAAACCGACCGAGCAGCCGGGCACCGTCAATTTCGGCGCCATCATGGTGTGGCTGCGCGAACACCTTCCCGCCGATGCAATCATCTGCAACGGCGCAGGAAATTATGCCGCCTGGATTCATCGCTTCTTCCGCATGCGCCGCTTCGGGCAGCATGTAGCGCCGACTGCCGGCTCGATGGGCTTCGGCGTGCCGGCGGCCGTGGCCATGAAGCGGCTTTTCCCCGAGCGTGAAATCGTGTGTGTCGCCGGTGACGGCGACTTTCTGATGAATGGCCAAGAGTTCGCCACCGCCGTTCAGTACAATCTGCCGTTTATCATCCTGATTGCCGACAACGGACTCTACGGTACGATCCGGATGCACCAGGAGCGTGAGTATCCCGGCCGCATTTCGGCAACCGAATTGCGCAATCCGGATTTTTCCGCTTACGCGCGCGCGTTCGGCGGCTTTGGCGCCTCGGTCGAGCGCACCGAGGATTTTGCAGCGGCGTTCAAGGAGGCGCAGGCGTCAGGCAAGCCGGCGATCATTCGGCTGAAAATCGATCCCGAAGCAATCACGCCGGTCACGACGTTGGCCAAAATTCGCGCCAAATCGCTCGCGGAGAAAAATCACTGATCGGCTGCCGCGCCTTTCCCTGCGCGGCTCTCACGTTCAGGGAACGAAAGCCGCCGCCGCGGATTTCTCAGCGGTGAGCGGAGTTCATCCTATGAAGACTTTCATCGGATTCGTGGCTCTCGTCGTGGCGCTTGCCGCGGCAAGCGTTTCTGCTGACGCCAAGGGTTGTATCAAAGGCGCAATCGTCGGCGGGATCGCCGGGCATTTGGCCCACCATCACGGTGTGCTCGGCGCCGCGGCGGGCTGCGTGATCGGCCATCACGAGGCCAACAAGCACGATAAGGTCAAGCACCCCGAGTAGGTGCTTCGTTCACGCCGAAGCAACAACATACAGCGCAAACTCACTGCGCCTTGATACCGGCGGCCTTGATGATCGGCCACCATTTCTCGATTTCGGCTTTCTGGAACGCGTGCAACGCTTCCGGCGTCTCCTGATCCGGCGGGTAAATGACCTGCGCCAGATCGAGCAGGCGTTGGCGGACCTGCGGATCGGCCAACGTTCCCATGGCGGCGGCGCTGAGCTTGTCGATGATCGGCTTCGGCGTGCTCTTGGGCGCCCATAGCCCGTGCCAGAACGAAAAATAGAAGCCCGGCAATCCCGCCTCGTCCGTGGTCGGGATATCGGGCGCCACCGCGATTCGCTCCTTGGCGGTGACCGCATAGCTCTTGAGGTCGCCTGATTTCACGTGCGGCAGAGATACCGCGGGAGTGTCGAGCAGGATATCGATAGTGCCGGCAAGCAGATCGTTAGTGGCGAGGCCGGCACTGCGATAGGGGATCATCTGCCAGTGCAGGCCGAGCATGTTCTCCATCAATACGCCGGCGACGTGGCTTGGGGTGCCGACGCCGGAATTGCCCATCGTCGCCTTATCGGCGTTCGCTTTCAGCCAGGCGATCAATTCCTTTAGATTATTCGCCGGCATGGTTTTGCGGGCGTCGATGAGGAATGGCTGCGTCGCGACCAGCGCCACGGGTTCGAGATCGTTGAGTAGATCGAAGCCGAGATCGTAAATAGCGCCGTTGGCGACGTTGGTTCCCCACATTCCCCATTGAATTGTATAGCCGTCGGGCGGCGAGCGTTCGGCACGGGTGACGCCGATGGTCCCGGCCGCGCCCGAAACGTTTTCGACGACTACGGGCTGACCGAGCCTTACGCCCATGCCCTGCGCCATGATTCGACCGAGCACATCGGTTGATCCGCCGGGAGCAAGCGGCACAATCATGGTGATCGGACGCGTCGGATAATTTTGCGCGTGCGCCGCCGCTGAAGCAGCAAGGCACGCGGCGAGGACCGCCGCTAGTATGGATTTGCTAGACATGAGATTCACCCTCCGCCTTGGGAGGATATACCGCGCGCGTTGCCGCACAAATTGAATCGTGGTTCAGTTATTTTTGCTCTGCTTTAGCGATTCTGTCCGGCCGGTTGTCAATGCCCTATCGCCGCACGGAGAACGTCGCCCGTCGGCTCGCCGCCCGGCATGCGGCGATCATTGCCGCGGCGCGGCAGGCGGCGAGCGAAGGCGGCATGGCGGCGGTGCAAATCGCGCCAGTCGCGGAGCGGGCGGGCATCGCCGCCGGCACAGTGTATCGCTATTTTCCCGGCAAGACCGATCTGGTGGCGGCGCTGCTTGCCGAAATATCGGAAGGCGAGGTGTTGGCGTTGCGGCGCGCCGCCGCGGCCGCGCCGGGGCCGCTTTCGGCGCTGTCGGCGGCGGTCATGACATTTGCGGTGCGGGCACTGCGCCATCGCCGGCTTGCTTTTGCGGCGATCGCCGAACCGGTCGACGCCGATCTTAATGCGGCGCGGCTCGTATTGCGGCAGGCGCTCGCTGCCGAATTCTCTTCGCTGATCGCCGCGGCGGTCGTGGGCAAGCATCTGCCCGAGCAGGACGCGACGCTTTCGGCGGCTGCGCTCATCGGCCTTCTCGTCGAGGGACTGATCGGACCGCTTGCTCCCGAGGCAGCAGGCCGCGAGCGCGAGGTCGTGCAGTCGCTTGCGTTGCTTGCGCTCCGCGCGCTCGGCGTCGCCGACGCGCGCGCGCGGGGGTTGGTGGTGCAGACGGAGATCGGAAGTCCGAAATCGGAAGCGTGAGGTCTTCCTGATTTCCGATTTCTGGCTTCTGATTCCGCCTTAATGCGACATCAACACAGGCGCGGTCATCGAACGCAGGATCGCGTGGGTCACGCCGCCGAGTACGAATTCGCGCAAACGCGAATGGCCGTAGCCGCCCATGACAATGAAATCGGCGCTGGCGTCGGCGGCGTGCGAAAGCAGCGCGTCGGCTACGTCAATGCCGCTGCCAACGATGCGCTTGACGTCCACCTTTAGGCCGTGGCGGGCGAGGTGCTGGCCCATGTCGGCGCCGGGGATTTCATCCTGCTTGCCGCGCTCCCTGGTAACGATGACGACCTCGACCTGTCCGGCCCGTTCCAGGATCGGCATGGCGTCGGCGATAGCGCGTGCCGCCGGACGGCTGCCATCCCAACACACCATGACCCGATCCAGCTTGAGCGGCGCCTTCTGAATGTAGGGAACCACGATCACCGGCCGACCCGACTCGAACAATGCGCTCTCGGCAATCAGCTCTTCCACCGCGCCCTTGTCGGGCTCGGCCTGTCCGACGATGGCGAGATCGAAGCGCCGAGCGATAAGGCCGAATTGATCGCCGGCGCCGGCGAAACTGGCGGGCAGCATGGTCGGCTCAATCGAAATGCCGGCGCGCGAAGCTGCCGCGGTGAAGCGGTCGATTGTGGCCTTCGCTGCGTCCTGGCTGTCGCGCTGCTGCGTCTCGATGACTTCGGGCGGCAGGTAGCCTGTGGCTGCCACCGGAACGACTGGATCGTAAACGAAGGCGATCCCGGTGAGATGCGTGTCGAGCGCGCCGGCGACGGAGACGGCATAATCTCCGGTGAACCCGCTGCCTTCAGTGACGCTCAGATTGACAACGATGTCCTTGATAGTCATTGCGGCGTCTCCCTCGTGCCGGGGGGCGATTTAGACCGTCCTTATCGCAGGTAATACAGCGGCCATTCTTGAGCCAGATCAAGCCCGGGCGGTTTCCTACTTTCCCACCTTCTTCATGGTGCCGTCGGCATTGAACTGGCTGATATAGGCCCACAGGTCGTTGATCTCCTGCTGGTCTTTGATGCCGGCGAAGAACATTTTGGTTCCCGGCACCATTGCCTGCGGGTCCTTGATGTATTGCTTGAAAGTGGCCTCGTTCCACACGATGCCGGATTTCTTGTTGGCTTCTGAATAGGGGTAGCCCGGAACGCTGCCGGAATGGCGGCCGTCGAGGCCGTTGAGTTCGGGACCCAGCATATTGGGTGCATTCGGACCGACGGCATGACAAGGCCGGCACACGGTGAACACCTGCTCGCCCTTTGCGGCATCCTGGGCAGCGGCCGTGCCGGTTGCGATCCCGATCATGACGGCGACAATGAACACTATCCTCATGCTCAGTTCCTTTCATCGTCGCCGGCATGGATTTGTGGCACCGCTGTTCAAGCGGGCTGGACGCAGGGTGTCAACGGCCACGGCGTTGCCGCTTGCGTGCAAGCGGGCGCGACAGAGCGGCAGGGCACGGTTGGCTTTTTCGCGCTATAGTGGCTCGGGCGAAGGATCGCAACGACCGCAGAGGGCGCCATGCCGGTGGCAATGCCACAAGCCGACCAGACGGTGCTCAGGCGCCGCGCCGAAGTCGTTGCAGCGCTCAGGCGCCTCGTGCCGGGCGAGGGCGTTATCGCTTCCGAGGACGCCATGCGGCCGTTCGAGAGCGATGGCTTGACCGCCTATCGCCAGCTTCCCATGGTGGTGGTGCTGCCGGCGACGACCGCGCAGGTCGCCGCCATGCTCGGCTACTGTCATCGCGAGGGTATCAAGGTCGTGCCGCGCGGCGCGGGGACTTCGCTGTCGGGCGGCGCGCTCCCGCTCGGCGACGGCGTGCTGCTCGGCATGGCCAAATTCAACCGTATCCGCGAGATCGATTTCGACAATCGTGTCGCCGTAGTCGAGCCAGGCGTGACCAACCTTGCCGTTTCGCAGGCGGTCGAACACGCCGGCTTCTACTACGCGCCCGATCCGTCTTCGCAGATCGCCTGCACCATCGGCGGCAACGTTGCGGAAAATTCCGGCGGCGTGCACTGCCTCAAATACGGCGTCACCACCAACAACGTGCTCGGCTGCGAGATTGTGCTGATGACCGGCGAGATCGTGCGACTCGGCGGCAAGCATCTCGATGCCGCGGGGTATGACCTTCTGGGCGTCGTGACCGGCTCCGAGGGTTTGCTCGGAATCGTCACCGAAGTGACGGTGCGGATTTTGAGAAAGCCGCAAAGCGCGCGCGCCGCCCTGATCGGTTTCCCGACCTCGGAAGATGGCGGCGCCTGTGTCGCCCGCATCATCGGCTCGGGGATCATTCCCGGCGGGATGGAAATGATGGACGGACCCGCGATCAAGGCCGCCGAGGACTTCGTTCATGCCGGTTATCCGCTTGACGTTGAGGCACTGTTGATCGTCGAATTGGACGGTCCAGGCGCCGAAGTCGACTACCTGCTCGAACGCGTGCAGGCGATCGCGCGCGACTGCCGCGCCGTGACCTGCCGCGTCTCCAATTCCGAGGAGGAGCGGCTGCTGTTCTGGGCTGGCCGCAAGGCGGCGTTCCCGGCCGTGGGCCGCATCTCGCCGGATTATTATTGCATGGACGGCACCATTCCGCGCGCCACGCTGCCGCTGGTGCTCAAGCGCATGCAGGAACTGTCGCAAAAATATCGGTTGCGCGTCGCCAATGTGTTCCACGCCGGCGACGGCAACCTGCATCCGCTCATTCTCTACGATGCCAACAAGCCAGGCGAGTTGGAGCGTGCCGAGGAGTTCGGCGCCGACATTCTGCGGCTGTGCGTCGAGGTTGGCGGCGTACTCACCGGCGAGCACGGCGTCGGCGTCGAGAAGCGAGACCTGATGCCGGCGATGTTCAACGAGGCCGATCTCGATCAGCAGCAACGGCTCAAATGCGCCTTCGACGACAAGAGCCTGCTCAATCCTGGAAAAGTGTTTCCGACACTGCACCGCTGCGCCGAACTCGGCCGCATGCACGTGCATGCGGGCAAACTGGCATTTCCTGATTTGCCGCGGTTTTGAGCGGGGCTGGGGTAGTTAGCCGAAGACGTTACCCGTCATATGGCAGCACCGGACTTGCCTAGCGCGTTCTGACAGTCGGAGAGCGCGGAGCACAGATTGGGGAGACGCTGCCATCCTCATCACCCGCGATCTTGTGGCGTAGGCATATGGGCCCAGCCGCGGGAAAACACT
>JASHRW010000161.1 GCA_030037065.1 Xanthobacteraceae bacterium
TTGCAACTGGCGCGACGTCCGGCTCTCACCGGCGTGATCGGCGCACTCGGCGCTTTTGAAAGCATCGAGGCCATTCCCGCGCTCATCAATGCCCTGGAAGAGGATGCAAGTCGGCTCACTGCCGAGAGCGCACTTCGGAAACTTGGCCAGCAAGCGCGTCCGGCACTCTTGCGTACGGTTAACGCAAAGGTACCCTCAGCCGACTCGGAAAGCGAATCGAGCGCCCGTCGCCGGCGCAGTGCGTTGGCGCTTCTAGCGGAAATGGATAGTCCAGAGGACGCGTGGCCCCAATTGCAGCATCTCACGCGTGATAAGGACGCGAAACTTGCCGCGCGTGCCTGCGAAGTCGAACTGTTACGCGCGCCTGCATCAGAGCAAAGAGGCATCATTCGGCGCTTGATCGAGCTGCTGGGCGATGACGATTGGGTGCTACGGGAGGAGATTGAAACCTTCTTGCAAACTCATTTCGATAGCACGCGCGAGGTCATCATCAATAGCTTGAATGAAACTCCGCAATCGGTTGACAAAATCGCGACCAGAAATCGAAGGGAAACGATCCTCCGCCGCATCATAGCGCGAATGCACACTGCGCCGCGCCTGTGATGCCGATAGCCGACCGTAGTAATCACGGAAGTGAACGGGACTATTCCGTTATGCCGCCGACTCGCGTTCTAACCCGCATCGTGATTCAGCGACGGGTCTGTTTTCAATTGGGAATCGCCGCCAGGAGCCGGGTCCAGCGGGTCATCCTGCGCAGCCTTCGGAGCAAGGCACAGCCATCCCTGCTCCAGGTCAAGATAGGCCTGTTTTATTTCCGCGATGGCGGTGATTAGCGCCGCTGTTGCGCACGATGAGGCTTGTTGGCGGTAATACGCCGTTCGCTCGGCGTCTTTGTGAGGATGCATGGTACGATGACTCCTCTGGATTTACAGGAGTCATCAGCCCGTCGGTCAGTTCCGTCGGGCGCTTGCGGCGAACCCCATCGCCTTGCCGAATCGAAAGGTAAGCTCAGCTCGAAGTTTCGTCAATTCACTCTCGGAAGCGGCGTTTGGTCTTCGCGCAATTCCGCCGCCTTGTGTTTTGCCCGGAGCGCCATAGCGCGGTCATTAATTGCACCGGCAGCTTCACTGACACGCACAAAGTACGTGCTCCGGCGAAAACGCCGGCCAAGCTCGGCCCAGACATAGGGCAGTCGTTGGATTGCCTCTCGTAGACGGTCCGATCGCGCGTGCGGCCGGCCCACAAGGATGCTGATGAGAAAATCTCATAATTCCAACTGCTGCAGTCGGGTGAGGTACCGCGCTGTCTCGACGCGATCTGCGTAATTTCCGGTCTCCAACCGGACTAGGTCTTGCCCGCCGTGTCAAGGAGTCCCAACGGCCCGACGGTGTGTGCGGGCCATTCGGCCGACCCGAACAAACACCGGAACTGCCGCTAGCTGCGTGATGAGGCAAAAAGCGATAACCGCGGGCAGGGACACGTCATACAGGATTCCGATTACTGCACTGCCGAGGAACCAGAAGATACCGTATCCGGCGGTAAAAGCGCCGAACGCCGAAGCGCGGCGGCGAGGTGACACCATCGGCGATACGGCGGCAGGAATGATTGATTCGTGGACCCCCATCCCTAGTCCCCAGATCGCTGCGCCAAGCAGCGCCAGCCAAAAGCCGCCGAGAAATACCAGCGGCGCAAACAAAGCCGATACGAGCGTCAACATGACCAGGACAGCAAATCCATACCGATCGAACATGCGTCCCAAAACTAGCGAACCGGTGCCGCTGACGGCCATTGCAACGGAATAGAAAATCGCGATCCAGTTGCCCGGGACTGTCCCGGCGAGTGCAAAGTGGTAGGCGATAAGGGGATAGTCCGCAAATCCAGCAGCAACAAGAATTGCACCGAGAAGATAAATCCAGAAAATGCGCGGCAGCTCGGTTTGTACCGTCGCCGGCGGAGATCGATCAAGGTTCTGCGGTTTTGGATAGAGAAACCGCGCCAGCAAAACCAGGCTTAAGTTGATAAGGGCCGGAATCAGCAAGACTGCGAAAGCCTCACGATAACTGCCGTTAAGCGCGAGGAGAGCGGAAACGACGAGCGGACCGAACACTGCGCCAAACTGGTCAAGCGCTTCGTGCACCCCGAACGCCCAGCCATAGCCGCCAGCCTGCTTTCCCGCATACGAAAGCATCACGTCCCTTGGCGGATTGCGGATGGCCTTGCCAATACGTTCGAGAATGATCAGCACTGCCGCAGCGGGCCAACTTGCCGTCAGCGCAAGCGCCGGCACGGATGCCATCTGGACCACATAGCCGAAGATCGTGATCGGCCAATATCGCCCGATGGCGTCGGCCCAACGCCCGGAAAACAGCCGCAGTCCATAGCCCAGGAATTCTCCCAAACCAGTGACAATGCCGATTATCGTGCCGGTTGCCTGGAGAGTGGCCAAATAGGGGCCTACAATGCTGCGCGACCCTTCATAGGTAAAATCCGCAAAAAAACTCAAAATACCGATGAGGACGATAAAGCGTAGCGCGTTCTTGCGGTCTCGAAGATCCGACATCGTAAACACTCCTATCAAAGCTCAAGCTTCGCCAGGAGTCATTGGCCCGTCGGGGCGTTTGTTGGCGGACCCCACCGCCACACTTTTTCTACGATGAACCGATAAAGGCGGCAATTGCCAAGCATCAACTGCGTTGCACGCAGCTCGCATGCCGAAAAGATTTCCGTCCTTCTTGACGGAAGCTCTATTCCAGAGCAGCCACATGCCCGACAAACGTTCCACGCCAGCCGAGCTTAGAGGAGGTACTGGCTGATCCGAAGCTCTTCTTGGATCTGCTACAACTGCGAGAAGGCGAAATTATCGCGAATGCGGGACCTGGCTCCTTCGCAGCAACAGGACCGGCCAAAATCCGCGACGCACATGGCTTGACGCTATCGCTGGGCCCTTTATATGAAAGACCGGGCATGGAGTCGCCCACTATCGCCGAAAGGCTAATGACTCCTACCGCGGATGATCGCGGTGGAGGTGTCGCTTGAACCCGCCGCGAGGCGGGTTTTTGTCGCCGGCCCCGGGCAGCGGCAGTCACCCCGTCGTCGCCGTGGCGGGATCAAGACTGGACCCAACATCCCAGCCGTTGGGTGAGGCCTTCCGCTGCGATCTCCGCACCGAAACGGACGTAGAAACTTTGCGTCGCCTGAAGATCCGAAGCGGAGTTGTACACATGGCAGTCGCACGGAAGTCAAACGCCGTCGGGCTCGATCGTGCTCGTCTGCCGGTGCGCCCCGCCGATCCAAATGCAATTGAAAGACGCCATCGTCCTGCCTTCTACAGCATTCTTTTCGAGAGACCCGAAGACCGCACGGGCGACGACAAGCTGCAGCCTCCAGATTTCTTCTCTGACCTGAACTGCAACCAGATCATCGATGCAGTGACGGCCGGCAGAGATGCGTACAATCTCAAACCATTCTTCTATGACTGCCTGCAGCGGGCTGGCGCGATTCTCTACCGCCACGAAGTAATGCAGGATCTCGAACAGCTACCGGTGTATGAACACGTGACCGCATTCGCCGAAAAAATGCGTGATGTGCGTGATCATCTGCTCAAGGTCCAAAAGGCATTTTACAAGGAACAAAAACAGGCTTGGTTTCTCGATGCGGTCGAGATTTACTGCGCCGCCGTCAATTCTTTCGCCGAAGCTCTTGCCGCTTCCGACTTGCGATCGCGCGGCTTTCTCGCTTTCCGAACTTATATGGTCGGCTACGCCCGCTCATCGCGTTTTCATTCTCTGCTCGCAGCCATGCAACAGCTTAGAGCCGAGCTGGGGAAAGTGGAATATTGCGTTCTCATCAAGAGCGGCGGATTCACCGTCCGCAAATATGAAGAAGAAGCGGATTACAGCGCCGAGGTCGAGGAAACGTTCGCAAAATTTAAGCAGGGCGCCGTCAAGGATTACAGAGTCAAGTTTTCCGCGAGTAACGACATGAACCATATCGAAGCTAAGATATTAGAGTTCGTCGCCAAGCTGTATCCCGAAGTATTCGTCCGTTTGGACGATTTTTGCAGCACGAATACGAACTTTATAGATCGAACCATTGCCGTTTTCGATCGCGAGGTTCAGTTCTACGTGGCCTATTTGGAGTACATCGGAGCGTTGCGGCAGGCGCAGTTGCCCTTTTGCTATCCGTTCGTCTCCGAAACCAGTTGGGATGTCCATGGTTATGAAGGCTTCGACATTGCCTTGGCTCACAAGCTGCTGAAGGAAAATTCGTCGGTCGTGTGCAACGACTTTTATCTAAGAGGCGGCGAACGCATTCTGGTCGTATCCGGCCCCAATCAGGGCGGCAAGACCACTTTTGCCCGCGCATTCGGGCAGATGCATTACCTCGCCAGCATAGGTTATCCGGTGCCAGGCAGAGAGGCGCAGCTCTTTTTATTCGATCGGCTGTTTACCCATTTTGAAAAGGAGGAAAAGGTAGAAAATCTTCGCGGCAAGCTCGAAGACGATCTGCTGCGGATGCATCACATTCTCGGCCAAGCGACGCCGCGTTCAATTATAATCATGAATGAGATTTTCACCTCGACGACCGTCAAGGACGAGATCTTCCTCAGCGAGAAGATTATGGAGAAGATCATCGAACTCGGGCTGTTGTGCGTGTGGGTTACCTTCGTTGATGAACTGGCATCGTTCGGACCGCAAACCGTCTCCATGATAAGCACTGTTGTTCCCGAAAACCCCGCCTTGCGAACGTTCAAGATTTTACGGCGGCCCGCCGATGGGCTGGCATATGCAATGGCCATCGCACAGAAATATCGGCTGACCTATGACTCGATCAGGGAGCGGATTGGCCCATGAAGGCTTTCCTGATGTACCGGGATCGTGATTTCGATCCTGGGCAGCTTCTTGCGCGCCGGGACAAAGAATTGCGGAACGGAAGAGGCAACGAGAAGGGAATCGAACTGCAGCAGTTGTTGCCTTGGAACGAACAGGCGCTGCGGCAGGATCTCGGCTTGGAGCCTGTATTCAATGCGATGGCGTGTGGTGAGTCCTTTCTTTACGAGGTGGCGAAGGTGGCGATGCTGTCCAGCACCACGGACCTGAACGTGATCCGCTATCGTCAGCATGCCTATCTGGATTGCTTGAGAAATGAGCAGATCGTCAGGGGGATGTACCAAATCGCCATGGAGGCGATTGAGGGAGAACGAAAAAACTTCTGGAGCTTTTTCAGCCGTTATCCTTCGGGAGTTCTTCACCGGGCGGTGGACGTGCTTCAGATGTTCGTAGGCGTACTGAAGCGACTGCGAAAGACCGCGGATCAACATGCGCACCAATTCAATTCGGAAGGCTTCTCGGCGTTGCTGTCCATGCTGCGGGCGGAACTCAGCGACGATTACTTCAACGAGATCGAGACACACCTGACGACTCTGAAATTTCGCTACGGCGCCCTGATCAGTGCCCGATTGGGCAAGGCCAACAAGGGAGTGCACCATGTTCTTCGCAGGCCGCATCACGACGATCGAGGCTGGCTGACGCGGCTGCTGGCGGAAAAGCCGCCTGCCTATTCGTTTCAGCTTCATCCGCGCGACGAGGCCGGAGCGCGGGCGTTGTCGGAATTGAACGACCGGGGCGTCAATCTTGCCGCCAACGCGCTCGCCCAGTCTACCGATCACATCCTCAGCTTTTTCCATATGCTGCGTACGGAACTGGCTTTCTATATCGGAGCTTTGAATTTGCGTGCACAGCTGGCTCAGATGGGCGAGCCGATATGCCTCCCAATTCCAGCGCCCGCCGGCGATCGAACCCTGTCGTTTTCCAATCTACATGACGTATCGCTGGCGTTGAGCATGGAGAAAAAGATTGTTGGCAACGATCTCAATGCAGATGGCCGGGACATCGTCATTATTACCGGCGCGAATACGGGAGGCAAATCGACTTTTCTGCGGAGCATCGGCCTAGCCCACCTGATGATGCAAGCGGGGATGTTTGTATGTGCGCAGTCGTTTGCGTCGGAGGTTTGCGAGGGCATCTTCACGCATTACAAGCGGGAGGAAGACGCAAACATGGAAAGCGGCAAATGGGACGAAGAGCTCAGCCGCATGAGTGAGATCGTGGGCAACGTCAAATCCAATTCGCTGGTGCTGTTCAATGAGTCGTTTGCATCGACCAATGAAAGAGAGGGATCCGAAATTGCCAGCCAGATCGTACACGCATTGCTGGATCGAGGCATCAAGATGTTCTTCGTCACCCACCTTTACCAGTTTGCAAGCGGCTTTCTCGCCCAGGGAGTGGACAACGCCACTTTCCTCAGAGCGGAGAGAAATCCCGATGGTACGAGACCATTCAAATTAATCGAGGCCGAGCCGTTGCAAACGAGCTACGGCGCCGACCTGTACAGCGCGATCTTCGACCGCGGCGCCGAAACGACACCCGCCGCAACCGGAAACACGACAAGTATGGCGCGGACATAAAGCACATAAAGTAATGCACGGCGGTCATGCTGGCGATCGCGCCGGCGGAGTGGGCCCGCCAGCAACAAGAAGACGCCGATTTGCCCTGTCGCAATTCATTCATGGGTAGCTTGCAAAATCGGCGCGTTCCGCTTTTCCTGTGCATTATGCTGAGCTTCCGCGGCCATCTCTGCTTGACAGTGCATAACTCCATCCATATTCATGCCGCGCGCTGGTTCGGCCAGCTAGGCGATGGGGTTCCGCCTCCAACTGCCCTTTGGGCTGATGACTCCTTTCTCGGTTGCAAACGAGAGGAGTCGCGCGTGAAAAGTTCGGCACCAGTGGTCCTGGCGCGCCAGACCGCTGATTGGCAACCGCATACTCCCCGTTACGATTTGCCAGGGCGGACGTTGGTATGAGCGTTCGTGATATTATCCTTCAAGTCTGCCAAGTTCTTGCTGTCCTCGGTCTCGCACCGCTCCTGCAAGGGGTGATTCTGCAGTTCGAGGAGCGCGTGCAGCGCGCACAAGGTCCGGGTTTATTTCAGCCCTATCGAGACCTTTGGAAGCTCTTTCACAAGCAGATCATCGTCCCGGAAACCGCCTCCTGGATTTACTGGGTGGCGCCTTTCGTCGCCTTCACGGCCATGCTGACGGTGCCGATCTTAATCCCGGTCCTGACCGATTTTCCGCTGCCGCTGTCAGATATGGGAGACATACTCGGCGGCGGGTTCATTCTGACGCTCGGTTCATTCATGATCGTGCTTGCCGGTCTGGATACCGGCAGCGCATACGGCGGCATCGGATCGAGCCGGGCGGTGATGGTGGCGATTCTCGCCGAGCCGACACTCATCCTCGTGTTTGTCGGTATCACGCTCTTGGCGAAGTCCATGCTGCCATTTGTCGTCAATCATCTCTTGGTCGGCCAGCCGGCCGTATACTGGAGTCCAGCGCACCTGTTTCTCATCGCGGCGTTTTTTACGTTGCTGATCGTGGAGACGGATCGCCTTCCAATTCATTCGAGCACGCACATCGAAGTCTACATGATCGAGGAGGCGCGGATTCTTGAATATTCTGGCCCGCTACTCGCGGTGCTGCGCTGGGCATCGATGATGAAGCAGTTCATTCTGTACACGATCTTCATCAATGTGCTGTTGATCCCGTGGGGTCTCTCGCATGCGGGGACGGCGCTCGGAGTCGCGGGGTCTGTGGGGTCGCTGCTCGGCAAGTTCCTCCTCGTCGCCATTGCAGTCGTTGTCGTCGAAACCGCTCAATCCCGCTTGCGCTTTTATCGCTATCAAGAACTGCTCGCCGCCTCATTCGTATTCGCCGTCCTATCCATCATCGGAACGCAGCTGAGCTGAACCATGCTTCTCGCGCATCTCGACCCGCTCGCGTCATCGATCTTCAGTCTGTTGGCGATTGTCAGCTTATTGCTCGCATTCGTCATGCTAGGCTCTAGATGGCTTAATAACTATCTTTATGCCTTCGGCGCCGAATCTTGGGTCATTGCAGTGTTGTCCGCGGCAATCGGCTTTTATGGCGGCTACCCTGAACTTTATTACATCGCCATTCTTACGGTGCTATTTCGAGGTTTGCTTTTGCCCTACCTGATTTGGAGAATGCTTCGCCGCCTTAATGCGACGCTCGAAATCCACGAAATCCTGCAACCAAGCTCGGCGTTGGTTGTTGGCGCGCTGAGCGTGGTCTTTGCGCTGGTCGTCAGTTATCGCCTTGGTCTATCGCTTGGCCTTCTTGGTACCGTGACCGTCCTCGCTTTTACGGTCATGCTGTCGATGAAATTGATTGGATTTCTCATGCTGGCCGTGCGCCACGAAGCGATCAGTCAAGTTCTTGGACTCCTACTTCTCGAGAATGGCATGTTTCTCGGCGCCCAAATGCTCATTCCCGGAATGCCTATCCTCATTGAAATCGTTATTCTCTTTGATTTGCTCATTGTCGTGGCCTGCTTCGGTGTTCTCGTCCAGCTTCTGGCTTCCCATGCGGGCAGCACGAGCAGCCTCGAACTCAAACGCTTGATCGGTTGATCATGACCGGCGCGCTCCTCCTTGCGATGTTGATCGCGCCTGCTGCGTCGGCGCTTGCTTGCTTGCTGGTGCGGACCCCGTTCAAGCCAGAGAAGCTCAACCTGGCGGCAAGCATTGTTGTTTTCGCGGCTGCCGTTCCGCTAACTGTTCTGAGCGGCAGCGGACCGTACCGCTATTGGGATAACTACATCGTTATCGATATGCCGGGTGCCTGGATCGCCCTCTGCACTGCGATCGTCTATCTGTTGGCCTCGATCTACGCCGTCGGATATATGCGGCTTCTCGCCGAGGAAGCGGAGAGGCTGTGGAGTTTCTATGCTCTGTTTTCCACTTTCGCGCTCACAATTCTGCTTACCACGGTTATGAACAATGCTGGCCTTTATTGGATTGCCATCGAATTGACTACCCTGGTCAGCACTTTTCTGGTCGGGTTCGAACGCGCTGCCGAGAGCATGGAGGCAGCGTGGAAATATATCGTCATCGTCTCAGCCGGCATCAGCTTGGCGCTGCTCGGAACGATCCTGTTCTATTGGAGCGGCAGCTTCGTGCTTGGTCCGGTCTACGACATGACCTGGGACAACTTGCAACTCGCCGCCGCAAAGATGAACCCGCTACTGGTGGGGGTGGCTTATCTGCTCGTGCTGATTGGCTATGGCACGAAGGTTGGTCTTGCACCGATGCACACCTGGCTCCCGGATGCCCACAGCGAAAGCCCGGCCCCTGTTTCGGCGATGCTCTCCGGAGCGCTGCTCAACGGTGCGATGCTTGGAATTGTCAGATATTTGGAAATTTGCGACGTCTCTGGGATCGGACATCTCGCGCGAGCGGCGCTGGTTGCGCTGGGCGTTCTATCCCTCTTTATCGGAGCCCTCTTTATCGTACGGCAAGACGGCGTCAAGCGGCTCATGGCCTATTCGAGCGTGGAGCATATGGGCGTGGTTGCGCTCGGTTTCGGCTTTGGCGGGTTGTTCGGCATCGCCGGAGCGCTGTACCACATGCTCAACCATTCGCTGAACAAATCGCTGATGTTCTTCGGGGCCGGGAACGTCATGCGCGGCTTCGGCACAAAGGAGATTAGGAGCATCCGCGGTGTTTGGACGCGGTTGCCCGTGCAAGGCACTCTTTGGCTGGCTGGAGCAGCCGCAATTACAGGCGCGCCGCCATTCGGTCTATTCTTAAGCGAGCTGGTGATCTTGCGTGCCGGTCTGCAACGGGCGTTCGATTGGGCCGTGTACGTCATGATCCTCTTATTGATGGTCATCTTCGTGGGTTTCCTGAATCACTTCCGCGAAATGTACTTCGACCAGGAGCCGCAAACGGAAACCAAACTTTTGGAACTCAGCCGCTGGTGCGTCGCTCCGATGTGGTTCGCATTGGCTCCGCTTTTGCTATTCGGCATTTGGTGGCCGCATGGCCTGTGGGACCATTTCGCGGCCATCAGCCGCGTCCTGTCGGTCGGGCATCCATGACTTTATCTTCTGACATGCAGTTACTGCCGGAACAATTGGGCGATGCCGCGTCGCGCCTGCGCGACAGGGGCGGTCGCATGCAAATGGTCTACGCTTGGTATCCGGAGCCGGATCGTCTCGAACTGCGCTATGTGGTCACCGAGCCTCATCAGCATGCTTTTGGAGTCTGGATATGCAAACCGCAAGGCGCAGTTCCGAGCCTTGCCGGTATTTGGCCGTTGATGAGCTGGTACGAACGCGAAGTCACCGACTTATTCGGCGTCGACTTCCACGATCATCCGCAGCCGCAGCGGTTGGTGCTTCATGAGGGCGTTAGCCCGGTGCGGCCGCCGTTCGATCCGAATTACCCGCCCGGCGCGACGCTTGCGGCAGAGCCGGTCAAGCAAACGATTCCCGAAATCGCCGGCGCCCAAGCAGACGTGCAGCTTCTTCCTTTCGGACCGGTGCGTGCCGACGTCGTGGAGTCGGCGGAGTTCGTTTTTTTCTATATCGGCGAGGCGATTCTGCACTATCAGCCGCGCCTGTTCTTCAAGCATCGCGGCATGGAAAAACGCTTCGAGGGATTGCCAGCGGATCGCGCCGTCATTCTGGCCGAGCGCGTTTCCGGCGTTGGCAGCGTGGCGCACGCGCTCGCTTACTGCCAAGCCGCCGAAGCTGCCGCCAACTGCACGGTCCCGCCCCGCGCGCTTTTCCTGCGCGTGCTGCTGGCGGAACTGGAACGACTTTACAACCATCTTCACTATTTCGGCCACCTCTGCCACACGACGACTCTCAAAGTCGGAGAGGCGGAAGGCAAGCTGCTGGAAGAGCGCGCCAAGCAGCTCAATTCGCGGCTGACGGGCAGCCGGTTTCTGCGCAATCTCCTCACCGCCGGAGGCCTTCGACGTGATTTATCGCCGGAAGGCTGGCTTGGCGACGAGCTGGAAAAACTGCGCCAGGATTTCTCGACGTATGCGCGACGAATGGAGAATACCGGCAGCCACCTCGACCGGCTAATAACAACCGGCAAGCTTGGCCGTGACGTTGCCTTTGATCAGGGTGCAACTGGGCCGGTCGATCGCGCCTCCGGACTCGATCGCGATCTGCGGCGCGATCACCCTTATGCCGCCTACGGACAGCTTCCTTTGTCGGTTGCCGTGCGAAAAGACGGCGACGCCCATGCCCGGGCCCAGGTTCGCATGGCGGAAACCGAAACCAGTATCGCATTGATGCAGAGCGCCTTGTCACTCCTGCCCGACGGGCCGGTGCGCGCGGACTTTGCGGTCAGGCCCAGATCCGAAGGTCTCGGTTGGGCGGAATCGCCGCGAGGGACGCTGTTTTACGCCGTCCATTTCGACTCCGGCGGCAAACTCGCCCGCGTCAAAATCAAATCGCCCTCGTTTTCCAATTGGCGCGTTTTTCCCTACACCGTGCATGAGACTAACATGATGGACTACGCCATCAATGAAGCGAGTTTTGGGCTGACGATCGCCGGCTGCGATCGGTAGGAGTCGTCGATGCCGCTGTGGACACTCATAGGATTGCTGGAGGGCAAGCAGACCGCCGCATGGCCGTTGCGCGACGGCGAGGGCGGGCAAGCGGGATTCATCGGCATGCCGCGTTATCACCCCGAGCGCTGCGGAGAAGGCTGCAAAGCCTGCGCCGAGGCTTGCCCGACGCATGCCATCACGATGCGTCCGGCAGACGGCGGCGGGGAACGTCTGGAAATCGATTACGGTCGCTGCGTCGTCTGCCAATTGTGTACCGAGGCGTGCCCGACTCAGGCAATGACGCCTTCTTCCGATTGGGCGTTCGGTGTGCGACGGCGCGAGGATTTGATCTGGCAGGAACGGTCGGATTCGCCATCGGATGCACACGCGAAGGCGCGCAACGGATTTCGGCGCAGTCTGCATATCCGTCACGTCGACGCGGGGTCTTGCAATGGCTGCGAGTCCGATCTGCAGGCGTTGAACAATCCATTTTACAATCTGCATCGCCTTGGTATCTTTTTCACGGCGTCGCCGCGTTTTGCCGATCTGTTGTTGGTGACCGGACCGGTGACCTACGCGATGCTCAATCCGCTGCGCGCCACTTACGAGGCCATGCCCGAACCGCGCTGGGTGATGGCCGTCGGCACCTGTGCAGTCTCGGGCGGCGTCGCCGAAGGCGGCTATGCCTGCGGCCATGGGCTGGAGGGCGTTCTTCCCGTCGACGTCTATCTGCCCGGCTGCCCGCCCAATCCCGCGGCGATCATCCAGGCCCTGCTGATGCTCCTTGATCGGATGCCGCAGCGTGTTCGTGGAGGCCAACTTGTCGAATGAGCTCCTGGCGGCGACGTTCTGCGCTTGGCTTCTTGCCGGCAGCATCGCGCTGTTCGGCCGCCCATTGGTCGTCAGTCGGATCTTGTTGGTGTGCGGCTGCATCGGGGGAATCCTGGCGGCGCTCGCGGCGCTCCCCGGCGGGTCCACGCTCGTCTTGCTTCCGACTGAACTCGCCGGCCAACCGGTTGGATTTCAGATTACAGCAGACGGCCTATGGCTGCTCGGTTTCGGGTTAGCGCCCGCAGCGCTCGCGTGCGCGCTCGGGACTCCGGCCCGGCGGGGTCGGGCCGGGTGGCTATTTGGCGCCGCGGCGAGCCTGGTCGGCGCATTGGGAGTGTTCGGAGTTCAAGACGGCGCCGGCTTGCTGATCGCATGGGAGATCATGAGCTTCGGCGGCGCGGTTATGTTGCTCAGCGAGAAGCTTTCCACGGACGCCGGCCGTCCCGTTCTGTTCATGCTCGGTCTCCTTGAGTCTGGAGCGCTCGCGCTCATTGTAGTCATCCTATTATTCGCCCATTCGACGCATTCATTCGCTTTCGCGGTATTTCAACATGCGGCATCCGGGCTGCCGCCCTGGATTGCCATTCTTGCCGGCGTTCTTCTCGTCATCGGCTTTGGCGCCAAGCTCGGACTGTTGCCGTTTTATGAATGGTTTCCCGGGGCCTATGGCGCAGGAAGTGGGGCCACTGGCGCGCTGATGTCGGGCGTGGTGATAAATGCCGCCTTCTTCGCCTTGAGTCGCGCAATGCTCGATTGGGCGCCAGGTCACGCGGCTGTTGGCGCCGCAGATCTGGGGATTTTCGTCATCGCCGTCGCGGTTGTCAGCGCCATTCTGTCCGCGCTTTATGCCTTCCAAGAGGAAGACTGGCGGACACTATTAAGTTTCTCTTCAGCCGAGAACGCATCGATTGCTGTGGCGATGCTTGGCGCGACCTTGATATTTCGTGCCGACCGCCATCCTGACCTCGCGAGCTTGGCCTGGGTGGTTGCGCTCTTGCATCTGGCGGGACACGCGTTGGCCAAAGGCGGAATGTTTCTTGCCGCTGACGGGGTGTATCGCGCAACAGGCGGTTACGCTATCTTCCATACCGATTTGCTTCGTCGAAGCTCGTGGTTCTTCGGCTTGGGCGTCCTGTTCGCCGCGATGAGTCTTGCCGCGATGCCCCCGCAGGCAGGCTTTGTCAGTGAATGGTACGTATTCCAAACGGTCTTCCAGGGTTTCCGGCTCGCTTCGCTTGGCGGACGCCTGATCATGGCGCTGGCCGGGGCGGGGCTCGCTCTCACGGTCGCTGTCGCCTTTGCGACCTTCGTGAAGGTGTTTGGAATTGGCTTGCTGGGGCGCTCATCGCAAGCGGCAAAATCGTTGTCCGCGGGCTCAACGATCGCGGTCGGCCTTCTCGGTTTCGGCGTACTCGCATTGGCGGTTGGGATGCCGATCTGGCTCGACGCTCTGCGCGTGGCAGTTATGTCGGAATTCGGAACTCAAGCGGCGCGCCAGATGCATGATGGATTCTTGCTGGTGCCGCTGACCGCCACATTCGCGTTCATCTCGCCGACATTGCTCGTGATCGTCATGCCGCTCCTGGCGCTCGTTCCGGTCGGTTTTGTCCTGACGAGTCGACGAATTGCGGTGCGTCGGGTACCCGTCTGGTATGGTGGCTTGGACCACGATCCGGAGCGCGCGTCGACTACAGCACTAACATTCTCCAACGCACTGAGGACCTTTTACAGCTTCATATATCGGCCGACGCAGGAAGTTCAAAAAGAGGCAAATGGTTCAGTCCACTATTTTGTTCATCGTCTTGTGTTTACCCATGAGGTCGCACCGATCTTCGGTCCTTATCTATTTACACCAGCAGTCCGATCGGTCTTTCTGGCTGCTAATAAGCTCAGAGCCTTGCAGTCGGGTCATCTTAATTTCTATCTCGCTTTGATCGGAGGACTCTTCGTTATCGTTCTTGCGTTGGCGCTCCTTTGATTCCATCGGACCACATCCGGTTGGGTGCGGCGAGAGGAGATTGAGGCCTGCTGCGGGCTCATCCCGAAGGCGCGCGCGAGATCATTACCGTTTATTTGAACGAAATCCGCCAGCCGGGCCGGAATACCGCGACCACAACACGGACGGAAACGATCCTTCGCCGTATCACAGCGGGCAGGCATCTCTGATTGGCGGTCGTGCTATGACCAAGACCGTGTTAGTCGACGACCGCCCCTTTGCTCGCCGATGAAACATGGCGCGCGTATTCAGCAAGGATACCCTCTTCGTAGCGAGCCTTCGGCGCCTTCCACATTTTCTTTCGCGCCGCGAGTTCCTTTGCCGAGACATGGAGTTTGATGAGCCGCTTATCTCTGTCCAAGGTAATCAAATCACCTGTTTTGACAAAGGCAATCGGCCCTCCAACGAAGGCTTCCGGTGCCACGTGCCCGACGATCCAACCCCAAGACCCGCCGGAGAAGCGCCCATCGGTAATGAGCGCGACCGAATCGAGCAGACCTTGGCCGACAAGGGCTGCCGTTGGAGCCAGCATCTCCGGCATGCCGGGGCCGCCCTTCGGCCCTTCATAGCGAATGACAACCACGTCGCCGGCTTTGATCTTCTTGGCCAGGATCGCCTTCAAGCATGCCTGTTCGGAATCGAAAACTCTCGCCGGGCCGGTAAACGTGGGCTGGTTGATGCCCGACGTCTTGGCAACACAGCCTTCCGTCGAGAGATTGCCTTTCAGAATCGACAAATGACCGCGGTCGTACATCGGATCGGACCAGGGCCGTATGACTTCCTGATCGCTCAGCGGTTCCGACGGAACGCCGCCCAACTCTTCAGCCAACGTGCGGCCGGTAATCGTCATACAACCGCCATCGATTCGGTCGTGGTCGAGCAGGATTTTCAACAACTGCGGAACGCCGCCGGCGCGATGAAAATCCACTGCGACAAAGCGGCCAGACGGCTTCAGATCACATAGAACCGGAGTCCGGCGGGCAACTCGATCAAAGTCTTCAATATCCCATTTCACGCCTGCCGCCTTCGCGATTGCGAGAAAATGAAGCACAGCGTTGGTTGATCCACCTGTCGCCATCACAACGGCAACGGCGTTGGCGATGGATTTTCGGGTGATGATATCGCGCGGCTTAAGATCGTTCTCAATCGCGCGGACCAGCACTTGTGCGGATTTGGCGACCGAATCCAGCTTTTCGTTGTCTTCTGCCGCCATCAACGGTGAGTCGAGGAGGCTGAGGCCGAGAGCTGCAACGGAGGTCGCCATCGTGTTCGCGGTGTACTGAGCTCCGCAGACGCCGAACCCCGGACAGGCATGTTTCTCGATGCCCTCGAAATCTTCACGGGAGATCTTGCCGGCGCTGTAGGCGCCGACCGCTTCGAAAGCAGACACAATAGTCAGATCCTGGCCCTTCCACTTGCCCGGCTTGATCGTACCGGAGTCGACGTAGATCGCCGGTACGTTGCAGGCTGCCATTCCCATCACACAGCCTGGTTTGTTCTTGTCGCAGCCGGCAATGCACATCAGGCCGTCCATCTGATGACTGCCCCAGCCGATCTGAATACATCTGGCGATCTCCTCGCGGGATGGCAGCGAGTACCTCATCCCCACCGTCCCCATGCTGATTCCGTCGCTTGCGGTGGGAAAACCCCAGGTCTGGGGCATTGCTCCGGCCCCTCTCAAGGCCTCAACGGCGCGATCGACCAACGATTGAATGCCGGCGTTGCAAGGCAACATGGTCGAATGACCATGGGAGACGCCAACGATGGGCTTGCCGAAATCCGCCTGTGTAAAGCCGACCGGGTATAACATCGAGCGATTAGCCGCACGCGAATCACCTTCTGTGATCACGCGAGAACGCCTGTTGAGCGCCACTTGGTCCTCCTCGTTCCACGAACTCAGATGGCAATGCCGGTCGGTGTGAACCCGTGACACTTACAGCGGTCATGCCTCGGAAGCAAACTCATCAATCGGCCACGGGAATCTTCTTGATGCCGCATCGCGACGCAGGTCAAAGGTCTGACTATACATGCCAATGCCGGGGCGCTACGCATCGGGTTCGGCGATTTCGGCTACGACCGATGTATTTGGCCATAGTCTCTCACCTTGAAGCTCTTCGCGAAGGGAGGCCAGTGAAGCATTGGCACTGGAGAGGCTAAGGAGCTCCGGCTGAACTTCGAATGATCGGTCGCGCCTCCTGGCCAGAGCGTCCGCGATAACGTTGCGGGTCACGCCGATGGCCTCGTCAAGTCGTTCCTCAAATTGTGCCGTCGCCTTGCGAAAAGTCTCATCGAGGCCGCGCAAGATCGCCCAGCGAAGATTTTCGGCGTTGCGGACAATTAGTTCTTCCGCCTGTCGGATCATTCGAGCGCGCAGCCGGGGCCGGCGCAGGCTCGCCGGAAGGAGCCGATCGATCAGCCGGCTCGGGTCCGGAATGAGCGTCATGCGGTTGCTTTCCGTCAACCAATAGGGGTCCTCGCCCAGTTCAAAAACTTCGTGTTCGGCATTAGGGCACAACGAGACATCGAAGATTTGCGCCGCAGTCTGCCGGACGCGATCGACGAGCGCGTTTACGCGGTCTTGACAGCCGTGAAGCGCGGCGCAGGCATCGGTAGCGAACGTATTCACAAACGGTTCGCATACCGTGTCAAATTCAGTCTGCATGGCTGCGGATATGGAGCGCCGCGCCGCTTCCTCCCATGCGGTCGGCACCGTGTCCGAGAGACTTGCATCGATCACGGCGGTGAGTTTTGCTGCCGTCGCCTTGCGCAGGTTCCCGATGCGAGAATCGAGGGCCTCGCGCAAGCGCCGATGTTCGCCGACTACAAGATCGCGGGTGACGCGTCGCTCGTTTTCGATGGATCGCAATGCGTCCTTGAAGGCCTCCGACTTCTCGGTCAGTTGCTCAATCGGCATGTTCATGGCGCGCATGCGAAGATCAAGTTCCGTCGATGCTTGCACCAAGATATCCGTTGTCTTGCTCTGCACCGCCTCTTCTAGCCAGCGATTTTTTTCGCTTGCGAGCACACGCAGTAAGTACTCTTCGAGGGTGGCGACGCCACTCATCTGTAGCGCCTGTTTATTGCCATTCTGTTTGGCGGCTAATCCCTCACGTGCCGAAATGCAGAAAACGCGAGGTTCTCCATCTACGAGGGATTTTTCTATCAACACCTTTTGCAGAAAGCCTACGACAGTGCGTTTTTCGTCCTGAACCAGATAATCCGTTTTATTGAGCACAAAGAAAATGCGCGGCGTTTTGGACTTCAACCGGCGCAGGTATTCAAGCTCGACTTCGGTAATTGGCGGATCGGCCGAGATCACGAAAAAGACAGCGTCACATTCTGGCAGCACTTGCAACGCTGTCTCCGTATTGTGTTGAAGCGTGGAGCCCACGCCGGGCGTATCGATGATTACGGTTCCGTCGACAAGGATATCGGCCGGATAAAATAGGTCGACCCGTTCGACGCCAAGGCGATTTTCTGGATTGCCCTCCTCGGCGACGAAGCGAAACAGGGCGTTGCGAATCTCTTCGGTCGTTTGGGGTCGAAATTCTTCCCTGCGCGAAGCGCCTTTGAAACTGACGACGACGCGTGGCGCAGGGCCCCAGGCAATGAACGTGGCAACCGCGGTCAGTGGAACCACTCCGGTGGGTAGCACAGCCCCACCCAGCAACGCATTGATGAACGTGCTCTTGCCGCGTTTGAATTGTCCAAGAACCGCGAGTTGGAATCGTTCATGCTCAAGCCGATTTCGCAATGTGCGGAAGCGGGTAACGAGCGACGAGGTAGGCCCAACAGCAGACGTAAGCGTCGGCTCAATACGGACAAGAATGTCTGCTAGTACCGGTGACCGTTTATTCTCGCGCGATGCCGGATCTATTTGTTCGGAAGTGGCGATGTGAGAGACGTCGTTCATGTTCCCTCACCCTCACCGGTTAGTCCCGGCACTTCATAGTCACCGGTGTCAGCCCTGTTGACGAGCGGCCCATTTTCGATCTTGGCGTCTTGCGTCCGCAGCCAAGCGATGATGTCGCCGCGTTGTCCGCTGATCGGGCGCGCCCAACGCAAGTTCTTCAGCGCCTTGCTCTCCTCGCCGGCCCACCAATATTCCTTGATGACCATCAGCGACCAGCCGCGGCGGCCGGGACGCGTCAGGGTGAAGATTTCGATAGCAAGTCCATGTTTCGGACCGGTGACGCTGTGCCGCTCGCGTTCAAATTCGACTCCGTCATGAGTCCAGTGCGATCGTTTCAAACCGCGATTAGTCAGGCTCATCAGCAGATCAAACAGCCTGAAAAAGGCGGGGTCGCCAAAGCTTTTCATCGCGCCCGCTCCTTCCAAGCGACGCAATGCAGGTTCTGCAGGATTGAAAAATAAGCGCCCATACGGCTTTCCCACCGCTAAACATCGCACGGCAGGAGTCATCAGCCCGAAGGGCGCTTGGCGGGGGACCCCATCCCCATCCTTTGGAACCTTGGATATAATGTCGCGGCGCCGCGCAAGCAAGCCGACCCCTGCCTGCCCTTCGCCAGACAACGATATAGAAAAGAGAGAGCTAAAGGCGATTGATCGAACTTTGCTAATGACCTAGATTGTGATTCAAGTCGGCGATGGAGTCCGCCCCAACCGCCTTCGTAGGCTGATGACTCCTGCGGCTGTGCGCTCGATCCGACGATCGGGCGGGCACGTAGGAACAAGGTCGCGGGGTGGTCTGCGCATGGCGCTTATTGCCTGGGTTCCCTCTGTCTCTTTCATGGAAGCCGGAACTGTTCGTTCGCAGGCATTGCGTCGAACAGTCGGCTGGCCGCATGTTCGCAAGGCCGATCCATGATCGCGCTGATTGTCTACAACATTATCCAAGTGGCCGTCGTGGTGGCATTCGCACCGCTAGTCGAAGGTGTAACCAGCCGGCTCAAGGAAATTCTTCAGTCGAAGCGCGGACCGAGCATCTTCCAGCCGTACCGGGATATTTGGAAGCTTTTGCACAAGGATGAAATCGTTTCTGAGCAAAGCTCGTGGATTTTTCGTGCGACACCTTACATCGTCTTCGCCGCTCCCATTTTCGTCGCGCTCCTCATCCCAGTCCTGACGCGATATCCCCTCTTCTTCGCATTTATGGCCGACATGCTCGGCGTCGGCTTCGTATTCGCATTGGCCGGATTTTTCGCCTGTTTGGCTGCCGCAGATACCGCTAACCCCTATGGGCCGATGGGCGCCAGCCGCACGCGAATGGTCGGATTTCTCGCCGAGCCCGTCTTCATCATGGTTTTTTTGACGATTTCCTTCGTGGCGGGATCGACCATACCTTATATCGTGCAGACACGATGGGTCACGCCAATCGCGAATTTCTTCGAGCCCTCACACATCCTGCTGCTGATGGCATTCCTCATGCTCATTCTCGCCGAGGATGGCCGCATCCCTGTTGATAGCCCTTCCGGTCAATTCGAGCTGGCGATGATCGACCGCTCAAAATCGCTGGAATATTCGGGCCGTGGGGCTGCGTTGATGAAATGGGCTGGGGCAATGAAATTTTTTGTCCTTATCATCGTGTTCCTGAATGTGTTGGTGACCCCTTGGGGTTTAGCGGACAGTATGGATCTCGGAAGCGTGTTGCTGGCGATTCCACTCGTGCTTCTCAAGGTGTTTTGCTTCCTGCTTCTACTGGTCTACATCGAGTCTTCACTGGCCAAGTTGCGTCTCTTTCGCATCACCGAATTCATTGGCGCCGCGTTCGTCATTTCCGTCGTGGCGGTGATTACACGGTTATCGGAGATGTGAGGAAAGGAGCATGCCCAACACATCCATCCTCTTCGCCCTGGATGCATTGACCGGAGCTTTGTTTCTGCTTACCGCAATTGGCGTCGTGGCCACCCGTCAAGTGCTGGCCTCGCTGCAGCTTTTCATTTTGCAATCACTGCTGCTGACCTTGTCGGCTGTCCTGCTCGGCATCGCCCAGGGCTCCATTCACCTTTTCGCAGTAGCTGCGATCACCATCGCCACGAAGACGCTGCTGATCCCTTGGCTGCTCAGGCACACGGTCAGCGCTGAGGTGTACCGGACCCGCGAGATTGAGCGGGTCCTCAACATCCCGAGTTCGCTACTGATAGCGGCGATTCTCATCGTATTGGCCTATGTCGTTGCCGATCCCCTGCTTACCGTTGTCGGCCTGCCATTCGACCAGGTGAATCTTCCCCTGGGCATCGCAGCGATGTTCCTCGGCGCGTTCACGATCGCGGTGAGGCGTGAGGCGGTCCCGCAGCTGCTCGGTTTGCTCGCCGTGGAAAATGGGGTGTTCTTTGCCGGCGTCGCGATCGTGCCAAATCTTCCAGTCATCGCCGAACTCGCTGCTGCGGTCGACGTGCCGGTCGTCGCCCTGGTCGTCGGTATGCTGACCCGTCGGATTCACGCGCGCCTCGGCACCACCGCAGTCGGCCGGCTGGCCTCTCTTCGGGAGCAATGAGCAATGGAGCTCGCCGCACTTCTCTTAGTTCCATTGCTAGCCAGTGGGTTTTCGCTGCTGCCGGCCGGCCGGCGCTTTGCCGCACCGGTTACGCTGCTCGGCTCTGTGATCGTTCTGGCCCTTGCCGTCGCTGTTGCGGCGGAGGCTGCGCGGAGCGGACGGGTGGCAGCGTCGGGCGAGTGGCTCACCTGCGACGGACTTGGCGCGCTGATCCTGCTGCTTGTCGCCTTCGTCGGGTTCACCGCCGCGCTGTTTTCCTGGGGCTACGTCGCCGAAAGCGTCAAGCACGGGCGGCAAAAGAGCGTCCGGCTCTATTACGCGCTCTACAACTTGTTCGTTCTTTCAATGCTTGCAGTGCCGCTTTTGGCGAATGTCGCCCTGATGTGGATCGCGGTAGAGCTAACGACTTTGGTTTCCGCCTTTCTGGTCGGTTTCGAGGACACGCCGGAGGCGTTGGAGGCGGCTTGGAAATACGTCGTCCTGACGACGCTTGGCGCTGTCCTCGCTTTGCTCGGCTTTCTCATCCTCTATTGGGGATCACGCATCGCCGGTCTCACGCCGTTTACTTGGTCGGGACTGGTGGAGGCAGCACCAAACATGCCACCGGCGCTGCTGTGGCCGGCTTTCCTTTTCATCCTGGTCGGCTTCGGTACCAAAGTCGGGCTGGTCCCCATGCACACATGGCTGCCCGACGCCCATAGCCAGGCACCGGCCTCGATTTGCGCGCTGCTCTCGGGCGTCGAAACTACGACGGTACTGTACGTCATTTTGCGGCTGTTTCCCGTCGTCGGCGTTGCCCAGGGACTCGACGCGCGCCCCTGGTTCGTCGGCTTCGGGTTGCTGTCGGTCGGTATTGCAACACTGCTGTTCATTCATGTCCGCGACTTCAAGCGGATGTTCGCGTTTTCGACGGTCGAGCATATGGGGATCATCCTGGTTGCCGCCGGCCTCGGCGGCGCCGACGCCCATCTCGGTGCCGCCTATCAGATGGTCGGACACGCGATCGCGAAATCATTCTGCTTCTTTGCCGCGGGCGTGACCGTGCTCAGCGTCGGCACGCAGGACATTGCGTCGGTTCGCGGTCTCGCCCGCTCGTCGCCGCTTGCCGCCACTGCCCTGATCGCGGGTGGGTTCGCCATCGCCGGCGCGCCGCCATTTGCCGTGTTTGTGAGCGAGTTCGTGATTTTCAAGGCGGGGTTGGCGAGTGGCCAATACCTTATCGTTGCGCTTTTGGCGTGCCTCGTCGTGGTCGCCTTCTGCGCCGTGATGTTTCACATAAATCGGATGGTGTTTGGGGACGCCCAGCACGAAGCGCCGGCAATGGCCGTGCCGCGTTCATGCAAGGTGACGTTGGCGCTTGCCGCTATTCCGCTCGTCATCATCGGCATCTATGTCCCGGCACCGCTCTACGATCTGCTCAAGGCGGCAGCAAGCGCGATGGGAGGCTGAGTGAGTCGATGACGATGCTTGACTACATCGACGATGGCGCGGCCGGGTCGCGAAGTTTTCTGCAGCTGCTTCGCAACAGATGGGGAGGAGAGATCGTTGCGTCGTGCGACGAAGCCGGAAGAGTTTGCCGTATCGAGTCCGGCTTCTATCAGTTGCTCGACATCGCTCAATGGCTCACCGCGGACCTCGATTTCGCGTTTGCAACGCTCGTCGTCGAGGAGGAGCCGAGTGCAAGTTGGCTATTCGTCTACGCGTTCTACAAAGATGCGCGCTCGCCTTTAGTCCACGTCGAGCTGAAACTCGATTCGGGGACATCGTCAGTTCCTTCGCTCGTCGGTTTGCCTCAGGGCCCTTCCTTCGATTGGCATGAACGTGAAGTAGAGGATTTGTTTGGGTTGCGCTTCAAAGGTCATCCGCGGCTTGGCGAATTCATCCTGCACGAGGATTGGCCCGAAGGCATCAATCCGATGCGTAACGATTTCGATGCTAAACAGCGCTTCGAGCACAGAGTACAGGAGGCAAAATGGGAGCCGCCGACGATTGTGACCGCGCCGGGCACCTTCGCCATGCCGATCGGTCCTGTGTTTGCGGACTTTGCCGAGTCGGCGCACTTTCTTCTCGAAAGCGTGGGCGAAGACGTCATCCGCACCATACCGCGCTTTTTCTACAAGTACCGGGGCGTAGAGAAGTTAGCGCAAGGACTTGGGGCGGATCGAGCCTTGCTGCTCGCCGAACGCTTTTCGGGCATCGCGGCTTTTGCTCATGGCTTGGCGTTCTGCCAAGCCGCGGAGGCGATCAGCGGCGTTGCCCCGCCGCCGCGAGCGATTGCGCTTCGCACGGCATTTGCCGAATTGGAGCGGCTACGCAGCCATACCGCGGCGATTACCGGCGTCTGTAACTCGACGGCGCTGGCTGTGGCGGCCGCTCAAGCAGCGCTGATCGAGGAAAGCTTGCTGCGGTTGAGCTGCGAAATCACCGGTCACCGCTATTTGTTTGGTGCGGCTGTTTTGGGCGGCGTTGCTTGCGATCTGTCTGCGGCGCTTTCCCAGCACCTCGGCGAGACCGTTGCCGAGGTTGCACAACGGCTACGCGACCTTCTGCGAATGCTGCGCTATTCCTCGAGCTTCCTTGACCGTCTCGAGGAGGTTGGCTCGGTCACCCTCGAGCAGGTTCGCTCCTATGGCTTGGTCGGGCCGATCGCGCGCGCCTCCGGCGTTGCCCGTGACATCCGTAAATTGTTTCCTTATGCGGCATACGGCTCGGTCGATTTCGCCATCCCCGTCGAACTGGAGGGTGACGGCTACGCGCGATTGCGCATTTTGTTCGCCGAGGCCGAGCAATCGGCCGCCATTATCCGCAGTATGATGCTGGCGCTCCCTGACGGCCCGATCCGCGCTGCCGCGGTCCCGCCGCGTCCGGGCACTGCGCTCACGGCGGTGGAAGCTCCGCTCGGCGCGTCGTTTCAGTGGTTGAGGCTCGACGAGAACGGCAAGGTCCTTCGCTATCGCGTGACGCCACCGTCGTTCACAAATTGGCACGGTTTCCATCTCGCGGCCGAAAATTTTGCCTTCCAAGATTTCCCGATCATCCTTGCAACTTTCGGATTGTCGAACGCCGAGTGCGATCGATAGAGGTGGAAGATGGCGAACTGGGTGCTCAAAGGGCTTCGTACCGGCGTCAAGAGCAGCGCCTACCCAGGCCGCCCGGATAGTGCGCTTGGAGTATCCCCGGGGCGCCCGACAGGAACGCGACTGAAATCGGCGACTGCCGGCGATGAGCTTGTTGCCCGTTGCCCCACTCGCGCGATAGCGCGTGAAGATGGCGGCGTCAGGATCGATCAGGGCCGCTGCGTCCATTGCTTCCGCTGCCGGCGAGATGTCGGAGAGGCCGTGGCTTGGGAGCCGAGCTATGAGTGGGCTGCGGAAACGGGTGAGGCAGCGGCAATGCGCAAGCTCGTCGGGATATTCAGCCGCTCGTTGCATGTCCGATTTGTCGATGCCGGCGCCTGTGGGGCGTGCATGAGCGAGGCGCGGCAGATCAACAATCCCTACTACAACTTGCATAGACTAGGCATTTTTATCACGCCAACGCCGCGCAGCGCCGACATTCTCCTCGTTGCCGGACCGGTCTCGGATGCCATGCGGTTACCGCTGCGCAAGACCTATGCGGCGATGCCGACGCCGAAGCGCGTCGTCGCCATCGGCGCCTGCGCTGCGTCCGGCGGCATTTTCGGTCCAAGCTTCGCAGCGCTGGGTGGGGTCGCCGAAATCATCCCGGTCGATGTGACCGTGCCGGGTTGTCCGCCACCACCTCTGGCGATTCTGCATGGTTTGCTCGTGGCGGTTGAGAGAAAGCCCCCGGCGGCCCTGATCTCTGCCGTGCCTGCTCCGGCAACGGAGCCAGCATGAGCGCGATCGAACTCTTTCTCGCGTTCTTCATCCTGGGCGCGGCGGGAGTGGTTTTGCCATTCCTGATACCCCGGCGATCGCTCGTAGTCGCGCTCGCGGTCATCGGTACGCTGATGGCGCTGATCATCCTCGTCGCAAGCGCCATGCTGCTCGTCTCCGATGGCAGGTTTCATGTCGCGCTCTGGCCGCTGCTGACATTGGGGACGCTCACGCTGGAAGCAGACAGGCTCTCGGCATTCTTTTTGTTCGTCAGTGGTCTCGTGTTCTTGCCGGTTTCGATTTTCTCCGGCGCCTACCTCAACAAGTATCTCGCACACCATGACTTGCGCTATTTCAGCGTCCTCTATCACGTCCTTTTTGCCTCGATCGTGCTGGTGCTCGTCGCCGCCGACGTAGTCTCCTTCCTCATCGCGTGGGAGCTGATGTCGATTGTGAGCTATCTCCTGGTCACTTACGAATTCGAGCGTCCCGAAAGCTCCCGTGCCAGCTATGTCATGCTGGCGATGAGCGAAGGCGGAACAATCGCGGTCGCGATCGCATTCATCCTGATCGCCGGCACGGCGGGTGGGCTTGGCTTTCCGGCACTGCGAGGTGCTGCGCTCTCTGACGGCGCCGCCCTAAGCTGGGCGGTTTTCTTGCTTTCGTTTTTCGGATTCGCCGTCAAAGCCGGACTCATCCCGCTCAATAGCTGGCTGCCGCTGGCGCATCCGGTGGCGCCGACCAACATTTCGGCGCTGTTGTCGGCCGTCATCGTCAATTTGGGGGTTTACGGGATTGTGCGCGTCAACCTCGACTTGGCGCCCGCGGCGGGCGCCGCTCCCGGGCTGATCGTATTGGCGGTCGGCAGCCTTTCAGCGCTTCTCGGCATTCTGTATGCCACCATCCAGAGCGAAATGAAGCGGCTGCTCGCTCATAGCACGATTGAGAACATGGGGATAGTTGCGGCCGGCGTTGGCGCTGCCATGGTCTTCATCGCGACCGGGCACAATGTTGTCGGTGCCATCGCGCTCGTCGCTGCGCTCTATCATCTCGCAAATCATTCCGTTTACAAGGCGCTGCTCTTCATCGGTACCGGCGCGGTGGAGGCCGGAACTGGGACCCGTGATCTCGACCGCCTCGGCGGCATTATTCGCGGGATGCCCTGGACCGGTGCTTTCTTTCTTGTCGGTGTATTATCGATCGCGGCGTTGCCACCGTTTAACGGCTTCGTCAGCGAATGGCTGACGCTGCAGACGATATTGCGTTCGGCCGTGCTCTCCTCGACCGTTATCAAGATCATCTTTGCGATCTGCGGCGCGCTGTTGGCATTAACCGCAGGCCTTGCCGGCACCTGCTTCATCAAGGTGTTCGCGACAGGCTTTCTTGGTATGTCGCGTTCGCCCGCGGCCGCCGCGGCACGCGAAGCCAATGTGGGCACTCGGACGTCGCTGGCGGTGCTGGCGGCTTTGTGCATCCTGCTCGGTATCTTGCCGACCTATGTCATTCCGGCGATCGACCGCGCCGTCGTGCCGCTGGCACACGAGAGCGCAACTGCCGCACTGGTGCCGCCTTTCTTCACCGCGACGGCGCAGCACCCGGAGAACCTGCCTCCGGCATTCGTAGCAGATTTCCACGATCTCGGCGCGCAGATTGGTCGGAAAATTCTGCCGGGACGAGGTCTCGTCATTCTCCACCGTGGCGAAGCGCACAATCCCGTGGTGTTCGCCATGTCGACAACTTACATGGTGGTGGTCCTCCCCAGCTTACTCGCGTTGATCTTCATCGTTTTTCGGCTGCTCACGCGACGGCGAAGGATTGCGCGCAAAGCCGCCTGGGATGGCGGACTGCGTCACCTGTTGCCCGGCCTCACCTATACGGCTACCGGGTTTTCAAATCCTGTTCGTGTGATTTTCGCAGCCCTCCTGAGTCCGGCTGCCAACGACGAAAGCACAGAGGCCGTCGCCACTCACTTTCGCACCGCCATAAGGCGCGAATACACAGAAGTTCATATCATCGACCGTTTCGTTCTTCAGCCGCCGATCGATATCCTACGCAATCTAGCAGCTTACGCCCGACGGATGCATGTTGGAAACGTCAATGCCTACGCCGCTTATGTCCTGCTTGCAATGCTCATCGTACTCGTACTTGGTGTAGGTCTTTTTTAGCACGCTCAATCAAAACCAATCAGATGGTCACCAAACGCGAAAGCGTCAGGATTCTTGCGGACTGGCCACTGTGGCCGTTGGCGGATCTTTTGCCGAATAAAATAAGCTGCCACCTATCAGTCTTAGGTACGGCGCCAGCGCCGACGGTCTTTGGCTGTCCACTTCAATGAGGCCGC
>JASHRW010000162.1 GCA_030037065.1 Xanthobacteraceae bacterium
GCCGTCGCCGAGGAGCTTGCGGATTTCCGCCGCACCAGCGACCGGCCGACGCTGATCATCGTCGACAGCCACATCGCCTTCGGCGCGCCGCACAAGCAGGACACCAGCGCCGCGCACGGCGAGCCGCTCGGCGAAGAGGAAGTGAAGCTCGCCAAACGCGCCTATGGCTGGCCAGAGGATGCGGCGTTTTTGGTCCCCGACGGCGTCTACGACCATTTCAGCCGCGGGCTCGGCGAGCGCGGGCGCAATCTGCACCGCGAATGGACGGAAAAATTCGCCGAATATTGCCGGCGTTACTCGGAGCTCGGCGAGTGCCTGCGTGCCATGCAATCGCACGCGTTGCCTCCGCATTGGGATGCCGATCTGCCCGCGTTTGCCGCCGACGGCAAAGGCGTGGCCACGCGCGAATCCTCCGGCAAGGTCTTGAACGCCATCGCGCAACACTATCCGTCGCTCGTCGGCGGCGCCGCTGATCTCGGTGCCTCGACCAAGACGCCATTGACGTTCGAATCCGCCGGCTATTTCGAGCCCGGCGGATATGCCGGCCGTAATCTCAATTTCGGCATCCGCGAGCACGCGATGGGCGCGGTGCTCAATGGGCTGGCGCTCGACGGCCTGCGGCCGTTCGGTTCGAGTTTTTTGATCTTCTCCGATTATATGCGACCGCCGATGCGGCTGGCTGCGATGATGCACCTGCCGGTCATCTACGTGTTCACCCACGATTCGATCGGGCTCGGCGAGGACGGGCCGACGCACCAGCCGGTCGAGCAGTTGATTGGGCTGCGCTCGGTCCCCGGCCTCATTGTCATCAGGCCGGCGGACGCCAACGAAGTCATCGAGGCGTGGCGGGTCATCGTAGGGCTCAAGGACGCCCCGGCCGTTCTCGTCCTGAGCCGGCAGCCGCTTCCAACGCTCGACCGCAGCCGCTACGCTGCAGCGTCCGGACTGGCGCGCGGCGGCTATGTTCTGGCCGACGCGCCTGATGGCCGCCCTGACGTAATCCTAATCGGGACAGGTAGTGAAGTGATGCTGTGCGTGGCGGCGGCCGAGATGCTCGCCGGGCAAAACATTGCGGTGCGTGTCGTCAGCCTGCCGTCATGGCAATTGTTCGACCGGCAGGATGAAGCGTATCGGGAGAGCGTACTGCCAAAGGCCATCAAGGCGCGCGTGTCGGTCGAAGCCGCTTCGACGCGAGGGTGGGAGCGTTATGCGGGCGCCGATGGCACTATGCTGGGACTGGATCGATTCGGCGCCTCGGCGCCGATTAAGGATCTGATGAACGCGTTCGGCTTTACCGCCCAACACATCGCCGACGCTGCCAAGGCGCAGATCGCGAAATGGAAAAGATCATGAACCCGTTGCGGGCGCTTGCTGACAAAGGCCAAGCCGTCTGGCTCGATTTCCTCTCCCGCGAGATCATCGAGAACGGCAGCCTTAAGCGGCTGATCGACGAGGACGGTCTCGCCGGCATCACCTCCAACCCGTCGATTTTCGAGAAGGCGATCGGCGAGACGGATGCCTATGACGAAACAATCAAGCGCTTGGTCGGCAAGGAGGGAGGCTCCGTCGGCGCGATCTACGAGCAGATCGTCACCGCCGATATCGCCGCCGCCGCGGACATGCTGCGTCCGCTGTATGACCGGACCGAGGGGCGGCACGGTTTCGTCAGCCTGGAAGTCTCGCCGTATCTCGCAATGGATACGGCCGGCACGATTGCGGAAGCGCGCCGGTTGTGGGCGGCAGTCGGGCGGCCGAACATCTTTATCAAGGTGCCGGGAACGGAGCCGGGAATTCCGGCGATTCGCCAGTTGCTGGCCGAAGGCCTCAACATCAACATCACGCTGTTGTTCGCGCAAGCTGCTTACGAGCAGGTCGTCGAGGCTTTCCTGTCGGCGCTCGAAGACCGTGTCGCGGCGGGTCAGCCGATCGATCGGATCGCCAGCGTAGCGAGTTTCTTTGTCAGCCGCATCGATACGGCGGCGGACAAGCTCCTGGACGAGGCGGCAACGCGGGCGATGAGCGAAGCGGAGCGCAAGACGCTGCAGGGTTTGCGCGGCAAGGTCGCGATCGCCAACGCCAAGCTTGCCTATCGGCGCTTTCAGCAGCGCTTTTCCGGCGAGCGCTGGGAGCGACTGCACACACACGGGGCCCGGCCACAGCAATTGTTGTGGGCCTCGACCGGCACGAAAAATCCGGCCTACAGCGACGTGCTCTACGTCGACGAGCTGATCGGTCCCGAAACCGTCAACACCATGCCGGAAAAGACCATGGACGCGTTCCGCGACCACGGTACGGTGCGCGATACGCTTACCGCGGATGTCGATGCGGCCGCCCAGACATTGGCGGCGCTCGACCGCGCCGGTATCTCGCTCGACGCGGTTACCGCCAAGCTGGTGGCGGACGGCGTGACGCTGTTCTGCGACGCGTTCGACAAGCTCAATGGCGTGCTGGCGGAGAAACGGCGGCGCATCTTGGACGGAGCGCTGAACGATCAGACCGTCGTGCTGGCGGAGCCGCTCAAGACGCAAGTCGGCGAGGCGGCGAATGCGTGGCGCACCAAGGGAAACATCCGCCGGCTGTGGACCGAGGATGCGTCGTTGTGGACGGGCGCCGACGAAGCCGATTGGATGGGTTGGCTCGACGTGATCGACGCGCAGCTCCGCGACCTGCCGAGCCTGGACGAATTCGCCGCCGAGGTGCGGGCGCAAGGATATAAAGATGCGCTGCTGCTCGGCATGGGCGGCTCAAGCCTCGGCCCCGAAGTTTTGGCGCAAACGCTTGGATCGGCGCCGGGCTTTCCCGCGCTGCACGTGCTCGACTCCACCGATCCGGCGCAAGTGAAGGGTTTTGAGCAAAAAATCGATCTGCGGCGGACGCTGTTCATCGTGTCGAGCAAATCGGGGACGACGCTCGAGCCCAATGTGCTGATGGACTACTTTTTGAAGAAAGTCTCGGGCGTTCTCGGCGTCGAAGACGCCGCGCGGCATTTCGTCGTCATCACCGATCCGGGTTCGCCGCTGGAAAAGCTCGCGAAGCAGAGAAAATTTCACCGGGTTTTCCATGGCGTTCCCAGTATCGGGGGACGTTACTCGGTGCTGTCGCACTTCGGCACCGTGCCGCTGGCGGTGATGGGGCGCGACGTGCGCGCCTTTCTCGAATCGGCGCGCGTCACGGCGCGCTCCTGCGGTCCCGAAGTGCCGCCGGCGCATAATTCCGGCGTTGAACTTGGACTTGCGATCGGGACGGCGGCGCGGAACGGACGCGACAAGGTCACCCTTGTGGCGTCGCCCTCGCTCGCCGCGTTCGGCGCCTGGGCCGAGCAATTGCTTGCCGAGTCGACCGGCAAGCACGGCAAGGGCGTCATCCCGATTGCCGGCGAGTCGCTCGGCGATCCGTCCGTTTACGGCGCCGATCGGCTGTTCATCTCTCTGCGCGACGGCGCGCAGCCCGATGCCGCGCAGGAGCGGGCGCTCGACGCACTGGCAAAGGCCGGGCAGGCGGTGGTGCGCATAGGGCTCGCGTCGCCGCAAACTCTGGCGCAGGAATTCTTCCACTTCGAAATGGCCACAGCCGTCGCCGGCGCGATTATCGGTATCAATCCGTTCGATCAGCCCGACGTCGAAGCGAGCAAAGTCGCGGCGCGCGAACTGACCGACGCTTACGAAAAAACCGGCGCGCTTGCGTCCGACAAACCGGTGTTCAAGGAAAACGGCATCGCGCTTTACACCGACGAACGCAATGCCCAGGCGTTGCGGCAGGCCGGCGCCAATTCGACATTGCAGAGTTGGCTCGGCGCGCATCTCGGGCGCGTCCATGACGGCGATTATTTTGCCATTCTCGCTTATGTCGACCGCAGCGATACCCACCTGCGGGCGCTGCAGGAGCTGCGCACGGCCGCGCGTGACGGCAAACATGTCGCCACCTGCCTGCAATTCGGCCCGCGCTTCCTGCACTCGACCGGACAAGCCTACAAGGGCGGCCCGAACTCCGGCGTGTTTTTGCAGATCACGGCGGACGCCGCGGAGGATGTGGCGATTCCGGGACGCAAAGCGACGTTCGGCGTGATTGAGGCCGCGCAGGCGCGCGGCGATTTCCGCGTACTCGCCGAGCGCGGCCGCCGGGTGCTGCGTGCGCACATCGGCAGCGACCTTCCTGCCGGCCTAGCGACGCTCACCAAGGCCGCGCGCGCGGCGATGGGGTGAAGCCATGCAGCTCGGCGTCGTCGGTCTCGGCCGCATGGGCGGCAATATCGCGCAGCGGCTGATGCGCCACGACCACTCCTGTGTGGTCTACGACAAAAGCGCGGAGGCGGTGGGATCGATCGCCGGCAAAGGCGCGACCGGCAGCAAAAGCCTGGATGACCTCGCTGCCAAGCTCAAGTCGCCGCGCGCAATCTGGCTGATGCTGCCGGCGGGCAAGATCACCGAGGACGCGGTGACCGAGCTTGGCAATATGCTGCAGTCAGGCGACATCGTCATCGACGGCGGCAACACGTTCTACCGAGACGACGTGCGTCGCGCCAAGGCACTCAGGCCGAAGGGCATCCATTACGTCGATTGCGGAACCAGCGGCGGTGTCTGGGGCCTCGATCGCGGCTATTGCCTGATGATCGGCGGCGAAAAGAATGTCGTCGACCATCTCGATCCGATCTTCAAGGCACTGGCGCCGGGCGCCGGCAACATCGAGCGTACCGCCGGCCGCGACGGCCGCGATAAACGGCCGGAGCAGGGCTACATGCATTGCGGGCCAGTCGGTTCCGGCCATTTCGTCAAGATGATCCACAACGGCATCGAGTATGGCCTGATGCAGGCCTATGCCGAGGGCTTCGCCATCCTCGATCACGCCACATCTGAGGCGCGACCGACGGACGAGCGTTACGATCTCGACGTCGCCGACATCGCCGAGGTGTGGCGGCGCGGCAGCGTCATCTCGTCGTGGCTCCTTGATCTCACAGCGCTCGCGCTGGCGGGCGATCCGAACCTTGAACAGTTCTCCGGCGTGGTGGCGGATTCCGGCGAAGGACGCTGGACCGTGATGGCGGCGATCGAGGAGGCGGTGCCGGCGACCGTGCTGTCGGCGGCGCTCTATGCGCGCTTTCGCTCGCGCGACGACCACAGTTTTGCCGACCGGCTGTTGTCGGCGATGCGCAAGGGGTTCGGGGGACATATCGAGACGAAAGGCCCCTGATCATGGACGTCGCCGCGCCCGGTCTTGCCAAAGCCACCGGCCGCGCGCCGCGTCCGGCCGATCCGTGCACCTTGGTGATTTTCGGCGCCGCCGGCGATCTCACCAAGCGGCTGCTGCTGCCCGCGCTCTATAACCTCGCCGCTGCAGGGCTTCTCTCCGACGCCTTCACCATCGTCGGAGTGGCGCGCGCCGACGATTCCGATAACGGATTTCGCGGACGAATGCGTGCCGCATTGCAGGAATTTGCCACCGATGGAGTCCGGCCGACGACGCTCGACGATCTGATCGGGCGTTGCTGCTACGTGCGCGGCGACTTCGACGATCCTTCGACCTACCAACGCCTCAAGGATCGGCTCGGCGAGATCGCCCGCACGTCGCGCACGCGCGACAACTGCCTGTTCTATCTGGCGACCCCGCCGGGATTGTTTGCTCCGGTCGCGCGCCACCTTGGCGAGGCAGGGCTTGCCGAAGCACGCGGCGGATGCTGGCGGCGACTCATTATCGAAAAACCGTTTGGCTTCGATCTCGCCTCGGCCTGCGCGCTGAACAAAGAACTGCTCCGTTCCTTCTCCGAGAAACAGATTTACCGGATCGACCATTATCTCGGCAAAGAGACGGTGCAGAACATCATGGTGCTGCGCTTCGCCAACGGCATGTTCGAGCCGATCTGGAACCGCCACCATATCGATCACGTGCAGATCACCGTCGCCGAGACGGTCTCGGTGGAAAATCGCGGCAAGCTCTACGATCACACCGGCGCGCTGCGCGACATGGTGCCCAATCATTTGTTCCAGTTGTTGGCGCTGACCGCGATGGAGCCGCCGGGCCGTTTCGAGGCCGCCGCCGTGCGCGCCGAAAAGCTCAAAGCCATTGAAGCGATTCACCCGCTGACCAAAGAGGCAATCGCAACCGACGTGGTGCGCGGCCAATACCGCGCTGGACACGTTAACGGCAAGGCGGTCCCGGCCTACCGGGACGCGGATGGCGTCGCGCCGGGCAGCCTTACGGAGACCTACGTCGCCATGCGTCTTGTGGTCGATAACTGGCGCTGGGCCGGGGTGCCGTTTTATCTGCGCACCGGCAAGGCGCTTGCCGCGCGCAAAACCGAAATTGCCATCAGATTTCGCAGCGCGCCGTTAGCGCTGTTCCGCGATATGCCGGTCGACAACCTTGCACAAAATCTCTTGGTGCTGCGCATTCAGCCCGACGAGGGCGCGGCGCTGCATTTCAACGCCAAGATTCCGGGGCCCGAGATCCGCATCGAAAACGTGCGCATGAATTTCAAGTACGAGGATTATTTCGATGCGGCGCCGTCGACCGGCTACGAGACACTGATCTACGATTGCATGATCGGCGATCCGATGCTGTTTCAGCGCGCCGTCGACATCGAGGCCGGCTGGCGCGTGGTCGATCCGATTCTGCAAGCGTGGCGGGAGTCCGACGGTCGCGATCTTTGCCTCTACGAGGCGGGAGGCGATGGCCCCAAGGCAGTGGAAGGATTGCTGGCGCACACCGGTCAACAATGGCGGCCGATCGCATGAGCGCCGGCGCCAATCCGCAAGGCCGCATCTTCGCCACGCCGGACGAGCTGGCGAGGAACGTCGCCGATTGGATCATCGAGCGTGCGCTGGTGCAGCCGCACCGCTTTGCGCTGTGTCTCAGCGGCGGCGAGACGCCGAAGCGGCTCTATGAATTGCTCGGCGCGGCGCCGCGCCGCGATCGCTTCCCATGGGAGCGGACGCATTGGTTCTGGGGCGACGAGCGCGTTGTTCCGCAGGACGATCCGCGCAGCAATTTTCATATGGCGTGGCAGGCGCTGCTGCGGCACGCGCCGATTCCCCCCGGCAACATCCACGCGGTGCCGACCGAGGGAATAAGTCCCGCGGCCGCCGCAGCCCAATACGAGACCGCGCTCAAGTACTTCTACGGCGCCGACAAGCTCGACGCCGGCCGGCCGCTTTTCGACCTGACTCTGCTCGGTCTTGGCGAAGACGGTCACGTCGCTTCGCTGTTCCCCGGCAGCCCGGCTCTCGGAGAGACGGACAAGTGGGTCGTTCCGGTCGTCGGCGAGGGTGGACTCGACCGCATCACGCTGACTTACCCGGCGCTGGCCAGCAGCGCCGCCGTCGCGTTTCTGGTCGCCGGGCGGCGGAAACGCGAAGCGCTCGGACGCGTACGCGCCGGCGATCCGGCCTTGCCTGCAGCGCGTCTGCGGCCGGTCGGCGACCTGTACTGGTTTGCCGATCGCGCGGCGGCGGCAATGCCGGCCTTCAGCGGAGAATAAAGCGATGGATATTGAACGGAATTTGCCGGCGGATGTGCCGCGTGTCGCCTCAGTCGAGCCGGCCACGGTACTGCCGTTGGTCCTCGTGGTCATGGGCGTGTCGGGCAGCGGAAAATCGACGATCGGGACGCAGCTTGCGCTGCAGCTACGCTGGGATTTCGAGGACGGCGATTGGTTTCATCCAGCCCGCAACATCGACAAGATGCATGCCGGCATCGCGCTGACCGATGAGGACCGCGCGCCGTGGCTTATCGCCATCGCCGACTTCATCGACCGGTCGCGGTGCGCCGGTACGCATGTCGTCCTTGCCTGCTCGGCGCTCAAACGCCGCTATCGGACCGTCATCATCGGCAACCGTCCCGACGTGCGCCTCATCTATCTGAAAGGCGATATTGATCTTATTGGCCGCCGCATCGCCGTGCGGCACGAGCATTTCATGCCGACGAGCCTGTTGCAGAGCCAGTTCGAAGCGCTGGAAGAGCCCGGCCGTGACGAAAATCCGGTGGTCGTTTCGGTCGAACCGCGGCCGCGCGAAATCGTCGCTCAGATTCTGGCGCAGCTCACGGCGCAAAGCGCGCAACGGGAGCCCGTGTCGAGCCGATGAGGTGGGCGCCGAGCGGAACGCGCCGGACCGCGCTCGCAGTGGTCCAGGTACAGAGCAAAGTCAACCCGAATACGATCGCGGCTTTGAGCAGTGCTAACAACGGCACCGCAAGCAGCGCATATTGCAGCCAGACCACGAAGCCGTAGTGCAGCAGATAAAGCGCGTAGGCGTCGGCGCCCAGGCTGCCGAGGACAAGCGATCGCCGCGCGGCGAAGCGCATGCTCACAGCGATGAGGAAGAATGAGCCGGCAGCGCAGGCCAGCACGTAGGCGAGATCGGCGGCGATCTTGACCGCGATGGATGCGCCGCCGTTCAGCGTCACCGCGGTCAAGCCCATCCACAGAGCCAGCGCGGCGAGCGCGGCGGCGAGCCAAAATCCCCAGCGCCGCGGCAACGGCCCGTCGGCGGCGACGAGGCCGCTGTCGATGCCTTCGACGCCGACGCCGACGCCGGCGAAAAAGTACACGGCGTATAGCAGCGGCCGGCATAGCTGGACCGCGAGAAGTCCCGAATTCGACCAGCTCCAGGGCGTGTACACCAGCGCCATGGGCACGTAGGCCAACGCCGAAACCGCCAGCAGAGCAAGGAAATAGAGTCCCAATCGCGTACGCGCCGCGCTCGACCAGCGGCCAAGAGCCTGCAAAGCGCCCGGCGCGAAAAAGTGCACGAGCGCCGCGATAACGTTCAACAGCAAGAGCTGCCACAAAAACCAGAGCGGACCGTTGGGCCAGAACGGCAGCGCCCACAGCGCGTGCCAATAATCGGAGACGCTCGGGTCAACGGAGGTCACCGCGTATGCCGGATAAATCGCAATAGGGATGACGACGGCGATGCCGAACAGATAGGGGATGCCCAGCCGCAATACCCGATCCCGCAAGAACGGCCAGTCTTTCTTGCGTTGGAGACTTGGCCATACGAAAAGGCCGGACAGAAAGAACATAAACGACATCAAATAGACGTCTTGCCATGCGCAGAATAAATCCAAGCCAAAAAAACGGTGGCTGTCGATGATCGGGAAAGCCCGCCAAGCGAAAGGCGGACTGTCGAAATCCACCGTCGCGGCCTTGACCCAGCCCACGTAAGCCAGCGCCGAATGGAAACCGAGCACGATCAGGATGACGATGCCGCGCAAATTATTGAGGGCAACGCTCGTGCGCGAGGCCGAACGCATGCCGCGTGCCGATGACCCGGATGTGACCGGCTCAACCATAAGGCGCCCCTGGCTGCCTGCCACGGCAGTGTTACCCGAACTCAGCATGTCCGCATGTTTCATGGAGGACAACAACAAAGCAGGGATTGAGTTACCGGTCGGCCCCAAAGGGATGGCCCAGCCCCGAGGATGACGGCTTCAGGCTTGAAAATATTGGAAATGCGGCCGATTCCGCGGCTCAGAGGTGAATTTTGCGTCCTCAAATCTCCTCATTGTCGGGCGATAAGTCTTCCGCCATCAAGGTGGATTCGTATTGATTCTGCTTGGCACCGTGGAACGGAGGCATAATGAGCGCGCGATTTCGAACACTTGCGTTGGCCGGCCTGGTGGCTCTGTTCGCCGCCAACTACGCCGCTGCCGCCGAACCTTCTGTGGCCGGGCTGTGGCAGAAGGTCGACAACGAAACTGGGAAACCGGTCAGTTGGTTCCTTTTCATCCAGAAAGACGGCCTCTACGAAGGGGTCATTGCGAAGTATTTTCTGCGGCCGGGCGATCGGCCGGACCAAGTCTGCTCAAGTTGTACGGATGACCGCAAGGACGAGCCGCTGCTCGGTCTCCCGCTGATCAGAGGCATGCAGCGGAACGGTTTGGCGTATGAGAACGGCAATATCCTCGATCCGCGCGATGGTAATGTCTACCACGCGGTGATGCACGTGAGTCCCGACGGCAATACGCTGACCGTTCGCGGCTATCTCGGCTTCGAACTGTTCGGGCGCGATGAGGTTTGGTACCGCCTGCCGGACACCGCGATCAAACAGCTCGATCCGTCGATCATAGCTCGCTATCTGCCGGGCCGCACTGCAACGGGGTCGATGCAGATGCTGCGTGCGGAAAAGACCGCGAGCTGGGGAGAACTGCCCCGCTAGCTAGCAGAGCCGACGCGGCGATCAATACTCGCCAAAGCCGAAGTCGCACCCCGGCATGGCGTAGTGGTAGCGGGCCACGCCGTACCGGTCCTGTCTGATCGAAGGCCGACAGCGGTCGACCCAACGGCGGTCGCGTTCCTTTGCACGCGCTTGATCCTCCGGCGTGGTCGGCTGCGGGGCTAGCCTGAGAAACGGATCGCTGGGCGGCCCATGATAATCCGAACAACTAACGGATCCCCAGTTGGCAACGCAGCCGCTGACCCAGATTTCCTGGGCATCCGCCGAACCCATCGTTGCGGCGGACGCGATCAACGATAGCGCGAAGGTGGCGGTAACCACGGTCGCCGACCGCGCTGCCCCATGCACTCTGGCAGAGCCGAAGCTTGACACGACATTCTCCCTCGAGCGCCTCGCCGATCCATTTCGGTCTGCGCCCCGTTGTTAACGGCGCCGCGCGTGCAGCTTCGGACAGCGTTTCAGCCGTTCCGGAACATGCGGCGAGCACCAGCCGGGAGGGAGCAATGCCGGTGCCACGCGAACTGCTTCATTTTGGGACAGCGGCGTGACGCGGAAGCGAAAGCGGACGGAGAAACGAGACCCGGCGGTCCCCGTCGAAATTGACCTGGCTCGGACCTGTCCTATCAAACAAATCTGTCAGTCAGGACTAACCCAAGCCGCCGCGGCGAAAACCTTCCAGATAATGCTCGCGCTCGGAGTCCTGATGTATCGGCATCTCTTTGGCGATCCAGTCGAGCGACACATTGGGCTGTACGCGGCGAAGCTCATTCAAGGCGGCCTTGGCCACGTCGTTCTGTCCTGCCATGGCTGCGGCGGCAGTGAGCACGCGATGCGCGCCGACGAAATCGCCGCGCTGGCGAATGCCCTCGCGGGCAAGCCGCATCGCCTCCTCATAGTTGCGCCCGACATACTGAGCGTAGGCGGCGATGCCGCAATAAATTGCGGCCAGCGGATCGCGCGGGCTTAGCCGCAAGGCCCGCTGTGCCGCCCTGGCCGCCTCCTCCCAGCGCCCGCAATACGCAAGCGTCAAGCCATGATAGCCTTGCGCCAACGAGAAGTTCGGATTGAGGCGCAGCGCTGTTTCAAACTCCGCGAGCGAGTCATCGAACCGGCGCGCGAACAGATAGACGCAGCCCAGCGCATGATGCGCCCAGGGGTCCTCGCCGTCGGCCAAAATTGCAATAGCTGCGGCGCGCTCGGCGATGGGTGTCGCCATCGCCTTGTCTTCCCAGCCCATGTGGGCGCTAAAGGTATGGCTGGTGGCCAGCACACCCAGCGCCTGACCGTAATTGGGATCGAGGGCGGTGGCTTTTTCCAACAATGCCTGCGCGACCACGTTGTCCTGGCGGGTCACCCGCCAATAATGCGACAGGGCCCGCATCACCAGGTCCCAGGCGTCCATGCTGTCAGGCGGCTTGCGCCGGGCGCGAAAATTCTCGGCAGCGTAAAGCTGTGGCTCGATGGCGGCGACGATCGCTTCGGTAATCTCGTCCTGTACCGCGAACACATCGGCCAGATCACGGTCGTAGCGCTCCGCCCAGATGTGGCTGCCGGTGGCGACGTCATTAAGTTGCGTGGTGATGCGCACGCGCTCGCCGACCTTACGCACGCTGCCCTCGACCACGTAGCCGACGCCGAGCTCTTCGCCGATCTGTTTCAGATGCACGGATTTGCCCTTGTAGGTGAAGGATGAATTGCGGGCGATGACGAAGAACCAGCGCAGTTTCGATAGCGCGGTGATGATGTCTTCGCTGATGCCATCGGAGAAATAGTCCTGCGTCGGGTCGTCGGTCATGTTGGTGAAGGGCAACACGGCGATGGCCGGGCGGTCTGGCAGCGGCAAAGCGTGGCGCGGCTCGGGACTTTGGCCGGCTGCGGCGGCGGCAGGAGCGACGTCGCCGGCCGTTTGCGCGCGCACCTCACCGACAAAGCGAAAGCCCTTGCGTGCGATGGTACGAATCAACCGCTGCTCCTCGCCGTTGTCGCCGACCGCCTTGCGTGCGGCGTTGATGCGGCTGGTAAGGGTCGATTCCGACACGACGCGGTTTCCCCAAATCGCGGCAAGGAGATCGTCCTTGCTGACGACGCGGTCGCGGTTGCGGAGCAGATGGACCAACAAATCGAACACCTGCGGCTCGATGGCGACGGGGTCAAAACCGCGGCGCAGCTCACGCCGCTCAACGTCAAGCGTGTGGTCGGAAAAATGGAATTCCACCGCGTCACCCTCGCGCCAGCGTCGACCGCCGCGCTCAAGCAATAATCAAGCGCATCTCAAGGACAAATCAAGCGCCGGACAAAGCTTTTTTGCGTCGCCGCCGACATGCTTGCGCGCTCGGCCGGGCCCCTTCCCGGCGACCGCAAGACATCGGAGAGCGCTATGGCTCAGATTCAAACTCTGCAAGATCGCGTCCCCGGCCAAGGTCATCTGGTCGGTCGCGTTATCGCGCTGCTCTACGGCATCGTGGCCTATCTCATCTTCTTCGTGACGTTTCTCTATGCCATCGGCTTTGTCGAAGACTTGGTGGTGCCGAAGACCATCGACGGCACCGCGGCGCTATCGGCCGCGCCGCTTGTGCAGGCCGTGATTGTCAACCTCGTGCTGATGTCGATCTTTGCCATCCAGCACAGCGTGATGGCGCGGCCGCAGTTCAAGCACTGGTGGACCAAAGTCGTGCCGCCATCGGTCGAGCGCACCACCTATGTCTTGCTGGCAAGTCTCGCGCTCGCGCTCATGATCTGGCAGTGGCAGCCCATGCCGACGATCGTTTGGAAGGTTGCCAGCCCGCAGCTTGCCGCGGCCCTTACCGCCTTGTCGTTTCTCGGATGGCTCATCGTGCTGACCAGCACATTCCTGATCAATCACTTCGAGCTGTTCGGCCTGCATCAGGTGGCGAATAATCTCGCCGGCCGGCCGATGCCGGAGCCGCGCTTCCGCGCGCCGCTGTTCTATCGTTTCGTCCGCCACCCGATTTATCTCGGCTTTATCATCGCCTTCTGGGCGGCGCCAACCATGACGCAAGGACATTTGTTGTTCGCGGCGGTCACCACCGCCTATATCTTCGTCGGCATCTGGCTCGAAGAACGCGATTTGGTCGCCGTATTCGGCGACCAATATCGGCAGTATCGCCGGCGCGTATCGATGCTGCTGCCGTGGCGCCGGTCGGCCTGACCGATTGTTGGAGCCGAGCCGGAGCAACGGCATGACCTCGGCCGCCTGTTGACGATCGACTATTAGCGCCGGACGATGACCGATGTCGGCAGCCGTCGCTGTTCCCATCCGCTCTGCTGAAGCTCGGGGATGGTATCGTCGGTTTGCGGATAGCCGAGACAGAAATAGCCGATGAATTTCCATTCCGGCGGCACGTCAAGCGCCGCAGCGACCACCTGCGGATCGAGGATCGAAACCCAGCCCATGCCGACGCCCTGCGCGCGCGCGGCGAGCCAGATCGTATGCACGGCGGTGACTGCCGAGTACTCGATCATCTCCGGCATGGTGTGGCGGCCAAGGCCGTGGCCCTGCGCAGTCGCGCGGTCAGCGAACACCGCCAAATGAGCGGGCGCTTCCACCAATCCGGCGAGCTTGAGCTGCGCGTAAAGCGCGGCCCGTTCGCGCTCCTGCGCCGCCAGCGCTGCGGCATTGCAGGTCGCGAAATTGTGCCGGATCGTCTCTCGACGCGCTGCGTCATCGACAATGACGAATCGCCAAGGCTGGCTTAGGCCCACTGACGGCGCCAGGCACGCCAGCTCGATGAGATCGTTCAACGTGCCTTCCGGCAATGGATCGCGGCGGAAACGGCGAACGTCGCGACGCCAGATGAGAAGGTCGCGAAGGCGCCTGCGGAAGGTATGATCGAAGCTGACCGTCTGCTGCGCTGTCTCGGACGAATGTGAAGGCGCGCTCATGCCGGAAAGCTTAGAGGACATTTGGCTCAGGCTGAAATGAGACTTTCACCTCCCCCCAGCCGGCTCTTTTCACGCCCGCCAAGTGTGGATCAGTACAGTTTGGCGATCCGGCGCCTCAAGGCCCCAACGGGCGATGCAATCCACTCGCCTGAACCTTAAGCCGTACTCTTCGGACATGATTCCTTCCTGCCCGCCGCCGAAGGCGGCGCGCGAGAAATAGCCGGTCACGAAAAGTTGTCGGGAGGTCGCTCCCGGGGCAGCTTCGTACACCTGTTGCAGACTTAGCCCTGGCGGCAGGCAGACCCCGAGCACGTCATGGTTCGGATAGCGGTGCAGCGCCTCCAGTGCATCCATCGGCTGCACCGAATACCAGCCCGGCCGCCTGAAGCGAGGATTGTCCTCCGGCGCGAAGCGATCGGTGGCCAAAGTTTCGATTCCTTCGGCTTCGCGCAGGCAGTGAGCCCAGAAGCCGATGCCCGCGGCCACCGCAAGCAAGGGCGCCCGGAGGTGGCGGCGGAGGTAATCGAGGGCTTCGGCGCTGGGCAAAGCGCAGGCCAGCCGGCCGGCGATCGTACGCGCGAGGGTTTCGTCGGTGATGCGGAGCGTGTGCTGTTCGAGCAAGCCGCGCGAGGGAAGTTGCCGGCGCGCCAAGTGTTCTTGATAAAGCGTGTCGATGGCGTGCATTGGCGGTCAAGTAAAGCATCTTGCGCTGCAATCATAAATCGTTCCCTGCATCAAATTGGCGAAGGCAAATTGCCGCGCCATTTTTTACGAGTCCATGGACCAGCGGCCGTGGCGGAACGCAGCCAAAGCGCTCTGCAAACGCGACCAGGCGCCTTCATCGGGCGGCAAACCGAAGCGCAGCCAATGCGGCTCGTCGGGATATACCCGCGTCAGAATCCCGGCGCGCCCAAGATGATGAAACAGTTCGTTGGCGATCGGCGTGCGCGTCAAGCGGAACAGCGATGTGCCACCGGCGATGTCCAGTCCCGCGTCGTTCAGCAGCCCGTCGAGCCGCTGTGCTGCTGATGCGAGCCGGAGCTTTGTTTGTTCAATCCATCCCGTGTCGGCCAACGCTTCGGCGCCGACGGCCAGCGCCGGCCCTGACACCGCCCATGGCCCAAGCCTCGCCGCAATCCGCGCCGCGATCGGCGGCGACGCCAGCGCAAAGCCGAGTCGGATGCCGGCGAGGCCGAAAAACTTGCCGAACGAGCGCAGCACGACGATGTTGCCGCGTGACACATCCGCGGCCAGACTTTGATCTGCAGGACCCGCGTCCATGAACGCCTCGTCGACGACCAGCATGCCGCCGCGTCGATACAGCCGTTCGGCGAGTGCGAGCAAATGGCGCCGCGCGGTGAGCCGTCCGTCCGGATTGTTTGGATTGCCGATCAAGACAAGCTGCGCGTCGCCGGCGGAGGCGAGATCGGGCAGCGACGTGACGGTATGGCCCGCCAGCGCCGCTGCGTGGGCGAATTCGCCGTAAGTCGGCGGGAAAATCTCGGCGCGGCCCGGTGGCAACAGCGCCGCGACGATCGGCAGCAGAATCTGCGTTCCGGGCGCCGGCGCCACATGAGCCGGCGAAGGCGCGCCGTAGGCGCGTGCCGCGATCGCAGCGAGTGCCGCGGCCGCTTGCGAGCCGGGCAATCGGGCGAATAACTCGGCCGGCAGGCGCGGCAGCCGATACGGAATAGGATTGATCCCGGTCGACAGGTCGATGAAAGGTTCTGGCGCGCCGGGAAACAGGCGCCGGGCGGCGTCGAGATCGCCGCCATGCAGGAGCGGTTCGGCTCCCCCCGCAAAGGCTGACATGTCGGTTACGCTTGCACTTTTGGCCATGCTGATCGAGCTCGCCCTGGGTTATCCGCAAGCCTTGGTGAAGGCGATCGGCCATCCGGTGACATGGATCGGCGTGCTGATCGGGGCGCTCGATCGCCCGCTTAATCGCGATACGGACACACCGGCTCGTCGCCGCGCGGCGGGTGTTGTTGCGCTCGTGATCCTCCTGGCGATCGTTGGATTGATCGCACTCGTCGTGGAGCGCGGGTTGTTTCGCCTGCCATTCGGCATCGCCGTCGCCGCGCTTGTCGCCAGCACGCTTATTGCACAGCGCAGTTTGCACCAGCACGTAGCCGAAGTCGCCTTGGCGTTGGAAAAAGACGGCATTGCCGTTGCCCGCCGCGCGGTGGCGCGAATCGTCGGCCGTGATACCGCTGCGCTCGATGCAGCGGGTGTCGCCCGCGCGGCCATCGAAAGCCTCGCCGAGAATTTCTCCGATGGCGTCGTCGCGCCGGTGGTCTGGATGGCCATTGGCGGACTCCCTGGTGCCGCACTCTACAAGGCGATCAATACCGCCGACAGCATGATCGGCCATCGCACGCCGCGTTACCAAGCCTTCGGCCGGGCAGCGGCGCGGCTCGACGACATCGTCAACCTGCCGGCATCGCGATTGTCGGCGCTGTTCATTGTCGCCGCTGCGGGGCTGCGCGCGGAGACTTCGCTACAACAAGCCTGGCGCGCGATCCGCCGCGACGCCTCGCGTCACCGGTCGCCCAATGCCGGCTATCCGGAAGCGGCGATGGCCGGCGCGCTCGGGCTTTCTCTTGCCGGGTCACGCGTCTACGGCGGGGTGCGCGTCGAGGACGCCATGATGGGCGATGGCCGCCGAGAGGCCAATGCGGACGACATTCGGCGCGCGCTTGCGTTGTACCGTTGCGCCGACGCCATTCTGCTTGCGCTCGTAGCGACTTTGGCCGGCCTCTACTTCATCGCGCCAATGTGAGCAGCCGATCGAGATCGAGATGGTCGGCAAGGTGCGCCGCGAGCGCGTCGAGCGTTTGCTCCACCAGCGCATCGTAGGCGATTCGTGTCGGGCCGGCACCGAGCCGGGCGAGCCAGGCCGAGCGTTGGCGGTCGTCGGCGAACAAGCCATGAATGTAAGTGCCGAACACTCGGCCGTCGGCCGATACGGCGCCCTCGGGCGATCCATTGGCAAGGTGCGCGAACGGTCGCGCGCGATCCGGTCCCTCCGTGACGCCCATATGCATTTCGTAGCCGGCAAACGGTGCGCCGTCGCTGGTCGTTCCATGCGCCGGTTTGAGGCATTTGCCGGCCGACAGCGTGGTGGCGACATCGAGCAAACCGAGGCCGTCGACTTTTCCGGGCGAGCCTTCGATGCCGTCAGGATCGGCGACGGTTCGCCCCAGCATCTGATAGCCGCCGCACAGGCCAAGCACGAAACCGCCGCGGCGCACATGCGCCGCGATGTCGATATCGAAGCCGGCCGCGCGCAGCGCGTTGAGATCGGCGATCGTCGCCTTGGCGCCGGGCAGCACGATGAGATTGGCGTCGCCAGGCAGCGCGTCGCCGGGTTTGACGCGGACGAGATCGACAGCAGGCTCCGCGTCCAGCGGGTCGAGGTCGTCGAAATTGGCGATGTGCGGCAAGACCGGCACGGCAATGTGTACGCGTGTTTGCTTTTTGACCAACGCGCTTTGCTCCAGCGCCAGTGCATCCTCGGCCGGAAGCGATCGCGCTGCGGGGAAATACGGCACGAGGCCGAGCGGTTCCCATCCGGTGAGTTGAGCGATGCGTTCCATCCCGGCGGCGAACAGCGCGGGGTCGCCGCGAAACTTGTTGACGATGAAGCCGCAAATGAGCGCCGAATCCTCAGGCGCGATGACCTCCTTGATGCCGACCAGGCTGGCGATGACGCCGCCGCGATCGATATCGCCGATTAGCATGACGGGGACGCCGGCTGAGCGCGCGAATCCCATATTGGCGATGTCGTTGTCGCGCAGGTTGACTTCCGCGGCGCTGCCGGCGCCTTCGACCAGGACGATATCGGCCTCGCTCCGCAGCCGCGCAAAGCTGTCGAGCACATACGGCAGCAGATTTCCCTTCATATTCTGATAGGCGGCTGCCTTGGCGCTGCTCGCAAATACGCGGCCCTGCACCACGATCTGGGCGCCGATCTCGCTCTGCGGTTTGAGCAGCACCGGATTCATATGCACGCTCGCCGGCACGCGTGCGGCGCGCGCCTGCAGCGCTTGCGCGCGCCCGATCTCGCCGCCGTCGGCGGTCACCGCGGCGTTGTTCGACATGTTCTGCGGCTTGAACGGCAGGACCTTGAGCCCGCGGAGCATAAGTGCGCGGCAAAGCCCGGCGACGATCAGCGACTTGCCGACGTCCGAGCCGGTGCCCTGAAACATCAGCGCGCGCGCCGGCATATTCTTAAAACTCAATTCCGGCTTGCGCCTTCACGCCGGCGGCGAAGTGATGCTTGATGAGCGTCATCTCGGTGACCAGATCGGCGGCGGCGATCAGCTCCGGCTTGGCGTTGCGGCCGGTGACCACGACATGAAGGGACGGCCGCCGCGCGTTGAGCGCTTCGACGATGGCGGCAAGATCAAGATATTCGTAACGCAGCGCGATGTTGAGTTCGTCAAGAATCACCAGCGCAAAATGCGGATCGTTCATCAGTTCGCGGGCCTTAGACCAGGCCCGCGCGGCCGCCGCGACATCGCGGGCGCGGTCCTGAGTCTCCCATGTGAAGCCTTCACCCATCGTGTGCCACGCTAGCTGATCGCCGAATCTTCCCAATGCGTCGCGCTCCGCCGAGTGCCAGGCGCCCTTGATGAATTGCACCACGGCGACGCGGTGGCCTCGTCCGAGCATGCGCAAAGCGAGCCCGAAGGCGGCGGTGGATTTTCCCTTGCCAGTGCCGGTGTGGACGATGAGCAAGCCCTTCTCGATGGTCTTACCGGCGACTTCGGCGTCCTGCACCGCCTTGCGCTTTTGCATCTTGCTGCGATGGCGATCGGCTTGGCCGCGATCAGCATCGTTGTTCATAGTGTTCCTTTAAGCACGAGCGGCAAGCCGGCGACCATGAGCATAACGCGGTCGGCGCGCGCCGCCATGCGCTGGTTCAGCGTTCCCTGCAAGTCGCGAAATTTTCGCCCGAGTGGAAATTCCGGAACGATGCCCGACCCAACCTCGTTGGCGACGAGCACAATCGGTGCGGTCGACACCGTAAGCGACCGTTCGAGATTTTCGATTTCAGTATCGATGTCGTCCTCCGCAAGCATGAGATTTGAAAGCCACAGCGTCAGGCAATCGATGAGCACGGGCATCCTCTCGCAGGCCGCAAGCGCCGTTACCAGATCGCGCGGTGCTTCGATGGTCCGCCACGACGCGCCGCGGCGCGCGCGATGCGCTCTGATGCGAGTGGCCATTTCGTGATCGTGCGCTTCAGCGGTCGCCACATAGGCCCACGGCGGCGGCAGCGCCGCGATCAAGCCTTCGGCATAGCGGCTTTTGCCCGAACGGGCGCCGCCAAGGACGAGCGTTAGGTTTGTGATGCCGGGCATCGCTTGCGATTGGGTTGCACAACTCGGTGCGTAGATTGACAGCCCGGCCCGGCGAAATCTATCACTAGCCCGATCGACGGTCCCTCGACAGAGGGCGAACAGGGAATGCGGTGCGGAACGAACGTTCCCAATCCGCAGCTGCCCCCGCAACTGTAAGCGGCAAGCCCGTGCCACAAAGCCACTGGAGCCATCCGGGAAGGCGGTGACGGGCGCAAAAGCCGCAAGCCAGGAGACCTGCCGTCGATGCAGTCGAGCCGGGCGGGGTGCCTCGGTGCGAGACGACTGGCATTGCGCACCCATCCGAGTCCGGTCGAACGAGTCCGGTCGAAGCCGCTCAGGAGCAGCGCGGGTGAGCAGCATCCCTGCAGCAGGTTTGATGGATGCCGCAGTCTCGACTGCCGCGCCTGTCGTCTACGTGTGCATCACGTGCGGCTACGCCGGCGAGGCGGATATCGAACTGCGGCCTGGCGCTATCCTTGCGGCAGCCACGGAACGCGCCGCCGCCGGGACGGAGGTCGAGGTCCGCAGGCTACGCTGCCTTGCCAACTGTTCGCGCGGCCCGAGCGCGGCCATGCGTGCCAATGGCTCCTGGACTTACGTCTTCGGCGGGCTCGACGCGACATGTGCCGACGCACTGATTGCCGGTGCCCGCCTGCTCGCGCGCGCCGCCGATGGCATTCTGCCGTGGCGCGGGCGCCCCGAGAAACTTAAGCGCGGCTTGATCGCCCGCGTTCCACCCATCGGCTTTCAAGAGATCGACCCATGAATGATTCGCTCGCCCGCGTCCCCTGCACCATCGTCACCGGCTTTCTCGGCGCCGGGAAGACGACGCTCATTCGCCACGTGCTTGCCAATGCGCGCGGCCGGCGGCTCGCCATCATTGTCAACGAGTTCGGCGATGTCGGCATCGACGGCGAAATCCTCAAAGGCTGCGGCAATGAAGCCTGCCCGGAAGAGAACGTCGTCGAACTGGCCAATGGTTGCCTGTGCTGCACCGTCGCCGACGCGTTCGTTCCGGCGCTCGATGCAATTCTGGCGCGCCCGGGCGTCGAGCACATCGTCATCGAAACCTCCGGTCTCGCGTTGCCGAAGCCGCTGGTGCAGGCCTTCCATTGGCCGGCGATCAAGAGCCGCGTCACCGTTGACGGCGTCGTGGTGGTGGTGGATGGCGCGGCACTCGCTGACGGCCGCGTGGCGCAAGACCTCAATGCGCTGTCGCGACAGCGCGCCGCCGACACCGCGCTCACTCATGACGATCCGATCGAGGAAGTCTTTGAGGATCAGATCGCCTGTGCCGATCTCGTCGTCATCAACAAGCGCGATCTGCTCGACGAGGCCGGTCTTGTCCAGGCGCGCGCCGCGATCGCCGGCGCGCTGCCGCGCAGCGTCAAAACGATCGCGGTGGCCGATGGCAAGGTCGATGCCGCGCTGCTGCTTGGGCTTGGGGTGGGCACCGAGGACGACATCGCCAATCGCCGCACCCGCCACGACGCCGAGGCGGAGCATGACCACGACGATTTCGATTCGTTTGTGGTGCCGCTCTGCGAGGTCGCCGATCCCGCTTCGCTCGCTGCGCGCATTGCCGCTCTGCCGGAAAAATTCGACGTGCTGCGGGTCAAAGGCTTCGCCGCCGTCGCCGGCAAACCGCTGCGCCTTCTCGTGCAGGCGGTCGGCTCACGGGTTGCGCATCAATACGAGCGGCCGTGGAGCGTGGCAGAGCCCCGGGAAGGCCGCCTGGTGGTGATCGGATTGAAGGGACTTGATCGCGCCGCGGTGACGCGCGCGCTGCTGAGCTAAGCGCATGCTCTCGAAAAATGGAGGCCGGTTTTCGGAAAAGATCATGCGCACAATAAAATCAGGCTGAGCGATGCATCTGCTCACGACCAGTTCGACCAATCTCGACGAGATCGTCGAAGCGGTCGATCTCGGCCAGCCGCCGGGCGACATCGCCGTGCTGTCGTTCGCTGACAGCGATCTTGCCGGGCTTGCGGCTGCCTGGGAGACCGAACGGGCAAGCCTGCCGAGCGTGCGGCTTGCACACTTGCGCGAGCTCCGTCATCCGATGTCGGTCGATCTGTGGATCGAGCGCGTCGGCGTCCACGCCAAGGTGATCGTCGTGCGCGTCCTTGGCGGGCTGGATTG
>JASHRW010000163.1 GCA_030037065.1 Xanthobacteraceae bacterium
GCGAGTAGCGAGTATCGAGTAGGGAAGATTCATTCCCTATTCGCCACTCGCTATCCGGCTATCGGCCGATGCCTACTGCTCCAGCACCATCTTGCCGTTGCTGTAATCGAAATGACTGAGCCGCGACAGGAAAGACATGCCGAGCAGGTTTTCGCTGAGCGCTCCTTCCGGCATGACCACGGCATTGACGTTGTGGACCGTGATATTGCCGATCTCGACCATATCGAGGGTGGCCGGCGCGGCGCGAATGAGACCGTTGGCCGTGCGCATCAACATGGTGTAGTCGCTCGCAGCCGGGTGGAGACCGAGATTTGCCGCATCGTCTGCGGTGAGCGCGATCACCGAGGCGCCGGTATCGACCGTAAACTGAAGTGCCCGTCCGTCGACGCGGCCTTCGACGCTAAAGTGACCGAAGGCGTCGCGCCGCACCTCGACCGAGTCCAGTTCGGGAGCATTGGCTCCAGTCGCGGCCGCCGGTTGCGCCGGCATCGGTCGCTGCGAATGCGCGTTCATTTGCTCGGCATAGCGCGGAATGATCATTCCGGCGACAATGGCGGCTGCCGTGAAAGTGAGCACAGAGCGCATGGACGCAATTCCGGCAACGAGATGCCGGCATCCAATCACTGCGCTGCGAACAACGCGCTAATACGATGCCCTGCCGGTGGCGGATTTGCGGCCCGACGGTAAACAGCGCGCCAAGACTTTCCTTCAAATTCAAGACTTTCCCTCAAATTTTATGGACTGCGCGGCTTGGCGCGCCGTGTCGGTGCCGCCGCGATGGGATTTTCCGGCCACGGGTGCTTCGGGTAACGGCCGCGCATTTCGGCGCGCACGGCCGCATAAGAGCCGCGCCAGAAGCCCGGCAGGTCGCGCGTGGTCTGAACGGGTCGCTGCGCCGGCGACAGAAGCGCGATGAGCAGCGGCACCCTGCCGCCGCCGATTGCCGGATGGCGATCGAGACCGAAAAGCTCCTGCACGCGGATCGCGATTTTGGGCCCTCCCTCGGCCTGGTAATCGATCGGCACGCGCGAGCCGGTAGGAGCCTCGAAATGGGTCGGCGCTTCGGCCTCGAGCCGCCGCCGCAGCGCCCACGGCAGCAACTGGCACAGCGCGGCCTCCAATTCATCGTCGGTAATTTCGCCAAGTGTTGTCTTCGTCGTCAGCGCCGGGGCCAGCCATTCGCCGGCTCTTCTGGTGAGCGCCGTATCGGAAAGGTCGGGCCACTCGTTGCCTTCGGTGGTGCGCAAGAACATGACGCGGTCACGCCATTGTCGTAACGCTTTGCTCCACGGCAGCCGATCGATGCCGAAACTGACGATCCCTTTCGCGAGTTGCTGCCCGTTTTGCTCGCTTGGTTCCACGTGCACGGTCTGTTCAGACAAGACGAGCGCGCCGAGCCGGCGGCTTCTGCGCCCGCGCAAACTCGCACTTGCGGGGTCGAACGCGATCTCTTCGCGCGTCTCGATGCGACTGGCGAAGGCTTCCTCGACCTCTGTGAGCGTGACCGGCGCCGCCAGCAGGATCCGGCCGGCCGCAGCCGTCCCGGTCAGTTCCGCCACCGCGAGAAACGGCTCGCGCGCCAGTGGCGAGGCGGCGTCGACATGCGCGCCGCGTCCGTTGACCAGCAGGAACGCGCCCGTTCCGCCGCCGCGGTTCTTGGCGATGCGTTCCGGGTAGGCGAGGGCGAGGAGTGCGCCGACGCTTAATCGTTCCCCTCCCTCTTGTGGGGAGGGGTTAGGGGTGGGGGTGGAACGGGATTGCGTCGACGGATGAGCGTCTGTTGAGCCACCCTCCTCCCAGGGGCCCTGTCGCGCAGGCGCGACAGGGTGACCCTTTCCCTCCCCCACAAGGAGGGAGGGAACATTTGCAATCTCCGCCCATCTTGCCACCATGGCGCGGGCGTCGCGCGCGCGGCGCGAGCGGTCGCGGTGCAGAGCATCGAGCCGCGCGCGGAGATCGGCATCGTCACCGCCGAGCCCGCGCTCGGAGATGATAGCCGCGATTTCGGCGGCCTGCAGTGCGCCGCCTTGGGCAATTGCATCCACTACCATGCGCGCAAGCCGCGGCGGCAGCGGCAGAAGTCGGAGATGCTTGCCCGCGTCGGTAATGCGGCCATCAGCATCCAGCGCGCCGAGGTCAGCTAGCAGCGTCTTCGCCTCGGTTAGCGCCGCACGCGGCGGCGGATCGAGGAATGCGAGCTGTTCCGGTGTGCTTCCCCAAGCCGCAAGGTCGAGTGCGAAGGACGCGAGATCGGCGGCGAGGATTTCGGGCTGGGCGAATGGTTCGAGCGCCGCCGTCTGCGGCTCATCCCAGAGCCGGTAGCAAATGCCCGGCTCGGTGCGACCGGCGCGGCCGCGGCGTTGATCGGCTGCCGAGCGGGATACTCGCACGGTCTCAAGCCGCGTGAGCCCCACATCCGGCTCGTAGCGCGGCACGCGGGCAAGCCCGCAGTCGACGACGATGCGCACGCCCTCGATGGTGATCGAGGTCTCGGCGATCGCAGTCGCCAGAACGACCTTGCGGCGTCCGGGCGGGGCGGGGGCGATGGTGCGATCCTGCTCGTCGCCGCTCAGGGCGCCATAGAGTGGCGCGACATCGGTCGAAGGGTCGAGCCTGCCGTCAAGGAGTGCCGTGGTGCGGCGGATTTCGGCGGCGCCCGGCAGGAACGCGAGCAGCGATCCGCGCTCGGCCCGCATCGCGCGCACGATCGTGTCGGCGACCTGCGGCTCGATCGGACGGGCGTCGCGACCGGCATAGCGGGTCTCGACCGGAAAGCTGCGGCCGATGCTTTCGATCACCGGCGCGCCGCCGAGCAACGCCGCGATGCGTGCGCCGTCGAGCGTTGCCGACATGACGAGGAGCCGCAGATCGGGGCGCAAGCCCTGCTGCGCATCGCGCGCCAGCGCCAGCCCGAGGTCGGCGTCAAGCGAACGCTCGTGAAACTCATCGAACAGGACGGCGGCGACCCCATCGAGCATGGGATCATCGAGGATGAGTCGGGTGAAAATTCCTTCGGTGATGATCTCGACGCGGGTCCGTCGCGAAACTTTGGAGCCGAAGCGGACCCGTAGCCCAACCGTATCGCCGACGCGCTCGGAAAGCGTTTGCGCCATGCGTGCGGCGGCGGCGCGGGCGGCGAGACGGCGCGGCTCCAGCACCAGGATGCGCTTGCCACTCGCCCATGCCTCGCCGGCGAGCACGAGCGGCACCCGCGTGGTCTTGCCGGCGCCCGGCGGGGCGACCAGCACGGCGGCGTTTTTGCCGCGCATCTGCGCGGTCAGTTGCGGCAATACGGCGTCGATCGGCAGCGGCGGGATCGTCATTGCCGGACTTGATCCGGCAATCCATGCAGCCGGAACGCCGCATGGACCCCCGGGTCAAGCCAGGTCAAGCCCGGGGGTGACGCGTGAAAATGGGTGCGGAGAATTGTCCACTGCATCGTGCCAATTCGTGCCAAACTCTTATATTAAAGGCCAGCATGCCCACAGCGCAAAAAGCCCAAACGAAGGCGCAAAATATGCCCGCGCCTGCCGGCAAGCCGGTGAAGAAAGGCGATCACGTCTTTCTGGTCGACGGCTCCGGCTACATTTTCCGCGCTTATCACGCGCTGCCGCCGATCAACCGCAAGTCCGACGGCCTGCAGCTCAATGCCGTGTTCGGCTTCTGCAATATGCTGTGGAAGCTGTTGCGCGACATGAAGCCGGACGAAAGACCCACGCATCTCGCCGTGGTGTTCGACCTCTCTGAGCACACCTTCCGCACCGACATGTA
>JASHRW010000164.1 GCA_030037065.1 Xanthobacteraceae bacterium
TTGGCGTCGTGCGTGGCCGTGATGGGTACACCGTTGCGGGTTGCGCCTTTACCAGCCACCGCCATGAAAAACTCGGCGGTCACAGGAGCGAACAGGCACGCGGCGATCGGCCGCCCACGTTGCACCAAAGCCGCCGACACCGCCCAATCGGGCAGACCGGCGATATAGCCGCGGGTGCCGTCGATTGGATCGACGATCCAAATCAAGGAAGAGGCCAATCGGGCCGGATCGTCAGTGCTTTCCTCCGAAAGCCAGCCGATACCCTGCTCGGCGCCGCCGAGGCGCTCGCGCAACAGGGCGTCGACGGCAATGTCGGCCTCGCATACCGGCGAAGAGGCGCCCTTCGTCCAGTTCTTCAGCGTTGTGCCGAACATCGACAATGCCAGCAAGCCCGCCTCGCGCACGCACGCGGCGAGATGTGCGGCTGCATCCGCAATGTCGAGGGCCTCAATGGCCGGCAACAGTCAGGCCCTCCACGCGCAAGGTCGGTGCATTGGTGGCGTAGCGGAAGCTGAGATCGTTTGCCGGGCTCAAGCTCTTGAACATGTCCAGCAAGCGTCCGGCGATCGTGACTTCGCTTACCGGGTAGGTCAATTCGCCGTTCTCGATCCAAAAGCCCGCGGCGCCCCGGCTATAGTCGCCAGTCACCAGATTGACTCCCATGCCGATCAGGCTGGTGATGAAAAAGCCGTCCTCAATTTCGCCGATCAATTCTTTTGGCGTTTTCGTGCCGGGCGTCAGATGCAGATTGGTCGGACCCGGCGACGGCGTCGATGATACGCCGCGGTGGGCGTGACCGGTGGTGTGCAGATTAAGCTCGCGCGCGGTGGCGCAGTCGAGAAACCAGGTTTTCAACACGCCGTTCTCGACGATTTTGTGCACGCGTGCCGCCACGCCCTCGGCGTCGAATGGGCGCGAACGCAGGCCGCGCTTGCGCAGCGGATTGTCGATAACGTCCAAGTCGCGCGGAATTATTGGCTCGCCGTGTTTCTCGCGCAGGAAACTGGTTTTGCGTGCGATAGCGCTGCCATTGGCGGCGCTGGCGAGATGGCCGACGAGCGATCCGGAAATGCGCGCATCGAATACGACCGGCACGCGGCGGGTCGCGACCTTTCGCGGATTGAGCCGTTTCACGGCCCGCTCGCCGGCGCTGCGACCGATTTGTCGCGCGTTTTCGAGGTCGGCCGCGTGCAGCGTTGCGCTGTAATCGTAGTCAGTCTCCATGCCGGTGCCGTCGCCGGCGATCGCCTGCATCACGATCGAATGGCTCGAGGAGATCGTGGCGCCGCGAAAGCCGTGGCTGGTGACCAAAACCATGCCGCCGATGCCGGAGGAGGCCGAGGCCCCGCCTGACTTGGTGACTCCGGTCACCTCGAGTGCTGCCGCTTCCGCCTCGCGAGCGCGCTGCTCCAAAGTCTCGACCGACGTCATGTCGGGATCGAGGAGATCGAGCGCCGGAAAGTCGTGCGCAAGCAGCGACTCGTCGGCTAAACCGGCGAAGCGATCCTCGGGCGCCACGCGCGCCATGGCGATTGCGCGCGCCGCAAGCGCGTCGAGGCCGTCCGCCCTGATATCGTTGGTCGAAACCACCGCCTGCTTATTCCCGACCAGAACGCGCAATCCCACATCGTCGCCCTCGGCGCGCTGCGATTCCTCCACCGCGCCGTCGCGCACGTCGACCGAGAGTGAAACGCCCCGTACCGCAATGGCGTCGGCGGCATCTGCTCCGGCGCGCCTTGCGGCGGTCACGAGGCGTTCGGCGAGATCGGACAGCGCGGACTGGTCAAGCAGCGACGTCATTTACAGGTTCTTCGGTTGATACGGATGAGGCGGCGGCGAGGCGAACATGTGGCTGCGTGGGGCGCGATTCAACCGCAAAAGGCCGGCTAGCGCAAATTTCGGCAGGTTTCCCGGCTGTCGGCAACGTCTCGTCAATCATGCTCGCCGTTGCACGCAGCAATACGACCTCTTAACCAGCGTTGTTAAGCCGATTACGACCGCCTTCTGGCAATGTTGCGGCAACCGGGCGGCAACGGCCCGGGGGGAGCTGAGCGTGATCGGGAAAAGCGGGTTTGCGGTTTTCCGAAAGGATCATGCTCCAACGAAATCTTAGAGCGGCAATCGGTTCGGCCCGAGGCGATTGCCGGTCTAAAGGTTCGAGGCGTCGAATGGAAGCCGGCAGGCTCACTGCCGGGTCGAGCCGTGCCGGGGAATCCCATTGCGTAAGTGCGATGGGTACCCCCATGCGGCTCGACCCCTTCTCCTTGCCCGTGCGCTTTACCGCGGCCGATGAAGCGGCGGATCAGCGTCTGCGCGTCGTTGACCTGCATCGCGAGCGTGTGGTGCTGCGCCGCTCGGTGCGGGGCATGCGCATGGCGCTGAACTTGCCCGTCGCTGCATTCCGCGGCGTTGCCATTCGGCTTGCTTTCACCGAAGCCGGCACGGTGCCGAGTTCAATTGCCGTGGTGCTCGAACACGGCGACCCGGCTTTGTCGCTCCCGCTTTTTTCCACCACGGAAAGTGACGACGTCGTCGCCGAATGGCAATCTTGGGGCCGCGTCCTCGGGCTTCCGCTCCTGGTCGCCGAGGGCGACGGCCACCTGCGCGAGCCGTTCGTTCGGCTCGGCGAATTCTTGCGCATTGAAGCGCCGACGTGGCGCCGCCGCCGGCGCAGCGCGGTCGCCCGCCGCCGGCCCGCGCGCCTCATGCGCCGTCGACCTGGGGCTTTGCCGGAAACGCCGCTCGTGCATCGCGGCGAGCGCGAAATTATCGCACGGAACTAAGCTCCAACATTTAGCGACGTAAGCGATTGCGAAGTTTGAATCCGCGCCGGCAGTGCGCGCCGAATTTCGATGCCTATTCGCTGATGCTCGGAGCGTCCGGCACTTTTTTCACGTGGGTGACGCCTTCGGCGATGATCTTGGTCAACTGAATCACCGATTGGCTCAGTGCCGCGTACTCGACGATATCCCGTTCGACGCGCGTGCTGTCGGCCTGCAGCTTGTCACGCAAGATTCGCAGTTCGCCGATCAGATTGTCGATCTCGCGCGCCGAGTTGCCCGACACCCGCCGCAGCAGCGTGCTCAGGCTGTTGGCGGCAAGTTCGCTGTCGCCGTCGGCATGGCGAAAAGCGGTGCTGTCCCGCCGGACCAATTCGCGAATATTGCCCTCGACTTCGACTTCCGTTGACTTTTCGGTGTCGGAGCCAAGTGTCTTGAGAATATTCATCAACGTCCCCCGTACTTGTCCGCCCCCGCTCGGGCGGCTCCACCACGTTGAATGGCCGCATGAAAATGTGACGACTTCGCGGCTGGTCAAAGTCCCTATGATGTTTGTCTGGGGATTTGTCGTGGTGGGGATGCCGATCAATCATAGACGCATGGTTTTTGCGCATAGTCTCCGCTTCGGCAAAGTTCTGTCACAAAAAAGTCGCCGGCCCGGTGGGCCATTACGGATCTGCAGGGTCGGCGTCCGGCGTTCCGCCGGAGGGCGGGCGAATCATTTCATCGTTCTGCACGCCCGCCGGCATCGGCGACCACGGCCGATCTTCGAGATCGGACCGGTCCGCAGCCACGACAAAACGCGAGCCGTTCCAGGTCAGTCCGACCGCGCCAGTAAGCGCCAGTCGGCTAGGATCGAAGACTTGTGCCCGGCAATCGGTCGGTGCGGCGAGTGTGCTCACCAGAACTGCCGCGCGGACGCAATCCTCTTGGAATGCCGGCGGTGCCGTCACGACGCTCAGCAAGCGGCCTGCCGGCAGCGCGGCGATGCAGGCGTCGCGGTCGCAGCGCGCGTGGGGATCGCGTGCCGAGGCCGCATCGCGGTCATCGGCGTCGGCGCTCAACCATTGTTCGGCCGTGAAGCCGTTGTAACGTTTGCCGACGATTTGCAGTTTCCCCTCCGCGTTGCGCACCGCAACGAGATCGCCGGACGGGGCGATGATGACGTTGTAACGAGGTCCGTTGAGCGCGCCGATAATGCCCAGCACCGCTAGGGGAATGGCGCTGGCGCGAAAAAGCCAGCTGCGCCATAAAACGGTGCTCATCACTGCAAGGCTCAATAATGGTAGCGCGTAGGGTGCAAATGCGCGCACGTGCAGCGTCGAGCCCGGCGCGGCAGCGATAAAGCGCGCGATATAGAGGATGAATTTGATGCCGAAGCCGACGTAGATCCAGACCGGTGCATCGAGCCCGAGCGGATAAAGTGCGGTGCCCAAGAGTGCGCCCGGCACGGCAAAACATTCGATGACCGCCAGCGTGAGCGGATTGCCGATCAGCACGTACGGGCTCAGATCATGAAAATGATAGGCCATGAATGAGGCAGTTGCGCAGGTGGCGCAAAAAGCGGCGAGCACGAGGCGCAGCGGCTTATCGATGAAATGGACCGCGAGCGCGCCGCGGCGCTGTGGCCGGTCGCGCGCCGGCAGAAGCGGGTCGCGGCGGTGATCGAGCAGCGAAAGCCGCGCCTCCATCACGGCGATCAGCGCAGCCACCGCCGCGAAGGAGAGCTGAAAGCTGACGCCGAGAATGGCGTCGGGCTCCAGCGCGACAATCGCCATCACCGCGAGCGCAAGATTGCGCATGGAGAGGGCGCGCCGGTCGAGAATGACGGCGCCAAGCACGATCAGCGTCATGATCAGCGCCCGCTCGGTGCCGACGCGCGAGCCTGTTCCAATGTCGTAGAGGAGGGAACCGATCATGGCGATTCCGGCAGCCCATTTCTTGATCGGATAATTGAGGGCAAGGGCCGGCGACAGCGCGAACAGCCGCCGCGCCAGGACGAAGAAAATGCCGGCCACGAGAGTCATCTGGAGGCCGGAAATGGTGATGATGTGGAAAATGCCGGCCTCGCGAATCAAGTCCTTGGCATCGTTGGACAGAAAATCGCGCTTGCCGGTGACCATCGCGGCGGCGATGGCGCCTTCATCGCCGCCGATGATCGTGTCGACGCGTACCGCGAGCCGATTGCGCGCCCGGTCGATCGCGGCAAAAAGACGCTCGCGCCATGGAGCGTCGCGGGGCGGCGGCAGAACGGCGATGGTGCCGAACGCCGTGCCGACGGCGCCGACGCCTTCGAAATAAGCGTCGCGTGAGAAATCGTAACCGCCGGGCTCCACCGCACGCGGCGGCGGCCAGAGCCGCGCAGCGAACGCCACATAATCGCCCGCCGCGAAGTCGGGTGTCGTGCGCGTGGTTACGCGCACGCGGTGCGGAGTAAGACGCGAAGGCAGCGCACCGGCATCGACCACGCGGACGATAAAACGTCCGCCGGCTTGCCGGATGTCGACTTCCTCGACGAAGCCCTGCAATTTGACGGTGCGGACATGATCGAGCACTGGCGCCTCGACCCGCGCTGTGCGCAACCCCATGGACAGAAAGCCGGCGAAAAGGGCGGCAAAGCCGACCCAAATGCCGAGCGCAAGCGGGCGCGTGCGGCAAATACAGGCAAGCGTGGCGCAGAGTCCCATGAGCAGCGCCGGCAGCCACAATACCGGTTCGCGGTCGGCCGCCATGTTGAGCGCAACACCACCCATCGCGGCAACTGGAATCCAAAGGAAGAACCGCCGGCCGTCGATTTCCCGGGACAGCGCTGCGGCGAACAGAGCACGCCAATTTGGCGCCAGCGCCGCCGCGCGCGCAGGACCGGCACGGCTCGTGGCGCCCAGTACGCGTATTCGCGCCGGGGTTGCCATACAAGCGAGTGTACACACACCGGCGGGTTGTGGGAAAGCGCGGTGGGCCTTGCGATCGATTCAACGCCGATCGCGAAAACAGAAGTCAGCCGGACGCCTGGTTTCGCCCGAGGCTGGCGACCGGTTCGAATGCCCGAACCAGATCTTTGTCGAGCTTAGGGCCCATATCGAGAAGAACGTTGTAAGCGGCCAGTCCCGATAGCGGCGGCTTGTATGACCTGCGTTCAATGAGCGCGCCGAATACGTCCGCAATGGTGATCATTCGCACCAGGTCTGAAATCTCGCTCGCGCCAATCCCGTGCGGATAGCCGGAGCCATCCAGGTACTCATGGTGATGAACCACCATGTCGAGCATCTCGGTCGGCAGCCCGGGCGCCGTCGCCAATGCGTCGAAGCCATACTGCGCATGCTTTTTCATCACCGCCATCTCATCGTCGTCCAGGCGCCCCGGTTTTTCGAGAATGGCGAGCGGAATTCGCGCCTTGCCGATGTCGTGAAGCATGCCGGCAAAGGACAAGCGCTGCCGATCGGCGCGGGAAACTCTGATCTGCTGTCCGAAGGCCACCGCCAATCCGGTGACGAGCAGACAATGCTGGTAGGTCGCACTGTGATGGGTCCGAACAGTGTCGATCCACGCCGTGAGGCCATGCGTCTCAACATGGCCGACAACATTGTCGCCTGCGGAGTCGATCGATTTCGCGTCGAGCGGTTCTCCAAGGCACGCCGAGGAAAAAATGTTTTGCAAGGTGTCAATGGCTGAAGCGACCGCCGGCGATTTGCGAATTGCCGCATTGGCGGGGTCAGACGATAGAGACGTGACGTCGCCCCACAGCCTGGCGAGAAGCTCACGGCCATCGATGGGCCGATGCAGAACGTCAGTCGCCCCGAGCGCGTACGCTCTTGCGTGCTGCAAATGCGAAGTCCTGTCGGCTAGAAATATTACCTTCGCATTGGCCGGTTTACGCCCCAGCCAAGACTTCAATTTCAGGAGGGACGGCTCATCGCTGAGATTGATATCGAATACAGTCGCTGCCCCTGGAGACGAGCGTATGGCTTCCTCAACCGTTTCGGTTTCGATATCGAAAATGCCCGCGAGCTGTTTGCGAAGCACATCGGTATTGGCGCGGTCATCGGCGATGACGGTAAGATGGTACATGGCTCAACTTGGACAGGCCAAACACGCTACGCATTTTCCCTTACCCGCGTTAGCGAAGGATTTACGTCTCCTTATTTTTGCGCTGCATTCGGATGCAAATTTCAACTTAGACGGAAAGGGATATGGCGGCCCACCCGCAGAACGGGAATTACAAACCTTATCCTACCGAAGATTACCGAACTCGCGGCGGAATTAATTGATCAAGCGTAGACCGATGCTTGAACAAATCTGGCGTTTCGCGGCGCGTATCGTCTTTGCGGCGGTGCTGGCCGCGTGCTTTACGCGCGGCGCGGCGGCGCGGATGCTGAACTTGCGCTACGGCCAGGCTTTTTCGGCGGCGCATAGCATCTTTTCGCTTCCCATTTCGGTTGCGCAACGCGAGGGATTTTTCCGACGCGAAGGACTGAATGTGCAAGTCGTCATCCCGGTCCCGGGCGGCGAGGATAAGATGATCGCGGCGCTTGACGCCAATTGGATCGACGTCACACATATCGCCACGCCCTTTCTCATTCGCTCCGCCATGGCGGGCTCCGACGCCGTTGCTGTCGATACGGAATTCAAGAATCCGGTTTACAGCCTCGTGGCTAAACCCGCGATCAAAACCTATGATGATCTTAAGGGAAAGCTCGTTGGGCTCGCGGACGAACACGGGACTATCACAATTTCCATGCGCAAGTTGCTGGCGCAGCACGGGCTCGCTCGCAGCGATTACGTCGCAAAAACCGAAGAGGGAACGCCGCAGCGCTTGTATTGCCTGCTGCACGGCGACTGCGACGCCGTGGTGCTCGGCCAACCGCAGGACTTGCAGGCGATCGCCCAAGGCTATTCTCTGCTCGGGCGCTCCGACAAGGCGGTGCCGGAATTTCTCTATACGGTCACGGCCGTTCGGCGTTCTTGGGCGGACAGGCACAAGGACGCGGTCGTGCATTTCGTGCGCGCCATGGCCGCATCATTTCAGTTCATTCACGATTCGGCCAATCGTGCTGCCGTCATCAAGGTCATCGCCGAATCGATCGGCTGCTCCGACACCATCGCTGCCGAAACATTGGACCTGTTCTTCGAGCCCGGGCGCGATGTGCTGCCACAGCGCGGCGAGATAAGTCTGAAGGCACTGCAGCAGGTGATCTCGATGATGGGGGAAGCGGGCTTGCTCAAGCTGCCGTTGCCGCAAGCGGGGCGCTTTGCCGACTTGCAGTATCTGCACGATGCTGGCGTACAGTAGCGCGGCGCTGTTGCCCGATCGCTGCACCCCCCGTCGGTATCTAGAATGCCGGACAACGGGCCGGAGAGAAGGCGGCGGAGCCTTATTGTTTGAAGGCGAGTCGCCACCAAAACATCAGCGAGTAGACTACGAACGGGATCGCCAGGATCGGGAATATCCAAACCAGGGCAAGCGGAATTTTGCGTATCACTCGCTCCGGAAGCAACATGGCGATGATGCCGAGGCCGGCCGATATCAGGATAGCCGTCAAGGTCCATCCGTACCAAAGCATGTTGGGTCCTTGACCCTTGGTTACCATTCCCCAGTCGAAATGGTCGTTTGCGGGCCAGAAAGTGAATACCGGCCAATTCATATAGACGGTCAGGCAGTACACGACCGGGCCAGAGATGGAGAAGGTCGTGGCGAATGCCTTGAACTTGCGCGCGGCCGCGAGTGACGATCCGGCAGCGGATATTGGGGCGGCTGTGGTCGGGGAACCCGCCGTGCTGGCCGTGCTCATGATCCGAATCCTCTGGTGTTGTTGAGGACGTGGCCGACGATGAAGAGGAACCAGCACATGACGGCCAACACCAGCGTCACTCCCTTTCGCGCGTTGTCGTATTCCGGGTTCTCGGCGTTCTTCCAGAAGAACCAGTAGGCCGGCAGCAGCACCAGCCCGAGCGTGGCGACATGTTCCTTGAAGTCGAAGAAACCGCCGGTCTTGAAATAGTGCTCCTGCTCAAGCGGGATGCGGATGTTGATGCGATAGCTGGTGTAGATGAAGGAGCCGACGAGGAACGTAAGCACCCACAGCACGCAGACCGCTGTGGCATATCCGGCGGCGGGCACTGCGCGGTAGCGGGTAATGATGCCGCCGGTCGCCTTTCGGGCCGGCAGCGCCACGGCCATGGCCTGATGCGTCAGTGCACCGAGAAGACCCAGTGCCAGAATCAGGTGAACGAACAGCCATATCGTCCAAAAGGCGTTGCTGGATATTAGGCCGCTCATGATCCTCCCCTTGTTTCGAGTTTGGATTATTGTCGGAAGTTTAGCCCAATGAGGCACGTTGTCGAGCATTCACGCCGGGACACATGGCCGCGTTTACCGAATGGGCTGCAGGATAAAGCAGCATACCGGCTTTGCTTGGTGACCGATTTTTCCCCCGGGGCGGAGATCAGTTTTCTTTGCCTGCGGTCCTGCGGTGACGCTCATTAGAATTCTTCTACTTCAAAAAACGTGTCATTATTTCGTCCCTTACATTTCAAAAATCGATCGCCTAATGTGGCATCGATGGATGCTACTCCCGACGCCAAACTCGACCTTCCGTCCCGCTCGCACTGGCGGCGCTTAGCGCTCGTAGCCGGTCCCGGTCTCGTGGTCATGCTCGCCGATACCGATGCCGGCAGCATAATCACCGCGGCGCAGAGCGGCGCCGAATGGGGTTACCGGCTGCTGCTGCTACAGGTCGTGCTCATTCCGGTGCTTTATATCGTTCAGGAGCTTACCGTCCGCTTGGGCATCGTCACCGGTAAAGGCCACGCCGAGGCGATCAAGGAATATTTCGGGCGCGGCTGGGCGTGGTTGTCGGTTGCGACTTTGGTTGTCGCCTGTATAGGCGCGTTGCTGAGCGAGTTGAGCGGACTGGCGGGCGTTGGCTTGCTGTTCGGCGTGCCGGCGCCGGTCACCATGACCCTGATCGTCGCCGCTCTCATCTTCATGGCCTACAAGGGCTCGTATCTTTCCGTCGAGCGCATCGCGATCGCGGTCGGCGCCTTCGAATTGGTTTTCGTCCTGGTAGCATGGCAAGCCAAGCCGCACTTCACAGCGCTTGCCGGCGGGTTGACGGCGATCCCGTGGAACGACCCGAAATATCTTTATCTCGTCGCCGCCAATATCGGCGCCGTGATCATGCCGTGGATGGTGTTTTACCAGCAGTCCGCCGTAGTCGAGAAACGGCTGACCTTGACGGATCTGCGAGCGGAACGCCTGGACACAGCATTTGGCGCCGTGGTGACTCAAATCATCATGGCCGCCGTTCTGATAGCGACCGCAGCGACGCTCGCCCATTCCAACAATCACGGCTCGCTGGACACGGTGCAGGAAATCGCCAACGCGATCACGCCCTATCTCGGCAATGCCACAGGAAAAATTCTGTTTGCGCTCGGACTCTCAGGCGCGGCCGTGGTGGCGACCATCGTGGTGACGCTCACCGCAGCACGAACGGTCAGCGAAGTTCTCGGCGCCAAGCATTATCTCGAGCACGAGCCGCAAGAAGCGCCGTGGTTTTACGGGATTTATACCGTGACGCTGGTTCTTGGCGCGCTGATCGTTGTGTCAGGCGTCAATCTGGTGAGTCTGAGTGTCGGCGTACAGGTTATGAATGCACTGCTGTTGCCGATCGTTCTGACATTTCTTTACATGTTGGCGCGCCGCTTGCCGCCGGTACACCGGCTGCGCGGCGCCTACGCGGTCGTTGTCGCGCTGGTGATCGCGGCAACCGTGATTTTCGGCGTTTATTCGGGATTGGCCGGATTGTAAGCCCGATCGTGGCGGCCGCACTGTAACGGGATTCCGTTACCGGCTCGCACCTTTGTCCGCGATCGCAATCGTTGCTTATCTTCTTCAACGCGATCGGGTACTCTCGGTGTGGGTGCTCACGGGGGCTCAAGCATCCAGCGCCGAGGAAGCGGAAAATATCCGGGAATTGCACGCATGGCTCGTCGGCCAGTCGCGGTGATCGTCGCAGTAATCTGTTTTTGTCCTATTCTTGCCCGTGCCGGCGGCGTTAGCCTGCTCAATCAAGACATCAATGGCGGAGCCGATGGGCCGCCGTTTTTCGGCTTCGTGCGCGAGGTCGGCGGAGTCGGCATAAACGACGCCAAGGTCACGGGCGAGCTCAAGGGCGGCGCGCTTGTGACCACCACCGATATTCTGGGCCTCTACAAACTCCCGGGGTTCGGCAAGACCGTCAATCCCGACGATGTCAACATTTCCTGCGCCAAGGCCGGCTACAAGCAGGCAAACGTCGTCCGCCGGCCGCATCCTGCCGGCGACATGAAGGATCCTATCGAGGTCGATTGCTATCTGCAGAAGCAGTGAGCCGTATCAAGCCGAGTTCCGAAACGCGAGGTGGCCCATGAACAAATATCCCGCACTCCTTGGTGCGTTGGCACTGTTGTTCAGCGCCGCCATGGGAAGCGCCGCTTCGCCGCAAGCAGCGTCCACGGACACGTCCAATGGCGCGCCGGTACCCTACACGCTGACCATGGGCGACATGATGAACACTCTGATCCAGCCTCGTCACGCCAAACTTGGCCTCGCCGGCGAGGCGCAGAATTGGCCGCTGGCGCAATATGCTTTGGTCGAGATCCGTCAGTCGTTCGCCGGCATTATCAAGGCGCAGCCGAAGTTTATGGGGCTTCCGGTCGGACAGCTCGTCGATGCCGCTCTCACCCAACCGATGAACGCGGTCGACGCTGCGATCAAAGAGCAAAACGTACACAAATTTGCCGCCGCCTACGCGCAGCTTACGGCCGGCTGCAATGCCTGCCACGCCGCGGTCGAACATCCGTTCATCGTGATCAAGGTGCCCGACGCGTCGGCGTTTCCGAACCAGGACTTTAGTCCACGCCAATAGCTTGGCTTGCGCGTAACGAGGGCTTGGGCGCTTGCTCGACGACGAGATCGCTCATAAGGATGAAAGGTACTGTGCGATGGCCTCGCGCTGGTCGTCGGTCAGTGCTCGCATGAAGCCCGGCATGTCGAGATTATTGGTCCGCTTGCCGCCCGCGAAGGCACGCATTGCTCCGATCAGGTAATCGTAACTGAGCCCGGCCAATCGCGGGGCCGGCGCGCCACCTTCGAAGTTCTGTCCATGGCAAGCCTTGCACATCGCAATGCTTTCGGGCGGTGGCGCCACGGTGGCACCGGGTTGCTTTGCCGGCCAGCTCTTGGCCGCGAAATAAGCGGCTACCTTACGAAGATCGTCCAGACTGAAGGGTTTGATCATCGGCGACATGATCGCATTGCTGCGCTCGCCGCTGTGGTAGTCGTGCAATTCCTTGTAGAGGTAATTCTCCTGCTGCCCCCAGATGATCGGCGCGGCGGGATTGGTCGGCGTACCATTTGAACCGTGGCAGGCGCTGCAGATCTCCAGCCGCGAGGAGATATCGTCGGCTGCCTGCGCGGGCGCCACCACCACTGCCGAAACAATAGCGACTCCAAACAACGTGGAGAAAAGACCCTTGGCCATGTTTTCGACTGCCTTCGTCAGCGCCCGCGGTCGCGTATCACGCTTACCGCTTCAAGCCGTCGCCCCATCGTAACTTTGCGCGAGTCCCTTCCCGCTGTGCGGGAAGGGACTTAGCAAGCACCGCGATCAGCGTGCGCCGGCAAAACTCAGTTCAGCGGTTCGACGCGGACTACCGCGTGGTCGTGGTTGCTGCCGACCCAGAAGCTCACCGGGTTCGTCGTGTTGTCCACATACACCGTGCGCATGTTGGTGTCTGACGGCATCAGATATTGATCGGTCTGGCCGGTCTTGGGATCCATACGCACCACGCGATCGGTGCTCATGGTGGAGGCCCAGATGTCGCCGTTCTTGTCGAAATTCGCCCGGTACGGATAGGTCCCCGGCGGCATGCTGTATTCGGTGAATTTTTCCGTCTTCGGATCGAACACCGCAACCTTGTTGCCGCGATACTCGGTGACGACGATGTCGCCGTTCGGCCGCACTTCCATGCGACGCAAGCGGGCGTGCGGCGTGGGCGGCGCGTACCAGGTCACCTGCAGCGTCTTGGCGTCGATCTTGCCGAGATAGCCTTCGCTGAATTCGGCCATCCACAGATTGTTCTGCGCGTCCGATATCACCTGATAGATGCCGTAGTGATGGTGAGCGGCGTCTGGCAGCGAATCAGTTGGATGGAACCGCTGCCAATCGCCGGTGGCCAAGTCCAATCGATAGACGTATTGCTGACCGACTTCCTTGGTCCACACCTTGTCGTCGACGTCGTGGCGGAGGCCGACGAAGTTTAATTGCACGCCTCTATAATTCCACTTCGCTGGCAGCGGATAATATGTGGTCTTCCCGGTCCTTGGATCGATTGTGCCGATGGCCCCCTGATACATGGTGTCGAACCAGAGCATTCCCTCCTTATCAAAGGCGAGGCTGAGCAGGCCCACCGGTGCGTCGAGTTTGAAGGTCTTGATCGGATATTCGGTGAGCTTGAGCGTCCTCGGATCGAACTTCGAAATGAACATTTCGCCGAAGTCCGTGTACCAGATGTTGCCGTCCTTATCGCGCACGATGTCGTGCGGCTCGATGGTGGGGCGCGGCAAGTTGTATTCGGTCACGATGACTTGCGTGGAGTCTCCGGTGGGACGCGGCAGCGTCTTGAGCGGATAAGCCCACTTGTCTGTGGAGCTCAGATTGATGGTCGCCAGGTATTCGGCGAGCTTGCGATATTGCTCTGGACTGCCGGCGCGCTTCGTATCCAGCATCGGCTGCGGCTTGACCGGCTGGCTCACGTTGCCATAGCCCTTCATCCGATGCACGACTTGCATCCACTCGTCGACATCGTGGGTCGAGAGCACGATTCGTTCGAGCGTGTGACAGCTCGTGCAATCGAGCAGAACAGCCTTTTGGTTGTCGGTGCCGGGAACGCTCATCATCCACTCGGCATCGGTGAGCTGATCGGGCAGATCTTTGGTCGGCACGAGCTTGAGGTCGACGTTCGAGGTCTGCTCGGCAACGACGTCGATCGCGGCGGGAGCGGAAAGATCGTAGCCGGTGGCGCGGATCGCAAGCGTGTAGTGACCCGGCACGAGCCGGTTTTCCGGAAATGCGTAGTGCCCCTTGGCGTTGGTAACAACGCTGACCGAAACGATCGACCCGTGCTCGTGCGCGGTGACGACAACGCCCTCCATGGCGCCTTCGGCGGCGGAGGTAACCTGGCCGGCGATGGCGGCGTGCGCTTGGTCGTCCGCGCTTGCCGATGACAGTGTCGGTTCGCACAGTACCGCAGCAAGCGCGACGGTCAGGCTCAACATGGCTGCTGATCTCATGCATCACCTCCCTCAGATAAATTTGTCATTCTTGTTGGGGTTACCCCCACGAATCGGTGTCTGCCGATCTTAGCTTTATCCTCTCGCTACTCGGTACAATCGACAAGGCCGGTGCAGTGCGCTCGCTGTGGGGCAGTCATGCAATTCAACGCAACGCGGCGTCGAGCAGCAGAGCGGCAAACAGGATCAACCCGGCGTCGCGATCGGATTTGAATACGGCGAGGCAATTATCCGGATCGGTGATGTCGAGTCGCGCGATCTGCCAGGCGAGGTGGACGGCGAATGCACAAAGCCCAAGCGCAAAGACAATGCCGCCGCCGGCGGTGAAGCCGGCTGCGGCAAGCAAGACGACCGCGAGACTATAAAACACGGCCAGCATCGGCTTGGTTCGCCCGCCGAAAAGCAACGCGGTCGATTTTATGCCGATCAATGCGTCGTCTTCGCGATCCTGGTGGGCGTAGATCGTATCGTAACCGATCACCCAGGAGATCGAGCCGGCGTAGAGCAGAAGCGGGGGCAGCGCGAGGCTGCCGAATGCTGCTGCCCAGCCCATCAGCGCGCCCCAGGAAAACGCCAGACCGAGCACGATTTGCGGCCAATAGGTAATGCGCTTCATGAACGGATAGACGGCGACGATGCCGAGTGAAGCGATGCCAAGCGCGACGGCAAAGCGGTTGAACGCCATGAGCACAGCAAGTCCGATCAGCGCCAGCAGCACGAGGAACAAAGCCGCCTGGGCCAGGCTAACTTGGCCCGATGGGATCGGGCGTGAACGCGTCCGCTCTACGGCCGCGTCGAGATCGCGGTCGACGATATCATTCCAGGTGCAGCCGGCACCGCGCATGGCGAAGGCGCCGACGAAGAACAACACGATGTGGGCAAGGCTCGGCGTCCGAGCATGAGCGGCGACTGCAGCCAGCGCCGAAGACCACCAACAGGGAATGAGCAAGAGCCAGGAGCCGATCGGCCGGTCGAGACGGGCAAGCCGCAGATAGGGCCGTAGCCAGATAGGAGCGAGTGTGTCGACCCAATTGCCGGTCGCATCCGCGACTGAACCGGTCGCCCGGTTCATTTATTTGGCCAGCGGATTGCCGGTGAGGGTGTCGAACGTGCCGCCGCTGCCTGTCTTGGTATTCTTCTCGGTATCGAGCGTTGGGGTGCCAATGGCATCGCTCAGTGTCGGCAGACGCATCTGAGCAGCAGGGTTGCACACTCGATCGCGGAATTGCAGCGTCTTTTCATGATTGGCCTTGGCCCCGGCAATCGCCTGCTCGGGAATGCCGCACCAAGCCTGATTGGCTTCGAGGAATTTCAGGGCCGCGCCTTCGGCGACGTAGAAGTGCGACACCGCCGTGCACAAATCCTTGGGCGGGGCATGACGCTTTTCCGCAGCCATGATTTCATGCGCCCGCTGCTGGGCGGTGTCGCGCAACGGTATAAAACCTGCGCACGGCGATGCGGCCGGTGTCTGCGCTGACGCGGTGCCGATTGTGCTGACGCTGACGCCAAGCGCCAACACCATCCCCTTTGCGACGCTCCAGCTCATGATGCGTCCCTTTCGTGTACCCGCTAGCATGCCCGAATTCGGGCCCGTATTAAAGACGCGCGGAATTCGGCGACATGGCGGCAAAGGCTGCCCTCTTCCCGCTGGTTGGCCGGCGAGGGTAGCGAGAGCTTGGAATATGGCGCCGAACATGGTTAAGGCAGCCTTTACTCCGCTGTTCAGCCGAGATTTCGGGCATGTCCGGCTACGACTTCCGAGCGCCTCGCCTTTATGTCGAAGCACCGCTTGGCCAAGGGGCCTCTGTGGCGCTCGATCGCGCCCAGGCGCATTATCTCACCAGGGTGCTGCGGTTGAAATCCGGCGGCCGGGTCCTCGCTTTTAACGGGCACGATGGCGAGTGGGACGCCGCAATCGACATACAAAAGCGGGCGGTCTGTCTGCGTGTCGGTGTTAGGACACGCGCGCAGACCGAGCCCGGAGATTTGCACTATCTGTTCGCGCCTCTCAAAACTGCCCGGCTCGATTATATGGCGCAGAAGGCGGTCGAGATGGGCGCATCGCTGCTGCAGCCGGTGCTCACCCGTCACGGCCAAGTCACCCGCCTTAACACCGCGCGGGTGCGCGCCAATTGCATCGAGGCAGCGGAGCAATGCGGAATTCTTAATCTGCCGGAGATCGCCGAACCAGCGGCGCTTTTTCGTGCCCTTGCTGCACGGGCGACGGAGCGCTGGCTCATCTTCTGCGACGAGGATGCCGAAGTCGCCGATCCGCTTGCGGCGCTGGCCGAGGTGCCGCTGCGCTCGCCGCGCGCGCTATTGATCGGTCCGGAAGGCGGCTTTGCCGAGGACGAGCGTACGGCGCTGCTCAAACTGCCGAACGTGGTGCGGCTTGCCCTTGGTCCGCGCATCTTGCGCGCCGATACAGCGGCGGTCGCGGCGCTGGCCCTCGTTCAGTCGGTATTGGGAGATTGGACGGCGCGGACCGACGACAGAAGTGGCAGTTCTCAATGAATCATCCACGGCTTGTCGATGCAAACGAAGCCTATGTACTCGCCGTAGCGTCGGTGCACGCTGGTGATGCGCGATAGGCGGCCCCAGCTTGCGCAATAGTCCGCGGCGAGTTGCCGGTAGATAGCCGTCACCTCCGGTGAGTAAGGGATGATGCCCCCGGTGTCGTTGCCGGTGATGCCCGGGCCAGGTCCGGCAAGACCTGCTTGCGCCGCGCCGGCAGGGCAAAGCGTAAGCGCAACGATCGATGCAGCGAACATGGCGGCATATCGGTGCATTGCAACGGCCTCCCGGCGGCACGTGACGCAATCAGCTTAGTGGCTTGGTCGGCGGAATTAAAGTGCGTTGCGGCCCCGGGGCAGTGTCGACGTTGTCGGATTGTCACGACTTCCAGTAAGTCCCGCCGTCGGTGCGCTGCGTGACCTTGACCTCCGTGCAGCGGCGCGGCACGCTCACATCTCTCATCGGGGGACAGGCCATGTTCAGTCGCAGTCCGCGCATTGCACTCAGCTTGCTGCTCGCCTCGGCGTTTTGCTTAACGCTCGGCGTCGTTTCGATTCCACGTGCGCGAGCGGCGAATTGGCTGGAGAAGAACTTCTGGCTGTCGGGTCCCAATTACAGCCGCGACATGCCGGGCTGCGATTACGCGCCGGCACTCGACGAGATCATCGCCGATTTCCACAGCAAAGAGGCTCGGTTCTGGAATTCCGAGCTGGAAATCGTCGGCATCGAAAATATTCGCGAGACCGCTTATCTGCCATGGGCTGCACAGTCTATTCCGCGCCGCTTCTGCAGGGGCACCGTTCTGATCAATGACGGGCGGCGGCACGCGCTTTATTACTCGATCGCCTCGGGTACTGGGATGATCGGTATGGGTTGGGGGGTGAATTTCTGCGTCGTCGGCCTCGATCGCAATTGGGCTTACAATCCCGCTTGTCGCGCCGCCAAGCCTTGAAGCGTCTCCACTGGAATGAGCGTCGGCGCGCGCCGCGCCAGGCGTCGGACTTGCGGGGTTTTTTCGCTGAAAAAGGATCGGACTTAATCTATGCGCCGGATTGATTGAGGCCGGTGCCGTCTTCGCTCGATCGTTGTGTTGTTGTTTGATTCGCGCCGAATCTCCTGACGTCCGTCAGTTCCTTGCTTGCCCGGTTCGCGGCGTTCAGTTCGTGTTTATTCGTGGCGTCTATCTCATCGGCGAGACGATGGCTGATCTGCGCCATTTGCGGCAGCTGCGCCCGCGTTTGTGCGTCTCCCGCGTGGCGCTCGAGTTCGAGACACCGCGCGGCAAACCAGCGATATTCTTGCGAACTACTCATCGGAACCTATCCGCCATGCCACCGGGCCGGCGCTATGTAAACGCTGCAGTTCGCGGCTGCGTTCCTGTCCAAGTTTTTAGTGAAAAGCATGCGAAAGCGCTAACGCAGGTTCCCTTACCAGGCTAACCGCGCAGCGCCTGCAAGACATGTTCCCGCAAGCGGACCGGGTCGCGCTCGCCGCGCTGGGCAAACTCGATGACCTTTTTTGCCACGGCGTTCGCTTCGCGCTGATCGCGATCGCTGAGACCAAGCATCCGGCACGCGTCTGTATAGGCGCGCGTCATCGCCGTGATCGCTTCAGGCTCGAAAGCCTTGCTTCTAAACAGCCGGTAGACGGCCATTTGGGCGTCCTTCGGAGTGGCTTACAGTATGGGCGCTGCAAGTGCGCAGGCGCAAGGTGGCGCTTGGAACTTCGCACACCGAGTCTTTGGAACTTCACACCGGAGTCTATAGTTACGCAACGCCGGATGTGTTCTTTCTTTGTTCTGGTTCGGGGCTCGGCAAGGCCGTCGCAAAGTGGCGTGATCTCGGGGAAAACATGAAGCGATTTTTCGTCGGTGAAGTGCTTGGCCTCTGCCTGCTTATCGCCTTTACGGGCGCGGCGTTTTCACCAGCAAAGGGGCAAGACGGGGCGCGGAACCAGCCCGGACAATTTGATTTCTATGTGCTGGCGCTGTCGTGGTCGCCGTCGTTCTGCGCGGAAGTTGCCGGGCGCGGGGCCGGACGGGTGCCGCGGCTGCAATGTGGGGCGCGGCCTTATGCGTTCGTCGTCCATGGGCTGTGGCCGCAGTACGAGCACGGCTTTCCGGAGAATTGCCAAGTTCCGGCGCCGCGGCTCAACCGCTCAATCGTATCCCGCATGATTGATCTGATGCCGGCACCCCGTCTGATCTACAACGAATGGGACAAGCACGGAACGTGCTCGGGATTGTCGCAACGGGCCTATTTCGAAACCGTGCGCAAGGCGCGCGCCGCAGTAAATATTCCGCCTGAATATGTCGATCTGCAAAAGCCGCTCAGTGTGGCGCCGAGCGCCGTCGAACAAGCTTTCATCAAAGCCAATTCCGATCTTGTCGAAGGCGACATTGCGGTCGAATGCCACAAGAAATGGCTGGCCGAGGTTCGACTTTGTTTATCGAAGGACCTGAAGTTCCGCGCCTGCCCGCAAGTCGTCAAGCGTAGCTGCCGCCGCGAACAGATTCTCATGCCGCCACTGCGCGCCGGCAGCTCAGGCTGACGGTACAATGCGTATGGCCATGGCGCGGCTGTTGTGAATTATCAGCATGCATTCCATGCCGGCAACTTTGCCGACGTGCACAAGCACACGGTGCTGGCGCGCATTCTCGTGTATCTGCGGCAAAAGCCGGCGGCGTTCCGCGTCATCGACAGCCATGCCGGAGCGGGCCGCTACGATCTATTGGCCGCCGAGGCGAGCCGGAGCGGCGAATGGGGCGAGGGTATTGCACGCGTCTGGGAAGCTGTGCAGGCGGACGCCAAGGTCGGCGAATTGCTTGCGGACTACCTCGGGGTGATTGCCGCCTGCAATCCAAGAGGAAACCTTCGCACCTATCCGGGCTCCCCGCTGATCGCGCAGAAAATGCTTCGGTTGCAGGATCGTCTGATTGCCTGCGAGATCGAACCGCGGGCAGCGGCAAACCTGGCTGGCGTCCTGCGCGGCGATCACCGCGCCAAGGCGCTTGCGATCGACGGCTGGACCGCGATCGGCGCGTACGTGCCGCCGAAGGAACGCCGCGGTCTTGTGCTTGTCGATCCGCCGTTCGAGGACGCGACCGATTTCACATACATGTCGGAGACGCTAGCGGCGGCACACCGCAAGTGGCCGACCGGCATCTATATGTTCTGGTATCCGATCAAGACCCGCGAGGGGCCGGACGCACTGGCGCGGCGGCTGCGACGGCACGGAATCGCCCAAATATTGCGATGCGAGATCACGCTGCGTCCGCCGCGCGCCGACGCCGGACTTGCCGGCTCCGGGCTGATCCTGGTCAACCCGCCCTTCACGCTCGAGCAGGACCTGCAGCTAATGCTTCCAGCGCTTCTCCGCATCTTGGCGCCACAGGCGGGGCAAGCCTCTGGGCGGATCGATTGGCTTGCTCCAAACCTCTAGTTGCCCACTTTTCCACAAGCAAAAATTAGTTTAGTTTTCTGGGCCGGACTGTTGCTGGCTTAGACGTTCCGCCTCCTGTGGGGGGCCGGCGGAGTGACTGAGGCCGTGGGGGCCGATGCTCTTTGCCCATGGTGGAATGTCCAACCATGCCGTCGCGCCGTGGGGGCCGGCGGCGAAGCAACCGCGGGGAAGGAGTCGCTCGATGGCGATGCAGGGGACGGTCAAGTTTTTCAACGGCGAGCGCGGCTACGGCTTTATCAAGCCTGACGATGGCGGCCGCGATGTGTTCGTGCACATTACCGCCGTTGAGCGTGCGGGACTGAAATCGCTGGCAGAGGGACAGCGCATCAGCTTCGACGTCGAACCGGACAAGAAGGGCAAGGGGCCGAAAGCGGTCAATCTCGTCGTCACCGGTTAATGTCATACTCGGATCGCGCATAGGCGATCCGCAATTCACAATGGCCGGCAATCCCGCTCCCGGATTCCGCATGGCGAAATCCGGACGGTATCCTTCGATGGTGTTCCGATGATGATTTTGCGTTTCTCGCCGTCTTCCCCGTTCGTTCGCAAAGTGCGGATCGCGGTTTCTCTCCTCGGCTTCGATAACGACGTGAGAATGGAGCGTGCGGACACCACGGATCCAAACGATTCATTGCGCAAAACAAATCCGTTGGGCAAGATTCCGGTGCTCATCGTCGAGGACGGCAGCGCGGTCTACGACTCGCGCGTTATTCTCGATTATCTCGACGAGCGCGCTGGCGGCGGCAAGATCGTGCCGCGTCACGGCAAGGAGCGCCTGGCGGCGCTGCGTCTGCAAGCTTTGTGCGACGGCATCCTCGATGCCTCGATCCTCGCCGTCTATGAGGGCCGCTTTCGCAAGCCGGAAATGCACGAGCCGAAATGGCTCGAACTGCAGGCTGGCAAGGTTTCCCGCGCGCTCGCCACTCTCGAAGCGGCGCCGCCAGCACTCGATTCGATGCCGAATGTCGGGCAGATCGCGCTCGCCTGCGCCCTTGGCTATCGCGACTTTCGGTTCGGCGGCAGCTGGCGCGCCGAGCATCCGCGACTCGTCGGCTGGCTCGACAGATTCGCCGCCCAGGTACCCGCCTTCGCGACGACCAAGCCGTCAGGCTGAGGTCGACAAAAAACCCCAGGGCTCTCGCCCCGGGGCCGTTAGTCCGGGAAGGATTGCTGAAGCTATCAGAACCGATAGTTGATGCCGACGCGCCCGATATTGGAATGCCACGACACGTTCTCGGTAGCTGCGCCGCAAGAGGCGCCGCAGGAAACGTGGCCAAGATCGACATAGAGGTATTCGGCCTTGGCAGTCCAATGGCCGGCGATGGCGAACTCGATGCCGCCGCCTACGGTCCAGCCGGCATTGGTCGTATCGGTTCCGGTGAGCCCGGGACCGGAGGCTTTGATGTCGCCAAACGCGGCGCCGCCGGTGATGTAAGGCATGAACCGGTCGGCCGCATAGCCAAGGCGTCCGCGCACCGTCGAAAGCCAATTGTCGCCGGTCGTGCAAGTGCCCGTGGTCGACGCACATCCAGCGCTGGTGACGCTGCCGTTAATGTCGGCCCAATCGATGTCGCCTTCGACGCCGAGCACCGCTTGATTGATTTGGTAATTGTAGCCGAGCGTGCCGCCGACCAGACCTCCGGACGTGCCGAAGCTACCGGTCGTGGTCCAATCGGAGCGACCCCAGCCGCCGCCGCCGTTGATGCCGAGGTAGAATCCGCTCCAGTTGTAACCTGGCGCGTAGGCAGGCGCCTTGTAGTAGGGAGTAGGCGGGGCCGCCGGCGGCAGGTCGGCCGCCGCAGCCGCCCCCCCCAACGCCAAAACCCCGACGCACGCAAGAATGACCCGTTTCATTGAGGACCTCCATAACCCGTAGGCGGTATAGTATTCGCGGCCGATTGTCTGTCTAGTGCTGAAAAGACACACGCCTATTCTAATTTTTGGCGAGATTGTGTCTGAAATAGACTGACGATCGTCACACTTATAGGTAATTATGTCTTTAGACGGACAAAAAAATGGTAAAATATACGTAAATTTTTGACCGCGATGCAATTGGAGAACTCTGCGGTCCGTCCTGAGCGGAACGCCAAGACTTTCCTGGCACGCGCGCCTAGAAGTGGTAGTTGACGCCCATGCGCAGCAGGTCGGCCGCCAGCCCGTTATTGGTGCCAGTCACCGAGAAGGCGCGGTCTGACAAGTCGAGGTAGAGCCACTCGGCTTTCGCCGACCAATGCGGCGTGAAGGCGACTTCGACTCCGCCGCCAGCGACCCAGCCCACGCTGGTGTGCGATTCGGTCAGATTGAAGGTATCGGCGCGCAGGTCGCCATACGCGAGCCCGGCAGTGCCAAACACCAGAACGTTGCTGAAGCTCACGCCGGCGCGGCCGCGTAAGGTGCCAAACCAGGGATTGGAAAATTCGAACGGCGACAGCGTGTCGTCCGCCCCCGACAATTGGATGTCGGTCTCGCCGCCGAAGACGAAGGCGCCGCGCTGCCAGTTGTAACCGGCTTCGGCGCCACCGGCGATGCCGGAAGGGCGGGTTGGACTGTTGTCCACCGCACCCCATTCATAGCCTAAAGTCGCGCCCAGGTAGGGACCCGCCCAGCTATAGGCCGAAAGTGGTTCGGGAGTGGTGTAATAGGGCCCCCCAGGAAGGTCGGCGGCCAAACCCCGGTGGGTCGTCGCCAGCGTAAGGCTTGCGCCGATAAAGATTGCGCCGAGTGCTCTACCAAGAGCTCCACCAAAACGTGCCGTCGCATCGAGATTCCGCATCTGGGTTCTCCAATGGGATGGAACCGAAGGATAAAATCGAGCCGGCCAAGGACGATAATGAGTGAGCGCAAGTGGGTTTATCCCAACGACGGGATTTATCGTGAGCCGCGCGTTAAGCGTTGCTAAACATCAAAGTAATTCCAAGATATTAATGTTAACGAATTCTATATTTCAAAGTCATTCTGCTTTGACTGAGCCAAAGGCGTTGCGATGTGGGAGAGACCTTTTGCGCGCATACAAACCGGAAGATGCCCGTCAATTGTTGCACAGTTGAAACGGAAACAGACCGTCCACCCTGGCTGCGGAGCGCGGCAAGGCATAACTTCTTGTCAGACAGGCCTTGCGCCTTCTTTTCATCGGCATGAGCGCTCCAAAGAACCAGACCCGACCGGAAATCGAGCCCGCGGCGCCGGCCGAAGTTGTCGAGGCGGCGGAGGAGGACGAAGAGCAATCTTTGCCTGAGCCGGATGCAGCCGATTCCTTGCCGATCGGTGCCGGTGAGGTCGAAGGGTCGTTGGCCGAGGGCCGGGCCGCAATCATTCACTATGCGAAACTCGCGCCGTCGCGGCCGGGCGTCTATCGGATGATCGACGCTCACGGCGACGTGCTCTATGTCGGCAAAGCCAAAAACATCAAAAAACGCGTGACCGCCTATGCGCGGCCGACCGGACACGACACCCGTATCGAGCGCATGATCGCGGCGACGCGCATGCTCGAATTCGTGGTCACGCGCACCGAGACCGAGGCGCTGCTCCTCGAAGCGAATCTGATCAAGCGGCTGCGGCCGCGTTTCAACGTGGTTCTGCGCGACGACAAATCGTTTCCCTATATCCTGATCACGACCGATCACTGGGCTCCGCAAATCCTCAAACACCGCGGTGCGCGCTCCCGGCCGGGCCAATATTACGGCCCGTTCGCCTCGGTGTGGGCGGTCAATCGTACGATCAACGCGCTGCAGCGTGCGTTCCTGTTGCGCTCGTGCAGCGATCCGTTCTTCGAGAGCCGGACGCGACCATGTCTTCTTTATCAGATCAAACGCTGCTCCGCCCCGTGCACGCG
>JASHRW010000165.1 GCA_030037065.1 Xanthobacteraceae bacterium
CGTCCTCTTGGCCGGCGCCCGTCATCAGGCGGCGGCCGCTTTGGCGGTCGCCTTTATGTCGGCCAGATCGGCGAACAGGCCGAAACCGACCGCGATGCGGTTCCATCCGTTGATGACATTGATCATCAGCGTGAGCTTGATCTGCTCCTCCTCGGTGAAATGCGCCTGCAGCGCTTCGCGGGCGCGCTCCAGCTCAGGCCCTTCGGAAAGCCGCGTCAGCGCGTCGGTCCAGCCGAGCGCGGCGCGTTCGCGGTCGGTGTAGCAGGGCGCTTCCCGCCACGCCGACAGGAGGTAGATGCGTTGCTCGGTCTCCCCCTTCTCACGCGCGTCCACTGCATGCATGTTGATGCAGTTGGCGCAACCGTTGATCTGCGAGGCGCGAATCTCGACGAGATGCACCAGGGTCGGGTCGAGGCTGGAGGAGACGGCAAGCGATGTGTTGAGCCAGCTCTTCATCTGTGCAGGCGCAACGGCGAAAGGTTCGAGTTTGGCAGCCATGATTAGTCTCCTTCTGGTAGCTCCGCCATTATGACGAGGCAGCATCGGTCCGTGTGACATGGGCAGCGAAATTCTTTAATCTATGTCGTCAATCGCGACGGGCGGCGCTAGTGTCCCGATTCCGAAGTTCGCATCACTGCGCGGCAAGCTCGTTTGCGAATTTCGGAATCGAAGGACACTAGCAACTTATTGATCTGGTGTGGCTTTGGTTCAGAAGTCCGCATAACGAGTTCGCGGCAATAATGATGCGGACTTCTGAACCGCCACACTAGGGTGCGCATCCGGTCGGGACAGGTCGGAACCCGACTCTCGCCGCGGCGCAGTTGCCGCGAAATGGCTGAGGAAATCAGGAAATTCCATGAAGAAAAGCAGGAGCGCGGCGACCAGGGCAAAGGACAGCGCCTCGCCCTCCCGCCTGATCGATGCGCGGATCAAGGAACTTAACGACTGGCGGGGCGCGACGCTCGCTCGAGTCCGCGCTCTCATCAAGGAGGCCTGCCCCGATGTGGTCGAGGAATGGAAGTGGCGCGGAGTTCCGGTGTGGGAGCACGACGGCATTATCTGCACCGGCGAGACCTACAAGGTTGTCGTCAAGCTGACCTTCGCGAGGGGCGCCGCGTTGGTGGACCCGTCTGGCCTCTTCAACTCCAGCCTCGAAGGTAACGTGCGGCGCGCGATCGATATCCACAAGGGCGAGAAGATCAACGAGAAGGCCTTGAAGGCGCTCATTCATGCCGCGGTGGCGCTAAACAGTTCCAAAGCCAAAACGTGATCGATACATCACACTTGTCATCATCCGCGACCCTCCTACGCTCGCGATGCGAGCTTCGGAGGGTATGAGTCCGCCGAAGCGCAGAGCGCGTAGGCGGAAAGCGGATGATCCGGTAGACGCTATGATTTAGGATTTGTGCCGGATGAGTTGAGCTTACTGGATGCTCCGCCTTCGCGGAGCGTCGCACGTTTCTTCGCCGTCGCCGACTCGTCGACTGCGCTGCCATCTCCCGTGAACACCACACCGTATTCGCGCTCCGCCGCCGCCGGCGAAACAAAACGCTCGCGCACGTCAGCGAGTACGCGCTCGGCCGGACGCTCCAGCGGATCGCCATAGCCTCCGCCGCCGGGCGTATCGAGGCGGAACACGTCCCCCTCCTTGAGCGGATAATCGGCGTAGCGGGTCGGCAGCCGCTTGGCGCCATCGGTATCGGGATCGATCCAGATATCGCCGGGACGACCGTCGCGGCCGCCCGCCATGCCATGCGGCGGAATAATGTGCTTCATCGAGCGGATGGAAAAACGCGCATCGGCGAGATTGAGATATTCACGCCGCACGCCGAGCCCACCGCGGAACTGCCCCGGCCCGCCGGAATCGCGAATGAGTTCGAAACGGACAAGGCGGGTGGAAAACTCGCTCTCGATGATTTCGATCGGCGCGATCCTGGCGTTGCTCTGATTGACGGTGGTGACCGAAGCGCCGTCCTTTGTGGCGCGCGCGCCGCCGCCGCCGGCAATGATCTCGTATTGCACGTAGCCCTGGCCGGCCGACGTGCGCCGCCCGCCGATCACGATCGAGCGGCTGCCCGAGCCGTCGGCGCGCGCCTTGTCGGACACGATCGGCGCCAGAGCAGCGAACAGCGTATCGACCAGAGCGTGGACCGTCGGATTGTAAGTGTTGACCGGCGCCGGGAAGCGCGGATTGAGCACGCTGCCCACACGCGCCGTGATACTGAAGGCGCGCAGCAATCCGCTCGACACGTACATGTGCGGATCGATCATGGAGATGAGCGCATAGGCGCAAGCCGCTTGCACCAGCGGCGGACGAATGTTGGCCGGTCCGCGCGTCTGATCGGCCGAACCGGAAAAATCGAAATGCAGGCGGTCGCCGCGCTTCTCGGCGGCCACATGGATGCGCACCGGCTTTTCCAGCTCGATGCCGTCATCGTCGACGAAGCGCTCGGCATCGTAACGGCCGTCGGCCCATTCGGCGATGGCCAAGCGTACGCGCGCCTCGCCGATCTCGAACAGGCGCAAAGAACTTTGCCGCACTTTGTCCGCGCCGTATTTGGCGACGAGTTTTTGCAGCCGTTTTTCTCCGAGCCGATCAGCGCCGAGTTGGCCGCGAATGTCGCCGAGCACCAGTTCGGGCGTGCGGCTGTTGGCGGCGACGATGCGCTCGATGTCGGTCAACGGCTCGAAACGGCGCTGATAGCGCACCGCCGGCAGATGCAAACCCTCGTTGAAAATTTCGCGCGCCTGGCCCGAGCAGCTTCCCGGCACCGGCCCACCGATATCGCCCTTGTGCGCGATCGAGCCGCAGAAGCCGAATAGCGCGTCGCCGACGAATACCGGCGTGATCACGCACAGATCCGGCGCATGCGGGCTGCCGCCCTGATACGGATGATTGATCAGAAACGCATCGCCCTCGCCGATGTTTTGGACGAATTCTTCCAGAACCGCCGCGCAGCAGGCCGGGAATGCGCCGATGTGCAACGGCAGCACCACATGCTGGGCGATCACCTCGCCCTGCGCGTTCATCAGCGCGCAGGAGGCGTCTTGCGATTCGCGTACGATGGTGGAAAAGCCGGTGCGGAACAGCGAGTTCTGCATCTCCTGCACGATGCCGGAGAGGCTCGCTTTGATGACTTCAAGATCGACCGCGTCGATGGGCATTGGCTTTGCTCCTCCCTCTCCCCGCCTGCGGGGAGAGGGTTGGGGTGAGGGGGCGTCGCCGCTCGGCTCAGAATCGCGGACAGGCCCCCTCACCTTCGTTCGCTTCGCTCACTCGAGCTCTCCCCGCACGCGGGGAGAGGTGAATTACTCCTCCGTCACGATCAAATTCTTCCATTCGTCAACGCGCGCAGTCTGGCCGGCGCAAATGACCGTGGTGCAGTCGAACTGATCGAGAATCGCCGGCCCGTGCAGCATCAGTCCGACATCGAGTTTTTCGCGCTGATAGACCGGGCAGGAAATCGTCTTGCCGTCGAACCGCACGGGCCGCGTATCGCGCAGCGCCTCGGCAAGCTTTCCGCCTTGCGGTGCGAATTTCGGCAGCGCGACCGGCGGCACCCGCCCAATGCCACGAACACGGTAGGACACCACCTCGACCGGCTCGTCCGGCGCGCTGTGGCCGAACTGGCTCTTGTGCTCGATGTCGAATTTCTTGCGCACGTCGGCGAGCGTGCGCGTCTCGTTCGCCGTGCAGGACAGCGTGATCTCGTAACCCTGTCCGGCATAGCGCATGTCGAGCGCGCGCTCGATGCGGATTTCGCTTCCCACAAAACCGTCGCGGCGCAGATCCTCGCGCGCCTGTGTCTCCAATTGGGCAAAGACCGCTTCGATGTCGTCCGATTTGAGTTCGGCGACCGGCGTCAGGCGCGAGCGGATGTAATCGTGTTTGACGTCGGACGTAATGAGGCCGATGGCGGAAAAAACGCCGGGATAGAGCGGCACGATCATGCCGGCCATGCCGAGATCGCGGACCATGCGGGCGGCGTGAAGCGGACCGGCGCCGCCGAAGGCGAGCAGATAAAAATCGCGCAGGTCGTGGCCGCGCATGGTGGAGATCGCCTTGATGGCTTCCTCCATCTTCACGTCGATGATGCGCACGATGCCTTCGGCGGCAACCGCAATGTCGAGCGACAGCGGCTTGGCGATTGTCGCGAGCGCCGCCTCCGCCTTGGCGCGGTCGAGCGCCATGCGCCCGCCCAAAAAATTGTCGGCGGAGAGATAGCCGAGAACGAGATTGCAGTCCGTGATCGTCGCCGTCTCGCCGCCGCGGCCGTAGCAGGCCGGGCCAGGCACCGCGCCGGCACTGCGCGGGCCGACTTCGAGCACCCCGAAGCGGTCGGCCGTGGCGATGGTACCGCCGCCGGCGCTCACCGTGTTGATATCCATCATCGGCACGGCGAGGTCGCGGCCTTCGATCTTGCTGCGGCTTGAGAAAACCGGCTCGCCGTCCTTGATCAAGGCTACGTCGCAGGACGTGCCGCCCATATCGAAGGTGATGACGTTGGCGCCCTGCAATTGGCGGCTCGTGGCGACACCAGCGGTAACGCCGCCGGCGGGACCCGACAGTACCGTCGTCACCGCTTTGTGGGCGGCCTCGGCAAAGGTCGACATGCCGCCGTTCGACTGCATGACGTACTTCTGCCGCGTGGTAACGCCGGCGCCGGCAAGGCGGCGGTCGAGATTGGCGATGTAGCGGGAAAGAATCGGCTGCAGATAGGCGTTAATGACCGTCGTGGATAGCCGATAATACTCGCGGATCTGCGGCAGGATTTCCGACGACAATGACACGTCACAGCCGGGCAATTCTTCATGGGCGATCTCGCCCACGCGTGCTTCGTGGGCGGGATGCAGGAACGAGAACAACAGACACACGGCGAGCGCGTCGATCTTTTGCGCTCTGAGACCGCACAGCGTTTCGCGCAGTGCCGCCTCATCGAGCGGAACGAGCACACGTCCGCGAGAATCGACGCGCTCGCGCACCTCGCCGGTGCGGCTCGGCGGCACCAGTGGCGCCGGCTTGTCGTACATGACATCGAAGATCGCAGCGCCGTAAGGCCGTGCCTGCTCGGCCACTTCGTAGACGCCGCTGAAACCTTCGGTGACGAGCAAGCCGGTTCTCACGCCCTTGCCTTCGAGCAAAGCGTTAGTGCCGACCGTGGTGCCGTGACAGAAATAGCTGATATCGACAGCGGAGCCCGCCTGCCCGACCAGCGCTTCTATGCCTTGCAGGATCGCCCGCGACGGATCGTCAGGGGTCGAGGGAACCTTGGTGATCGTGACCGCACCGGTATCGCCGTTGAGATAGACGAAGTCCGAGAACGTCCCACCCGTATCGACCGCAACCCGATAGCGCGGCATGAAATGGCTTATCCGTAGGGGCGACCTTTGTGGTCGCCCGCATCGGTAGCGCCTCGCGCCGGGCAGGCACAAGGCCTGCCCCTACAATGCTGATGTCAATGCATCGCCGCAGCGGCGGCGGCCGGATTTTCCATCGAGGCGATGTTGTTCTTGACCGCCTTCTGCACCTTCTCGAAGGCGCGCACCTCGATCTGCCGCACCCGCTCGCGCGACACGCCGAATTCGTCGGCGAGCTCTTCCAACGTGATCGGATCGTCGGCCAGCCGCCGCGCCTCGAAGATGCGGCGCTCGCGGTCGTTGAGCACGGTGAGCGCTTGGCCGAGCGCCTTGTGGCGGTTCTCCGACTGCTCGGATTCGGCGAGCCGGCTTTCCTGACTGACGCCGTCGTCAACCAGCCAGTCCTGCCACTCGCCGGAATCGCCGTCCTCGCGAATCGGCGCGTTGAGCGAGGCGTCACCGCCGAGCCGGCGGTTCATCTCGATTACGTCCTGTTCGGTGACACCCAGCCGCTTGGCGATGATCTTGACTTGATCGGGCCGCATGTCGCCCTCGTCGAGTGCCGAGATGCGGCTCTTGGCCTTGCGCAAATTGAAGAACAGCTTCTTCTGGTTGGCGGTGGTGCCCATCTTAACGAGCGACCACGAGCGCAGGATGTATTCCTGAATCGCCGCCTTGATCCACCACATCGCGTAGGTCGCCAGCCGAAATCCCTTGTCGGGCTCGAACCGCTTGACCGCCTGCATCAGGCCGACATTGCCTTCCGAAATCACTTCGGAGATCGGCAGGCCGTAGCCGCGGTAGCCCATGGCGATCTTGGCGACGAGCCGCAAATGGCTGGTGACGAGCTTATGCGCCGCGTCGCGGTCGCCGTGCTCGCGCCAACGCTTTGCCAGCATAAACTCTTCCTGCGGTTCCAGCATCGGGAACCGCCGAATTTCCTCGAGATACCTTGTGAGGCCGGTTTCGCCCGAGAGTACGGGCAGAGCTGCAGTCTGGGCCATAATTAGCGCCCTCCATCTTGATGCCCCCGCCGGAGCGGCGGGCGATTGGTGCCGCCGCTCCCCGAGCCAACGGCGCCAGTTCCTTGTCTTCG
>JASHRW010000166.1 GCA_030037065.1 Xanthobacteraceae bacterium
GTCTCCAGTCCTTGGCCGACGCCCGACGAGCCCATATAGACGGTGAGCGTGCCGTCGGATTCCAGAACCAACCGCGCGCTTTCCTTCGGTCCGGCGGCGCCGCCCTCGATGAAGCAGCCGACCGCAAGCCCATGATAGCGGCCGTCGACCTGTTGGCCCTTGAGTTTTTTCTTCTCCGCCCATCCTATTTCGGCGAGAGCACGGTCGAGCGTGACCCGATAATCGCCGCTGTCGAGCTCGTCCTTGCTCTCGAACGGTGCGATGGTGGCGAGCCTGTAAGGGATTTCAGATTCGCGAACGAGATTGCGCTGGCGGAACTCGACCTGATCGATGCCGAGATCGCGCGTCGCCATATCGAATAGCCGCTCGCGGAAGAAATCGGTTTCAAAACGGCCGGGACCGCGATAAGTGCCGACCGGCGTTTTGTTGGTCATCAGCAGCAAGACGTCGATGTCGATGTTGGGAACACGATACGGTCCCGACATGAACTGGGCGATATTGCGTGCGCCAACCGCCCCGTTGGTGCGCATGTAGGCGCCCATGTCCACATAGGCGTGACCGCGCAGGCCGAGCACCGTGCCGTCGCGCGCGCAGGCGATTTCGATGTCGCACGCCGCCTCGCGCGCGTGATTGATCGTCATCAAATGCTCGCGGCGGTCCTCGGTCCATTTCACCGGTCGCCCGCAATAGCGCGCGGCGAATGGAATGAGAAAATCCTCCGGATAGAACTCGCCGCGCGCGCCGAAGCCGCCGCCGACGTCGTACTCGACCATGTCGATTGCGTGCTCAGACAGGCCCATCTGCTTGGCCAGGATGCGGCGGTTGGCGAACAGAACCTTGGCAGCGCCCCGAACCGTCAGTCGGCCGCGCGCGGCGTCCCACTCGGCCAGCACGCCGCGCGGCTCCATGGGCAAGGCGGTGTGGCGCTGCGTGGAAAGGTGCTCGCGCCGCGTATACGGCGCATCCTTGAAGGCCGCGTCGGCGTCACCGAGCACCGCGCGAAATTTCATTGAGACATTGGTGCCCTTGTTTTCAAACAGCAGCGTGTGGTTGTTCAGCGCGTTTTGCCAATTCGAGACCGCCGGCAGCGGTTCGATGTCGGCCTCGATCGCGCCGATGGCGTCCTCGGCGAGGACGGCGGTGTCGGCCAGCACCATCGCCAGCGCCTCACCGACATAGCGGACTTTTTCCCACGCCATCACCGGCTGTGCGAACGGCTCGAACTCAGGCATCGGCTGCAGCCGCATCGGCACGACCGGACGCGGATCGCCCAAATCCTCGGCGGTAATGACGGCGTGCACGCCCGGCAGGGCCCGCGCCGCGGCAACATCGAGCGAACGGATGCGGCCATGCCCGATTGAGCTGCGCAGGATCGCCGCATGCAGCATGTCGGCGCGCGCGAGATCGTCGACGAACTGGCCGCGACCGCGGACCAAGCGCAGATCTTCAAGGCGCTCGATTGGCTGGCCGACGAATGAATTGACCGGCCTCATGCGCCCGTCCCGCCGCGCTTGTAAGCGGAGCGCGCATCGAGCACCGCTTCAACGATGGAAATGTAACCGGTGCAGCGGCAAAGATTGCCGGAAAGGACTTCGCGCACGCGGTCGGCATCGCAGTCCGGCTCTTCGCTGAGCAGCGCATGCGCCGTGGTGATCATGCCCGGCGTGCAAAAGCCGCACTGCAGCGCGTGGTGCTTGCGAAACGACGCTTGCAGCGGCGTCAGACCCTCATCGCGCGACAAGCCCTCGACGGTGACCACATTCGCCCCCTCGGCCTGCACTGCAAGCATGAGGCAGGAGCGCACCGCGGCGCCGTTGACCAGAACCGTGCAGGCGCCGCAGACGCCATGCTCGCAGCCGACATGGGTACCGGTCAGCCGCAGATGATGGCGCAGGCAGTCGGCGAGGGTCAGCCGCGGCTCGACTTCGATCTCGACCGCTTTGCCGTTGACTTCGAATTTGACTGCCATGAAGTTCCAGCCTTACGCGACGGCTGCCTTGAGCGCGCGTTCGACCATCACGCCGGCGAGCGCTTTGCGATACGCACCGCTGGCGTGAATATCGTCCGCCGGATCGACGCCGGCAGACGTGGCGGCTTCCGCCTTGGCGATCAAAACGTCATCGATTTTTTGGCCATTGATGACCGCTTCCACGCTTGGCAGCCGCAGCGGGCGATCCGCGACGCCGATGACGCCGACATGGGCGTTGCGCGCTCTGCCGTTGTCTTCGTCGTAAAAGGCCGCCGCCGCGGCCAGAGCGAAATCGCCGCGGCGGCGGGCGAATTCCTGAAAGCCGAAGCGGCGCTTTGCCGGCCATGCAGGCAAGCGAATTTCAGTGATGATTTCGTCGGGCTTGAGCACGGTCATCAGCGGACCAACAAAGAAGTCGCTCGCCGCGATGACGCGCGTGCCGGCTTTGCCGGTTACGGCGATCTGCGCCTCGCAGGTCACAGCGACGCCCGGCATTTCGGCCGCGGGATCGGCGTGCGCCATGCTGCCGCCGACGGTCCCGCGGTTACGAATCTGATAATGGGCGACGTGCTCGACGGCTGCGACCAGCAACGGATGCGCCGTGGCGAGCCGCGTATCGTCGAGAATTTCGCGCCAGCGTACCATGGCGCCGAGCGTGACGCCGTCCGCGGTGATCTCGATTTGCCGCAGGTCCGCCAGCTTTCGTAAATCGACGAGCAGCGACGGTGCAGCGACGCGGAACGCCAGCATCGGCACCAGACTTTGGCCGCCGGCGAGCGGCTTCGCCTCGCCATCGTGCGAGGCGAGCAAGGCAACGGCTTCGGAGATGCTCGTCGGGCAGGCGTATTCGAAGGGTGGTAATTTCATATCGCGGCGCGTCCACTGCGAACCGCAGGAGCAAGCATTCGCCCAAATTTCCTAGCATCGCGCCACTTGAACGGTCAATGGAACGTGACCGCAATGGGCTGAGTGCATTGCAGCATATCCCAGTATGCATGTGCGCATCTGCGCGGTTGCGTGCGAGTGAGATGATGCAGTAAGTCGGCGACGACTGCGCGGCCGAAAGTTCATGAACATCGTCACCACATTGTTCGGCGTTGCCTCGCTCTTTTGCGGACTTGTCGCCGCAGGCCAATGGTACCGGGCGAGCAAGATTACCGTGAAGCCCAAGCTGTTCGAGCTGTCGGATGATGTCCACGACGCGGATTTCAACTGGGAGCTGATCAGGGCCATCATGGTTGCCGGACGAGAGACGGCCACACTCAACAGGCTGGCCGCACTGTGGACGGCTGCGGCGGTTCTGCTGGGCGGTGTAACGAGCTTGTTGACTGCACTAGCCGCGCATTAAGTCCGTCACTCGGGTCGTGGGCGAGCCGCGTTTTGTATCAATTGCCAGACGCGCGGCGGCGACAGCGGCAATTCGCGAGGCTCGACTCCGAAAGAGCCCAGCGCCGCGGCTACGGCGTTGGCGACGACACCGCCGACCGGGATGATGCCGCCTTCGCCGGCGCCCTTGGCGCCGAGCGGATTGAGCGGCGACGGTTTGTCTTCGAGCGCAACGGCGCGAATTTGCGGAAAGTCGCCCGCAGTCGGCATCAGATAATCGGCGAAGGAGCCGGTGAGCAATTGGCCGTTCTCGTCATAGATGAAATGCTCGAGAAAGGCGCCACCTAATCCCTGTACGACCGCGCCGATACATTGGCCGTGCAGCGTCAGCGGATTGACGATACGGCCCACATCCTCGACGGCGACATAGTCGATCAGCTCGACGTGGCCGGTTCTGGCATCGACTGCCACGAAGGCGGCATGCGCGCCATAGGAATAGGTCCGCTTGTTGCTCGCGAAAGTACCGTCAGCGGAAAGTCCGGCGAATTCCTTCAGCTCGATGTTGGCGCGAGCGGGACCGATCGCCATGCCCTGATCGATAGCGATGTCGCCCGGCTGGCAGCCCAGGCATTTCGCTGCGGCCTCGCGGATGAGAGCGCGCAGCTTGGCGGCCGCATCGACAATGGCATTGCCGCCCATCACGATGGAGCGTGAGGAAAACGATCCGTAGCCTTCGGCCACGTAGTCGGTTGAGCCGTGCAGCACCTGGTTGATGCGCGCCATCGGCATTTCAAGCGCGTCGGCGGCAATTTGGGCGAACACGGTTTCGACGCCCTGGCCGACCGAAGACGAGCCGACGAACAGCGAGACCGATCCGTCGGCTTCGACGGCGAGCCGTACATTCTCTCGCGGCCCGGTGCCGCCGCCTTCGAGATAGCAACCGACGGCAATGCCGTGATAGCGCCCGTCGACGCGCTTGCCGTTCAGCTTTTCGCGCTCGGCCCATTTGAACTCAGCGAGGCAGCGATCGAGCGTCTTTTGGTAGTCGCCACTGTCGCATTCGGTCTCGATGTCGAGCACCTGCACGGTCGGCAGCGAATAAGGCATGTCCTCTTCGCGAATGAGATTGCGCCGGCGAAATTCGACGCGGTCGATACCGAGATCGGCCGCCGCCATGTCGAACAGCCGCTCGCGGCAGAAATCGGATTCGAACCGTCCCGGGCCGCGATAGGTGCCGACCGGCGTCTTATTGGTGACCACCAGCGTCACGTCGATGCGCACGTGCGGGATGCGATAGGGGCCCGACATGACCTGGGAGACGTTGCGCGCCGCAGTGGCGCCGTTGGTGCGCACGTAGGCGCCGATATCGGCGAAGGCCTGGCAGCGCAACGCGAGGATCGTACCGTCACGCGTGCAGGCGATTTCGAGGTCGCATTCCATGTCGCGCGCGTGATTGAGTGCGGTGAGGTTCTCGCGGCGATCCTCGGTCCACTTGATCGGGCGGCGTAACAGGCGCGCGGCAAAAGGAATCAGAAAATCCTCGGGATAAAATTCACCGCGCGCGCCAAACCCGCCGCCGACGTCGTATTCCACCATGCGCACCGATTTCTCCGGCAGCCCCATCATCTGGGCCAGCGCGCGGCGATTGGTGAACGGCACCTTGCAGGCGCCTTTCACAGTGATGCGCTCGTTCTCGGTGTCCCACTCGGCCAACAGCCCGCGCGGCTCCATCGGCACGGCGGCATGGCGCTGCACGGAAAAATGCTCGCGTCGCGTATAGGGCGCGGTCTTAAATGCGGCCTCGGCATCGCCGCGCACGGCCGTAATGGTGTCGGGCAAATTGGTCCCGACGGTCTCGAACAAAATGACGTCGTCCTTGCGCGCCTTGTCGCGATCCGCGATCGGCGGCAGCGGCTCGATGTCGACGACAATAGCCTCCAACGCGTCCTCGGCGAGAGCGGCGCTCTCGGCAACCACGACGGCGAGCGGCTCGCCGACGTAGCGAACCTTGCCGTCGGCGATGACCGGCTGTTCGAAACGTCGGATTTTTGGCGTCGGATCGTGACGCAGCGGGATGGTGGGCACCTTGCCGATATCGGCTGCGGTAATCACCGCGTGCACGCCGGGCCGCGCGCGTGCCGCCGCACTGTCGATAGAGCGGATGCGGCCGTGCGCGACCGAGCTGCGCAGGATCGCTGCATGCAGCATGTGATTGCTGTGCAGATCGTCGACGTATTGGCCGCGGCCGGTGAGAAAACGCAAATCTTCCAGCCGCTCGATCGGGCTGCCGACGAACAGATTACTCGCACGTTGTGTGGGCGTGCTCATATGACGATCGCCGCGTCCAGATTGATAAGGGCGCGGGCTACGCTGAGCGCGGCGAGTGCCGAGGTTTTCGGATTGCTGCGCGAGGGCCTTCCTTGAAGTTGGATGGCGAAGCGTCCGGCCGCGCCTTCGGCTTCGATCTCGTGCACGTTGCCGGGCGCATCTGGGTCGGCGACCAGTTCCACTTCCGTCGTATCGAAGCCCAAGCCGGCAAGCGCCACGGCGGCGGCGACGTTGGCGTTCTGCGGATAGAGTAAGGCGGCCTCGCCCGCGGCGCCGCGATAGAGCACGGTGCGGCTTGTCAACTTGTCGAGATCGGCGACTTTTTCGGCCGGCGAGCCACGCCACGCCGCCGGCGGCTTGCGCGAGCGGTATCGTACCGCGGAAAGCCCGCCAAGTCGCATTGCCGCGATCGCGTCGATGCCGCCGATCGCGCCGGCCGGCAGCAAAATGCGGCTGCCACCCTCGCGTGCCGCCGCTTTTAGGCCATCCAGCAGCTTCGATTCGGCAAGCGCGCCGATTGAGATCACGAGCAAATCGATTCCACGCCGCAAAACGACAGGCCCGTATTCGGCTACCGCACCTTGGCCCGCTACTTCGGCGACGGTGTCGGGATTGCGCGCGAACAAATCGTCGAGCGATTCGACAATTGGAATCCTTGGCAGCGCGGCCTGCGCCGCCGCCATGCGATCTGGGCGGCACAGCGCGCCGACGAACGTGACGTCAGCGTCGGCCACGCGCGACGCGGCCACCGCGTCTCGCGCGATACCGCCATAGCCGATCAGTCCGACAGAGGTCATGACGACTTTCCGTTCAGGGCGTCAGCGATCAAAGCAAACAGCCGGTCCGGTGTCACCGGGTATTCGCCGATCGTCGCGCCGAACGGCGACAACGCGTCTTCGATCGCGGCGACGATAGCGCCGGCCGCCGGCACGCATCCGGATTCGCCGACGCCCTTGACGCCGAGCGGATTGAGCGGCGATGGCGATTGCAGAAAATGCAGTTCGATGTTCGGCACTTCGGGGGCGGTCGGGAGCAGATAATCGGCAAACGTCGTCGTCAGCGGCTGCGCACCGTCGTCGTAGCGCATCCATTCGTAGAGCGTATTGCCGATGGCGTGTGCGGTGCCGCCGACGAGCTGGCCTTCAACGATCATCGGATTGATCAATTTGCCGCTGTCGTTGACTACGACGTAGCGCAAAATGCGCACATGGCCGGTCTCGATGTCGACTTCCACTTCGACGGCGTGGCAGCCCATGCCATAGGTCAGCGCGCTCGGCAAAAAGCTCTGCAGGCTCTCGAGTCCCGGCTCGAACTTTCCCGGCATCGAATAGCCGGGGACGCCGGAGACTGCCTCTGCCACTTCGCGCAACGACAGCCCGCTGCCCGGCACGCCGAGCACCTCGACGCGGCCGTCGCGCAGCTCCAGATCTTCGATCCCCGTTTCGAGCAGATGCGCGGCCACCGCCAGCACTTTTTCGCGCACCGCGAGCGCGGCGAGATGCACCGACGAACCGGCAGTGACGGTCTGCCGGCTGGCGAAGCCACCTTGCCCGTAGGGAATGACCGCGGTGTCGGCGGCAACGACCGTGACGCTGTCGACGGCGACCGCGAACTGCTCGGCACAGATTTGCGCGAGCGCGGTGCGAATACCCTGTCCCATGGGCATGGCGCCGGTATAGACCGAGATGCGGCCGGAGCGGCCGATGCGCACGATGCCTGATTCGAACGGCCCGCGTCCGGTGCCCTTCACGCCGTTACCGATGCCGATGCCGAGATACCGGCCGTTTTCGCGCGCGCGGTCCTGGCGCGCGCGAAAGCCGGCATAGTCGATGGCCTGCACCGCCATGGCGAGGCAGCGGGGAAAATCGCCGCTGTCATAGGCGACCGGCGAGCCGGAGCGCGTCTTCAGCGGCGTCACGTAGGGCATTTTCCCCGCCGGCACGAGATTGCGCCGCCGCACCTCGGCACGGTCGAGCTTGAGCGCGCGCGCGACGGCGTCGAGTGCGCGTTCCATCGTGAAGGCGGCTTCCGGATAACCGGCGCCGCGCACTGGCATGGTGGCAACCTTGTTGGTCTCGACTACCTTCACCTGCAATTCGTAGGCCGGCACGATGTACGGCCCCGGCACGCCGGTCGAGGTGTTGTACGGCAGATTGAGCCCCTGCGGTGTGTAGGCGCCTTGATCGTGAATGAGTTCGCCGCGCACGCCGAGCACTTTGCCGTCGCCGTTGAAGGCGACCTCGACATCCCAATATTGGTCGCGCTCCTGCACCGCCGCACAGAAATGTTCGCGCCGGTCCTCGATCCATTTGACCGGGCGCCGCAGCTTTAGACAGGCGGCCGCGACGGCGACTTCCTCCGGGTAAAGCACGAACTTGCTGCCGAAGCCGCCACCGACGTCCGGCGCCACGACGCGAAGGCGATTCTCATCGAGCCGCAGTAAGCGCATCAAGAACGCCCGCACCTCGTGGGCGAGCTGCGTCGACGACCACAATGTCAGCCGGTCCTCGTTGGCATCGTAGACTGCGGCGGCACCGCGTCCCTCCATCGAGTGGGCGCCGCCGCGGTGTTGCTTCAAATTGACCCGCGCGCGATGCGGCGCGCGGGCAAACGCGGTGGCGACGTCGCCGTAAGTTTGCGTGAATTCGATCAGCAGATTGCTCGATTTGCGGCGATGCGCGAGCGGCGCGCCCGGGCGCAGAGCCGCGCGACAATCCGATATGGCCGGCAGCGGTTCGTAATCGACCTCGACCAATGCAGCCGCATCCTCGGCGACGGCCCGCGATTGCGCGACGACGACGGCGATGGCCTCCCCGACGAAAGCGACTTCATCCTTGGCGAGAACAAAGGGCGCCACATCCGCCGGCAACTGGTCGGTGCGGAACTGCAGCGGCAGCCGTTCGGCGGTCAGGAGCGGCGCCAGATCGGCGAACGTGAATACTGCGTACACTCCAGGAAGCCGGCGCGCGGCATTCGCGTCGAGATCGCGGATCGCGGCGTGGGCGTGCGGGCTGCGCACGAACGCCGCTTCCAGCATGCCTGCGAAATCGAGATCGTCGACGAAGCGGCCGTGCCCGCGAAGCAGCGGTCCGTCTTCGAGCCGCAGCACGCTTTTGCCAATGATATGAGTTTGCATCGACGGCGGTCCGCTCACGGTTTTTTGGTGCGCGGCTTCGCGCGTGGCCCCATCGGCTCGGGCTGAAACGGCCCGTCGCGCATGTCGAGGTAGGCCTTCAACCCGTCCTTTCGCTGCGCCTCGAACAGCCGCTCGCGGTCCTCGTTGTGTGAGGAATGGGCGAGCGCGCTCAAGGCGCCTTCAAGCAGCAGCGCCGAATGCACGCCGGACGCCTGCATGCCCAACATGGCGATGGACTTGTTGAGCCGGATCGATGGCTCGGGCACTAAAGCGATCCGTTGGGCGAGCGCGCGGGCGCGCGGCATCAGTTCGTCGTGCGGCACCACTTCGTTGAGCATGCCGATGCGCAGCGCTTCTTGGGCGTCGAAATGATCGCCGGTAAGCGCCCAACGGTTGGCGGCCTTCCAGCCGCACAAGGCGGTGAACAGATAGGTCGTGTTGGAGATGTGACGTACCTCCGGCTGCGCGAACACCGCGCGCTCCGACGCGATGGTGATGTCGGCGGCGAGCGCGTACCAAAATCCGCCGCCCATGGCCCAGCCGTTGACCGCGGCGATCACCGGCTTGCCGAGATTCCACATATGCGTCCAGTTGTTGATGCGCGCGGCATCCTGCCGCTGCCAGTGCTCGATATATTCGGCGTGGGTTTTGCCCCGCGGATCGGAATGGCGAACGCCGGATGGCGCTGTGGCCGCCTGATCGTAGCCGGCCGAAAACGCTGCGCCGTTGCCGGTGAGGATGATGGCGCGCACCGTGCGGTCGGCGTCGGCCTCGTCAAGCGCGCGGTGGATTTCTGTCTCCAGGTCGCGCGACAGCGCATTCATGCGCTCGGGCCGGTTGAGGGTGATGATCGCGACCTTGTCGTCGACGCTGTAGAGCAGGTCCTGGTAGCTCATCCTCAATCCCTTCCATGCCGGACGCGAACACGCCAGAGCGCCGGATGGCGCCACGGGCCTGTCCATTGCACACGATTGCTGATAGGTTTCCAAGCACGTTGCCGAGGCCGCGATCACGCGCCTGCGCCTGTAGGTGGAGGAGGCCGATGCTCACGAAAACGCCGCGCAATAGCAAAAACGGGAAAACCGCCCCGCGCATCAGCGAACTGCCGAAGATTGACACCGCGACCGACACCCGCGAAATCCTGGCGCACGCCGCCAAGGAGGCGCGGCAGGACAATTATTTTATCGTCGACGTCGACGCCCACGTCACCGAGACGGCGTTCTGGCCGGACATCATCGACCGTATGGAAAGCGACGTCTACAAGCAGATGGCGCGCGCCTTCAAGGGCCGCGGCCCGGCGCCCGGCTTGCTCAATTCGACGCCCGGCATGCTCTATCAGGACGTGTTCGGCCGGATTCCGCATCAACAGCGCCTCGGCGAGGACGCGCCGGGCGGACGCACCCACAAGCAGGTGACGCTGGTGCAGCGCGCCATGGACTCGCTCGGCATCGACTACATGGTGGTATTCCCGACCCCGATGCTGGTCCTCGGCATGCATCCGCAGGCCGAGGTCGAAGTGGTCGTGGGCAACGCCTTCAACAAATGGCTGACCGAGGAAGTGCTGCCGCAGGAACCGCGCATGAAGGCAATGCTGTACCTGCCGTTCAACCATCCCGAGGCCTGCGTGAAGGCGGTCGAGATGTACGCCGACAATTCGAGCGTGATCGGCTATTCGGTCACCTCGACGCGGTTCCGCGCCGTCAATCACGACAGTTACATGCCGCTCTATTCGGCCATCCAGGCGACCGGCAAGCCGCTGGCGTTCCATTCCGGCTTCCACTGGGGCGACCAGTCGATGCAGCAATGCAACCGCTTCATCTCGATGCACGCCATCTCGTTTGTCTATTACAACATCATTCACCTGACGAACTGGATCATCAACGGCATGCCGGAGCGGTTCCCGAAGCTCAAAGTCATCTGGATCGAAAGCGGACTCGCTTGGCTGCCGTTCATCATGCAGCGGCTCGATTCCGAATACATGATGCGCTCTTCGGAAGCGCCGCTGCTCAAGCGTCGGCCGAGCGAGTACATTCGGGACATGTATTTTTCCAGCCAGCCGCTGGAGCGCTCGAACCTCGATCTGACGGAGGCGACCTTCAAGGCGATCAAGGCCGATACCCAGCTCTTGTTCGCTTCCGACTGGCCGCATTGGGACTTCGACCTGCCCAATGCGATCACCTCGCTGCCGTTCCTCGACGAACAGGCCAAGCGCAATATCCTGGGCTTCAACGCGGCGGGCCTGTTCAATCTCGAAGTGCCGAAGCACAAGATGATCGGCGCGAAAAACGGCGCCAGGACCAAGAAGGCGCCGTCGCGCGAGCCGGTCACGGTCTAAGCCGGAATGGCGAAGGTCCCGCAACGCAAAGCAGCCACGCGCGCCGGCAGATCGGGTCGCGCGGCCGCGAGGCACAGCGCCAAGCACGCAGATTTCTGTGCCGCCGCCCGCGATGCGCTCAAGCGCGGCGAGCCCGACGCGATTACCGACAAGATGCTGCAACGCGTGCTCGCCGCCGCGACGAAGGTGTATGCCGCCAAGGTGGAACGCCGCGGGCACGACGTGTCGCCGTTTCCGCAAAACACGGTGACGGCAACGGAGAGCGTCGTCACGGCCTGCGGCATGATCCGCGCCGCCGATCTGAACATGTTCGACGTGGCGATCTGGTTTCATCGCCCGCCGGGGATCGAGTAGCGCATGATCCCGAGAAGTGGATGCCGGTTTTCGGAATAGATCATGCGCAAACTAAAATAGTGGAGGGCGTGATGGACGAAATCTCGGTCGGCAGGCTCGCTGACATCCCGGACGGCGATTATCGAATCTTCGCTGTGGAACAGCTCGAAGTCGGCATTTTTCGTACCGGCAGCAAAGTGCTTGCCTACGAGAACGTCTGTCCGCACGCTGGCGGTCCGGTCTGCCAGGGCAAGATTTTCAACAAGGTCGAGGAAATCATCACCTCCGACAAGAAGAGCGCGGGTCTGCGCTTCGGCAAGGCGCGCCACATCGTCTGTCCGTGGCACGGCTACGAATACGATCTGGCCACCGGCTGCCATCCCGGCGACCCGTCGCTGCGATTGACGCCGGTGAAGGTCGCGGTGCGCAACGGCCAGATTTACGTCAGCATGCCGGAGTGAGCGTCGCCCCCATCAAATAAACGTTGCACCAACCTCCTTGCCAGGACGCCGGCGACGCGGCGGCGGTAATGGCCGGGCGTGAACGTCGTCTTCATCGCCATGATCTGGTCGCGCACGAGCGCGTCGAGGCCGGCAAATACGCGCGCGTCGAGAGGACCGCCGCAAAGCTCAGCGGTGCCGGCAAGGCGCACCGGGCGCGGGTTGGTCCCGGTGAAGGCGACGCGCAGGTCGGCGAGCGTATCTGTCTCGCGCCGTAGCGCTACGGCGACGCCGGTGACCGGATATTCGATCGAGCGGCGAATGCGGATCTTGTCGTAAGCCGAGCGCAGGCCCGGCGTGTTTTTCGCCCGCAC
>JASHRW010000167.1 GCA_030037065.1 Xanthobacteraceae bacterium
TGTTCGGCCGGCGCCAGCGTGCCGATCAGGATGTGCAGCGCCAACAGCATCAGGCCGAGCCCGATGGCGATGCGGCCGAGCGCGCGCGACAGGCTTTGGCCGCCGACCCGGAAGGTCACCACGCCGACGATGAGCAGCGCCGGCGCGACCGCCGAGATGTCGACAGAGAAGACCTGCACGATCAAGGTCGTGCCAACGTTGGCGCCGAGCATGATGGCAAGCGCGGGCACCAAGCCGACCAGGCCGTCGGCGGCGAGCGATGTGGTCATCAGCCCGGTCGCCGTGCTGCTCTGCATGATGGCGGTAAGCAGCAATCCGGCGCCGAACGCCTTGAATCGGTTGCTGAGCGCGCGCGCGAGGAAGCGGCGCAAGTTGGGACCGAACGCGCGCAACACGCCGCTGCGGACCATGTGCAGGCCCCACAACAGCAGCGCCACGCCGCCCATCAGATCAAGCAGAACGATCGATCCCATCGCCACGGTTCCGCCCTTTCAGGACATCAGCCTCCGCGCCACCGAACCACCTGCGCATGTAGGCCCATGAGCAGACTGCTACAACCCTGAAAATGAATTGGGTACGAGTCAGCTTCGCCGTTGCAACGCAATACGATGAAGATCGGCCGCGCCGTGATTGGCGTCGGAGGGCAGGATTGCACTGCTACGGACTGATGAGCACCGCTCCGGCGCAACTAAAGCGGCCGTAAGGAGCGCCTATCAAATTATTCACTCCGCCGGCACGCTGCCACCAAGCGGCGCGCCGTGGTCGTGCGGCCGCGTCGGATAGGCATATTCGCCGAGCGTCAGCGTCAACGTCAACGACGTGGCGACCGCAAGCATGACGGTGAAGGCGATCAGCATCGGCGTATAGGTATGCGCGGCGTCGAAGAGGTAAGGTTCTCGCCGCCTATGGCCGCACGTTGCGGGAGCTCACTCAGCAGGCCGCGACAATCGGCACCTCGGTGCAGCGCGGCGAAGTCGGCGAGCTTCGGCTCGGTGCCTCGTTTTCGATCGCCAATGGCCTGATTGCCGAGCCGATCAGCCGGTTCCTCGATCGCCGGCCGAAAGCATCGGTCCGCGTCGTTCCCGGACCGACCCCGCACCTTCTCCAGGAGCTCGATGCCGGCCAGCTCGACCTTGTCGTCGTCGGCGTTCGGCTCGTCGTCCAGCAGCACGGCTTGAAGTTCGAACCGCTAGTCGAGAACCAGCTCGTCGTCATCGGCAGGCGCGACCATCCGCTGAGCACGCTCGATCCCGTGCCGATGGTGGCGCTCGCGGAAGCGCGCTGGATCATGTGCTCGCAACACGACCCGCTGCGCATCGACGTAGAGGCCGGGATGACCTCGCTCGGCCTGTCGCGAGAGGCCGTTGCTATGGAGACCGGCTCGACGAGCCTCGTGGTCGACGTACTGACGCAAACCGATTTCCTCACCATGGTGCCGTCAGGCTTCGCATTTTCATTGATGGCGGACGGCAAGATATCGCGGTTGAAACTCGCGACGAGGTTCACGCTGCGACCGATCGGCGTGGCCTATCGCAGCAACGGCGATATTCCGCCGGTGGCACTTGCCTTTGTGAAAATGCTGCGCGAATGGGCCAACATTCACGCCCGCGCGCTCGCCGGCGAGACCGGCAAACTTGTGCCGCTGATGCGCCGGCGCAAATAGTCGGGCTTTGTTAAGAGCGCGCCGATCACGCGTAGCTTATGGATCGAGTTCTGTATCCCAATACAGATAATCGAGCCAGCTCTCGTGCAGGTAATTCGGCGGAAACAGCCGGCCGTTGCGGTGCAGGTGCTGCACCGTGGGCTGGAACGGCTTCTGCGACGGCCACATGTTTGACTCGGCCGAGGTCAAGTTGCCCTTGCGCAGATTGCACGGCGAGCACGCGGCGACGACGTTGCTCCAGGTCGTATGACCGCCGCGCGAGCGTGGCACTAGGTGATCGAACGTGAGGTCGTCGCGCGCGCCACAATACTGGCAGCAGAAGCGGTCGCGCAGAAACACGTTGAAGCGCGTAAACGCCGGGTGGGTCGAAGGTTTCACGAATGTCTTGAGCGACACGACGCTCGGCAGCTTCATCTCCAGACTGGGGCTGCGTACCGCACGGTCGTAATTGGCGACGATGTTCACCCGCTCAAGAAAGACCGCCTTGATGGCGTCCTGCCACGACCACAGCGATAGCGGATAATAGCTCAGCGGCCGGAAGTCGGCGTTGAGCACCAACGCCGGAAAGCCGGTCGGCGATACCGGCTGTGTGCCCGCCGGCGATACATGAGCATTCAAGACGGCGTTCCTTTGCCACGACCCGGATGCCGCAAGGCGGCGCCAGCCGCCAGTTTATAGGCAGAGGTGACAGGATTGTGAAGCCATTCGGAGCGCTTACGGGCGCGAGCGGCCGGCAAGAGGTGATTTGAGGGAGCGTTAGACGACGCGCGGAGGATGAAGAACGAGCGTCGCGCTTCGCTTTGTCCTGCCGCCCGAAGGCCTCGGTCCGATGTCCGTATCGGACGACCGTTCGGGTATCAAATCGATCGTTTCGTCCCGCGGCGGCCAGGGTAAGGACAGCGACAGCTTGCAGTGCAGCCCGCTGGGCGCAAAATCAGTTTCCACCGTGCCGTCGAACTGGCGTAGCCCTTTGCGCAAAAGCGTCGTGCCGAAGCCTTCGCGCCGGGACGCGGCCGGCGGCGGACCGCCGCTTTCGACCCAATCAAAGTCAACCCGATCGGAGTGATTGATCCACGAGAGCATAACGCGCCCGCCTGGCGTGGAGAGCGCGCCGTACTTTGCGGCGTTGGTGGTGAGCTCGTGAAAGATCAGCGCTAGCACGGTTGCGATTTCCGAGGGACATTCGAAATCCTCGCCGCTTAACGCAAACCGCGCCGGGTCGTAGGGCGCGAACTCGCTGGCGAGAATCTCTCTCAAAGATGCGCTGCCCCATTCCGACTTGATCAACAGATCGTTGGTGGTCGCCAGGGCTGCAATGCGATTGTTCAACTTGCCGAGCGCAGCAGGTTGATCACGCAACGTTTGGCCGGCGACGGCCTGCACGATCGCAAGCGTATTCTTGATCCGGTGCGCCAGCTCGTGGTTGAGCAATTGCCGCCGGTCCTGCTCTTCGCGCAGACGCCACAACAAATCGCGGTAGCTCTTTGCCGCCCAGATGATGACCCACGAGGATCCGGCAAACAGCAGGGCGCTGACCAATTGGTCTTGATCGAAGACGTGCGATTTCCAGTCGGCAGGAACAAACAGCCAGAACCCGGCTATGGCTCCGGATAAGGCGGCAAGAACGCCGGCCGGCATTCCGCCGACCAGCGCCGCCACCAAAGTCGCCGAGTAGTAGGAAGCAAACACCGTGCTGGCGGCGCTGAGTTCTCCGAGCGCGATGCGGACAATCGTTGCAACGACGACGCAGAATAATGCGAACAGTAATGAAGAGAGTGAGCCTGGCTGCAAACCGTGGCGCCAAAGTTCACGCCACCACGTCAACGCCGATTTCATCATCGGTTCCTAAGATTGCTGCGGGGCTTTATCTAACGCAGTGATGATACTGACGGCGGGCAAACGGGCCCAGGCGCTTCGCATCGACATGATGTTTCCATCGCGGCGAATTCTGGGACGGCGATTCACCCCCGCTTCACATTCCCGCGACCGTACGTCGCCTTGCGGTCGCGCTCCGGCTCCCTTGAAGTGGCGATTATCTGCGGCGATTGGAACCCGAGGATCGTGAACCAAAATGCCGCGGCGGGCATTAACGCCTAGGCCGTTCTCCCGCCGCGGTTCTCGGCCACGCTTATTGCTGTTCTCTACGTCGTTACGACAACCGAAGCGATCGTCGCAACGGTGCCATTGCATGTTATCCCGGCCATGTCCTATGTGAATTTCGCCGCTATCGTCGATTTTTGCATCCGCCATACCTGGCTCATTGTTTTGGCGAGCGTGCTGATCCTCGCCGGGTCAACGGTCTACGTGGTGCGGCATTTCGCCATCAATACCGACGTTAGCACCTTGCTGTCGCCTAACTTGCCCTGGCGCCAGCGCGAATTGGCCTACCAGGCCGCGTTCCCCGAACAAGCGGTCTCCATCCTTGCCGTCGTCAGTGCACCGACGCCGGAATTTGCCGAAGCGAGCGCCGCGTCCTTGGTTTCGAAGCTCTCGCCGCAGACTCAGTCTTTCCGTTCCGTGTCAGCCCTCCAGGGCGGTGCTTTCTTTGCGCGTAACGGCCTTCTTTATTTAACGCCAAGCGACCTCGCCGACCGAATGCATAAGCTCACTCAGGCGGTGCCTTTGATCCGGACACTGGCCGGCGATCCATCGCTGCGGGGCCTTGCCCAAGCGCTGTCGATGAGTCTCCAGGGCGTGGCGGTGGGGCGCATCAGCCTCAACGCGATGGCGCGACCATTCAACATGATCGCCGATACGCTCGATAATGTGCTCGCCGGGCGGAAGGCGTCGTTCTCATGGCAAGTGCTGGTGAATGGCACGTTGGCCTCGCCCGAGGATTTGACTGAGCTCATCCAAATATTTCCGCTGTTGCATTACGGCACTCTTGAGCCCGGCCAACCCGCCGCCCAGGCGATTCGCAAGACCGCCGCCGCCGCGCATCTGGATTCGGATTACGACGCCACTGTGCGCCTGACCGGGCCGATTCCGCTGGCCGATGCGCAACTGGCCACGCTGCAACAGGGATTATGGCTCAACAGCATCATCACCGCGGCGATCGTTCTCATTGTGCTGTACCTCGCGCTGCGCTCCGTGCGCATCGTGCTTGCCGTTGTCATCACGATTTTCGTCGGCTTGGTGGCGACTGCCGCGCTCGGGTTGCTTCTGGCCGGTGCCTTCAATCCCATTTCGGTGGCGTTCGCCATGCTGTTCGTCGGCCTGGGCGCCGACTTCGCGATTCAATTCAGCGTCCGCTATCGCGCCCAGCGTCACGAGCTGCATGAGCTCAATCCCGCTTTGGCCGATGGAGCCCGTTACGTCGGCGCGCCGCTGACGCTGGCGGCGCTGGCGGCGGCGGCAGGGTTTCTCTCCTTCGTGCCGACCAATTATCGCGGCGTCGCCGAGCTGGGGCTGATTGCCGGCGTTGGCATGATCGTCGCCTATGTCGCCAGCATGACGCTGCTGCCTGTGCTGCTGTCGCTGCTTAAGCCGCCTGCGGAGCCCCGTCCGATGGGCTATCGCGCGATGATGGGCGTCGACCGTTTCATGCAGCGTCACCGCACGGCGATCGTCGTTGTCACCGCGCTCGTCGTGCTTGCCGCGCTTCCGTCGCTTGTTTGGCTGCGGTTCGATTTCGATCCCAACAGCCTGCAAGTTCCCAGCGTCGAAGCGGTAACGACGCTCAAGCAGTTAAGTGCGGACCGGCGGCTCGTATTCGACAGCGCCGACGTTCTCACTGCCGCGGCCGATGCCGGCCCGGCCGCCAAGCGGCTCTCGGCGCTGCCGGAAGTCGCGAGCACCAAAAATCTCGACAGCTTCATTCCGACCGATCAGCCGCAGAAAATGGCAACGATCCGTGAAGCCGCCGCTGCGCTTGATCCCGTCTTGCAAGCGAAGCCGGCGGTTCCGCCGAGCGATGGCGACGATGTCGCAGCGCTCAAGGGCGACGTGACGGTGCTGCAGAATCTCGCCGGCGAAGCCTCGGATCCAGGCGCTATTGCCGCCAGGCGGCTCGCCAAGGATCTTGGTGCGCTTGCCAATGGCAGCCCGCAGCAACGTCAACAGGCGCAAGCGGTGTTCGTCACGCCATTGCAGATCGACCTCCGCCAAATCGCCGGTTCGCTGCATCCGCAGACGGTCACCCGCGCCGATCTTCCCGGCGACCTCGTTCGCCAGTGGGTGGCGTCGAACGGGCAAGTTCGCACCGAGGTCGTGCCGAAGGGCAACACCAACGATTCCGCGACGGTGCGCCGCTTTGCTCGCGCGGTGCTTTCGGTCGAGCCGAACGCGACCGGGGAGGCGATCGAAATCTACGAGTGGGGAAGTACTGTGACGGCGGCCTTCATCAAAGCCGGCGTGCTGGCGATCTGCTCGATCGCAATTCTGCTTTTTGCCGTGCTACGACGAATTCGCGACGTCCTGTTGACGTTGATCCCGCTTCTGGTGGCGGCCGCCGCAACGCTGGAAATCTGCGCCCTGAGCGGCTTTGCGCTCAATTACGCCAACATCATCGCGCTGCCGGCGCTGTTGGGCGTCGGCGTCGCCTTCAAAATCTACTACGTGATGGCTTGGCGTCGCGGCGAATACAACTTCCTGCAGTCCAGTCTCACGCGCGCCGTTTTTTTCAGCGCGTTGATGACGGCGACCGCCTTCGGCAGCCTGTGGTTCTCGGCACACCCCGGTATTTCCAGCATGGGGAAATTGCTGGCGCTGTCGCTCGCTTGCACGCTCGCTTCGGCGGCCTTGTTCCAGCCGGCGCTGATGGGGCCGCCGCGGGCGGCCCAAGCGGATGCCGCCGGTTCGGATAAGATCAAAGCAATCTCGTAGTTGGAAATTAAACCTTAACGGCGCGGTCGCCGTGAGACGCGCCAACGTTACCGCGCGGCTGCAACCCTCCATTAACAATGCGCCTTGCGCGGCTGCGCATTCGAAACAACCGAAAATCAATGGAATTCGTCTAATGGGCGGG
>JASHRW010000168.1 GCA_030037065.1 Xanthobacteraceae bacterium
GTTTCAGAGAACCAATACCGAGCGAGCCATCGCGTGAGGACAAGCGCGGCTCAGCATTGTCCGTCGCCTCTGACTTTTTCGGAGCTTGAATACCAATCGATGCGGGTGCTGGCTCGGGCGCAACGTTGTCGAGGAACGTCGCCGATGGCACGAAGAACAACGTACCGGTGACGGCGCGACTGAAGTCGAGCAGCCGATCATAATTTCCAGGCGGACGTCCGATGAACATGTTTTCGAGCATCTGCTCGATCCTGCGCGGGGATCGGGCGTAGCCGATGAAATAGGTGCCGAATTCACCCTTGCCGATCTCACCAAAGGGCATGTTGTCACGCACGATCTCAAGCTGCTCGCCATTCTCGATGATCGTGGTCAAAGCGTTGTGCGCTGAGATTGGCTTGACGGAGTCATCGAGCTCGATGTCGGACAGCTTCTTTCGACCGATGATCTTCTCTTGCTCCTCGATGGGTAGTGTGTTCCAGCCATTGAGGTCATGCAGATATTTCTGCACGATCACGTAGCTTCCGCCAACGAACGGGATATCCTCATCGCCGATGATAGTAGCGTTGATGGCAGCCTGGTCGACCGGGTTCTCGGTCCCATCGACGAAGCCGATCAAGTCGCGATCATCAAAGTAGGTAAAGCCCTGCACTTCATCCACCGTAGAGACGACGCCTCTGAGCCGCGCCATGATCTGTGTCGCGAGCTCGAAGCAGAGATCCATGCGGGTGGACCGGATATGAAAAAGAACGTCCCCCGGCGTCGAGACCGCATGATGCACGCCGCGAATTTCGCGAAAGGGATGCAGGTCTTTCGGCTTCGGGGCACCGAACAGTCGGTCCCAGGCATCGGAGCCGAAGGCCATGACGCATGATAGCTGCCCTTCGAGATCGCGGAAGCCGACTGCGCGCAAAAGCGCGGCCAGGTCCCCGCACAAAGCCCGCACGGCGATTTCGCTCTCCTTTCCGGGGTCGATCGTCGCAACGAGAAAAATAGCCGCCCGCGTAAGGTGGGCGACGACCGGTTGTGGGACGGCAGATGGTGAACTTGAGTTCATTATCGTTTCGTTCAATGCCCTTCGGTTGACCGGGATCTCCTCAATGGTGGAGACCCGATTGAGCGAGTTAGAGGATATATGATTGTTGGCCGAGCCGTGAGTACATGAAGTCCGGTAGCCAATCGGTTTATAGGGTCTGGCGCGGTCGCCGGCCATCCTCGTCAATGATAGGACATCCCTCACGGATGAGCGAGGATGTGCTCGGCGACCTATACGCGCGGCAGTCCACGGCTCCGGACCGACTCGGTGTGAAGCACGACCGGCTTGCCGTGCGGGGTCGTCAGATAAGCCGTCGTCCAGGCATTCTTGAGACGATCGAGTTGGTCCGTGGTTGCAATTCCACGCTCGATAAGAAGAGTCTGCAGACTGTCAAGCCATACGTCATAGTAATGCGGATTGTTGGTCTCCGGGAGCGGGCCGGGATGTTCGGTGGCATGATCTCGAACGGCTGCACTTTTTAGATGAGCGGCAAAATGGGCCGTCCACTCCGCCCAGGTAAAGCAGCCCGCGTCTGCGAGCTGAAGCGTGAACGCGAACGCATAGGCCTGCCAAGGTTCGGCAAACGTGTGCTCCGGCAGCGCAGGCGGGCGGGCGTCAGACATGCCGCAGGTACGGCTCGTAGAGATCGAGTGTGACTGAACTCTTGGGATCACCGTCGCGGCCCCAAAGCTCGCGCGCGGCGAAGCGTACGCCATAGAGGTGCTGCGGATTCTCGCGATCCTCGGCGCTTGCATCCGCAAACACGTTGCAACCATGATAAAGAACAATCACACCATCGCGACCGCGCGCATAGCGTGGCAACCGCGTGTGGCTTTCAGGACTGTCGGTGACCGTGCGAATCGTATCGCCGACCTTGTATCGGGGTTCAGCCGTTGTTGCTCTGAGATAGTTGCGCGGCGCCCGGAGAAAGGCCGAAACAGCCGCCGCGCCCAACGATTGGCTGCCCTTTTGTGACGGAGAGGCGGCATGTCCGACCTTCACTTCGTCCGCGGTGATCACGCCCGCTTTGATGGCGCGATCAGCAAGCGCGGTCACCAATCGCTCGAAATAGCTCAGCGAAAGATACTGCTGCGGCGTGAATCTTTCGTGCGAGCTTCGTGTTTGATCGAGGTTCCACCGGCGCCAGCTAAAACCCAGCAGAACCATCGCGAAGGCTCGCCCCTCCCAGGATGAGTGGAAGACGGGCTCGTTCTGCTCGATCGGTATCCGGCCGAACCCCGACATTCCGCCCATGTCATGCATGCCATCCATGGGTATTTCCCGACCCTAGAGCCTCGGCAACGCCGTGCCGATCATGCAATCGCGAGTCACGAGAGCCGCAAGCTGCGTCTCGTTCAGACGGTCGCTTCCTTTTGGACGTCGCGGCAACACCAGGTAGCGCATCTCGGATGTCGAGTCCCAGACGCGGATTTCGATCTCTTCCGGCAATTCAAGTCCGAATTCAGCCAATACCTTGCGCGGCTCGCGCACCACGCGAGAGCGATAGGCGTCCGATTTGTACCAGCCTGGAGGCAAGCCGAGGATGGCCCAGGGGTAACAGGAACAGAGAGTACAAACGACGACGTTGTGGATCGTCTCCGTATTTTCCACCGCGATCACTTGTTCGGCGCCAAGCCCGGAGATGCCGAGGTCAGCCAGCACCTTGGCAGCATCCTCGAGCAGGGCCTGCTTGAAGCCGGGATCCGTCCAGGCCTTGGCAACAATGCCGGCGCCGATCTTGGGTCCAATCTTGTTTTCGAACTGATCGACAATGGCGTCAACGGCCGCAGAGTCGATCAGACCCTTCTCCACCAATAGTGTCTCTATGGCCTTGACGCGCAGGGCAGGCTCGGACGGAAGGAGCGAGTGGCTTGCGCTGCCGCCGCCCGGCGAATGATCATGAACGTGCATGTGCGCCTCACCGTCACTATACCAATCACCGGCAACGCGAGCTATATTGCAGAAATCTAAATCTCATATCTTTGGTATATGGCGATGGAGCTGCGACATCTGCGTTATTTTCTCGCGGTCGCTGAGGAGGGTCACATCTCGCGAGCGGCGGAACGCCTTGGCATTGCCCAGCCTCCGCTGAGCAAACAGATCCATGCGCTTGAAAACGAGCTGAGCGTGCAGTTATTCCGCCGCAAGCCGCGCGGTGTGGAATTGACCGCAGCCGGAGCCGCTCTTTTCGATCAGACTCGCTTGATCTTTGCCCAGCTCGAACGTGCAACGGCAGTGACGCGCCAGACCGCCCGCGGCGAGCAAGGCGGAATTTCGCTTGGGCTTACAGGCGCGGCGATATTTCACCCGCTGGTGCTGCGGGCCATTCGTGAATTTCGGCGAATGCTGCCTCTTGTCTCGGTATTGCTGGAGGAAGGTAACCCGTTTGTCCTTCTCGATCGGCTGGAAAAGAGCGAGATCGACGGCGCTTTTGTGCGGACACCCGTCGCCGATCGGCGAGGAATATGGGTAATTCCGTTGCTCGAGGAACCCATGGTGGTGGCGGTGCCAAGCGCTTGGACGCGAAGCAAACGCCGGAGCGCAAATGGATTTGTCCGAATAAAGGATCTGGCCCAGGAGACGTTCGTCGATTATGGCCGTCCGCATGCTGCTTGGCCATGGCTGCGCCATACCGTCCATTCGGCGTGCCGCGTCGCCGGCTTTAATCCCCGAATCGGTCAACATGCGCCCGAGATGGTTTCGGCGGTCAATCTCGTAGCCGCCGGCCTGGGTATCGCGATCGTCCCGGCTTCCCTCCAGCGAATGAATATTGACGGCGTATCCTATCTAAAGATTGAGGGCAGCCCCAAGCCCACTGCGCCGCTAAATCTGGTGACGCGACGCACCGATTTATCGAGCGCTATGAGGCGATTTCTGACGATGACGAGAAGCATGGCAAAGTCCGGACAGACTGGACAATTCCGCTGATTGTCGGCGCATGCGCATCTGTATGAACCGGCCATAGCTGCACGGAGCCGGCCCAGGGACGATTCGTTCGCATATCGGTAAACGTATTGTCGGCCGCGGTCGCGTCGGAGATCCTATCCAGCTTCTTTGCTGCGACAGGTCTTTGCCTTCGGCAATGAGCATGCGGGCGCTGTCGCGCTTGCTGCGCGCAGACGCGAGGGAATTTCAGGAAATGGACCGAGCGAGAGCGTGTTCTCCTTGCCGGCAAAGGCATAAGGTCGCCCCCCGAGACCCGGTGCAAATGTCGCTACCTTGTTTCTTCTGGAACCTCGAAAACGTCATGCGATGTCGTCATAGTGATGGTCGGCGGTCCATATTGGTCGGAAGACTGCAAATCGCCGCCGGCGACGTGGAGTTTGTTGCCGATGAAGGCCGTACCGGCGCTGTGACGCGGGAATCGCAGCGATGGCAATATTTCCCAACTATTTGTTGCCGGCGTATACGCCTCTAGCGCACGGAACGCGCCGCGCTTGAGATTGTCTGAAAACTCTCCGCCAACAACATAGATCTTGCCATTATAGACCGCCGATCCAGCCCCGCTGCGGGCGGTAGGCATGCGATTGAGAGAAGCGCCCCACTTATCCGTCGCCGGATCGTACACCTCAACGAGATCGAGATTATCCGATGAGCCAACAAAGACAGAGCCGACGCGGCCGCCGATAACGTAAATCTTGCCATTCACGACGCCGCCAGCGGCATGATTGCGCGGCGTGGGCATGGGCGTGTGTGTTGTCCATGTATTGGTCGCCGGATCATATTCCTCCACGGTGCCCAGCGAGCGATGCGCCGAGCCGACAAACCACAAAGGTTTGGGCGCGTCGCCGGGATGCATGCCTTCTCCGCCGATCACATAGATCTTTCCGTTGACGGTGAACGCGCTCGCCGCTCCGCGCGGGGTTGGCATCGGCGCCAACGCCTTCCACGAATCGTTCTGCGGATCGTATTGCCAAGCGTTCGCAATCGGGAGCCAGCCGGGTTTATTGGTGTTCGAAGCAGCAAAGCCGCCGAACAAATAGATCATTCCGTTCAGCGCCGTGACCGCGTTGTGATGCGACAGCAGCGGCATGCGGTTTTTCTTCGTCCATTTATCGGAAACTGAATCGTATTCGTAGACGAGGCCGCTGGGGACAACGCCATTTGGCTCGATCCCACCGAAGATGTACATTTTCGTGCCGACCGAAGCCGCATATAACTCCATCGCGGCCACCGGGACCGGTGCGGCTTTGGTCCATTTGCCCACACTCTGCGCCGATGCGGACACGGCAGCCGCGAGTGCCGCCAGCGCGACGACAGCAGCACATGTTGCTCTGAACCAGCTCGTCATTGCTTGTGCTCCCTTGAATTTGTTTTCAATTCAGTTCGATGACTCCGGTCACACTCTAAGCTGCGGGATCAGCGCCAACGCGTTGTCCCGCTCAATGGCTCTCAGGTCCTCCTTGCTGAGTGGAAGCTTCTCCAGCGCATCCACGGTCACGCTCACCGGCACGAACGGCGAGTCAGTCCCGAGAAGAATGTGCGAGATCGGCACAAGCGTCATGAGAGCATCCATCGTTATCGGAACAGCGGAGTTGGCGGTGTCGTAGTAGAATTTGGCGAGCTGGTAGTTGAGGCCGTGCGGCAGGCGCTGCGCCAGCTTCTCGGTGTGGGGAATGAGCGAGTTAAAGCGTCCCACAGCCGCCGTCATCGTGCCGCCTGCGTGTGCAAATACGAAACGGATATCGGGCACCCGAACTGCGAGCCCGCTCAAAATAATGTGCATGATCGCCCGCGTCGTATCGGTCGGATATTCGATCAGCGGCGGCGGGACGCCGGGTGTGAGGCCGCGGCAACAGACGGGCGTCGTCGGATGAAAATAGACGACCGTTTTGCGTCGATTGAGCTCCTCGAATACCGGCAGGAAAGACGTATCGCCCGGATATTTACTGCCGTAGCTTGTGAATAAAGCGATGCCATCGGCCTTGAGTACATCGAGAGCGTATGCGACCTCTTGCAAGCTGCCTTCGGTGTCAGGCAGCGGAATCGTCGCAAATAATCCAAAACGGCCGGGAAACTTGTGCATAAGCGACGCGGCATATTCGTTCCATTCACGCGCCAGTCGGCGGCCGAGGTCCACATCGTCGAACCATACTCCCGGCACGGAAATCGACGACACGGCGGTGGCAATCCCGTCCCTGTCCATTTCCTCGATCGCCTTTTCCGGCGTCCATTCGATGATCGTTTGGCGGTTGACGGTTTGGCTCATGAGCCACTTGTGAACGTGCTCTTCGGCAATGTACTGAGGAGGCACAATGTGGTGATGTATATCGATACGGTATGGTTCTGGTTTGCTGGATGGCCCCGCGGGTTGTGCAAAGGATCGCCTTGACTCTAGAAGAGCGCCCGCGGCAGACACGGCGAGAGCTGATAGGAATTGTCGCCGAGACGCGCCGCTCAGCGTGTCGCAATGGCAGCAGCGGCAACGATCCCTAGGGACGCCATGCTGCAATGCAGGATTTTTCAGTGCCATTGGCCAGCCCCAAGATAATTCTTTCTTGGAGGAATAGCTGCATAGCTCACAGATTGCAAGCCGGCCGGCGGACGATGTCATCCCTCGGCTGTCCAAATTCATCTTCGACAATTGGCGGTAACAATGCCCGTATCCCCTAAAGCCGGCGTTCGGCCACCAGCGAAAAAGACGATCAAGCGCGGTCGGCGCGGTAAAGGGCGCCCCGATGATCCGAGCAAATTGGTCGGCCGCGACGCCATAATCAGGGCAACGCGTGAGTTTCTGAAGACGAACCCGCCCGCGTCAGTCAACCGCTTGGCTATCGCACGTTTCGCCGGCGTCGACCCCGCTCTTATTCGCTATTATTTCGGTACGATCGACGGGCTGCTGACGGCCATAGCGTCAGAAATTGCAAGAGAATTGCATGACAGTATCCACGCCGCTGTCGCCGGTGAAACGTCGGCGGGCGGGAAACTACGTAATCGCATCGGCGCATTTCTCGCCATGCACGTGGAAAATCCTCACCTTAACCAATTGATCGTGCAGCAAATATTGCGCGGAACCGGAGAGAACGCTCTACGCGCACGCGTTGCGATGATTGAAGACTCGGTCACGACGCTCAAGAAGATTCTCGATGAGGGGAACAAGGACGGGGAATTGCGACGGGTCGATGCGCGTCTTTTGCACGTCGCACTGATCGGGATGTGTGACTTTTTTTTCACGGGGCGTCCGGTCGTGGAGAAATTGTTCGGCGAACGGGCGTCCGACCCGGCGCTGATCGAGGAATATGGTGATTTTCTCGGTTCTTTGATCCTCCTCGGGCTGAAAAAAAGCGCCAGGAAATAGTTCGCGGCGAGCGACGGGCAGCGACAGAGATAAATTCCGCCGCGGGAGAATTTTCGCTTGCTTGCACAACGATACCTTCGGTAAATTCCGTATTGAAGGAATAACTGAACAGGGGGGGCGCCAAACGCGCTCGCAGCGGCAGGCGGCGGCTTGATCCGAGGGGGACGATGATCTTTCTGTCGGCGCAGACGACCCGTTCGCTGCTCGATTGGCCCGCCGTGCTGGGCGTGATCGTAAATGCGTACAAGGCGGAATTGCCCGCCAGCGCCACACCCCGACGCGCGATAGCCCAGATCGACGGAACATGGCTGCGCTGCATGCCTGCAATTACGCCCTCGGGCCGCTATCTGGGCACCAAGCAAATCGTGCGCTCGCGCGGCAAAGTCACCTACCTGATCACCTTGTTCGATCAGCGCGATGCGTCGCTCGCCTATATGCTCGATGGATTGGAAATCACCCGGATCAGAACGGCGGCGACGACGGTCGCGGCTATGCTGTTTCTGGGAAGCAATAACGATATTCGAGTAGGCATCCTTGGTTCCGGTCTCGAAGCGCAAACTCACCTTGAAGCGCTTGGAGCGACCTGCTCCGTCGCATCGGTGAATATCTTTAGTCCGAACGAGGATCGCCGTGCCGCCTTTGCTCGACGCGCGCAGGACGAATTCAAGGTGGCGGCGCGGGCGGTCGAATCCTCGGCGGCTGCCGTTGCAGGCGCGACCCACGTCATAGCAGCCGCGCGGTCGCGTGACGAGGCGCCGATTCTGAATAAAAGCATGCTCGGTCCTGACGTGTTGGTAGTCTCGATCGGCTCTACCGTTCCCAGTCAGCGTGAGATCGACATCGACGTGATTGAGAACGGCCAAGTCATTGTCGCCGACGAGCCGGAAGAACTCACCGAAGGAACCGGCGATATGATCGAAGCAAGCAAAGCTGGCGTATCGTTTGCCGATAAGCTCTTTTCGCTCCGCAAACTGGTTCGTGGCGAAATTCCGCAACGCTTTCTGGCGCGACCGTCGTTGCGATTGTTCAAATCTCTTGGTTCGGCACTGCAGGACCTAGTCTTTGCCGAATGGCTGGTCGATCGCGCCAAGGCCAAGGGCGTCGGCACGGACGTGCCGATTTCGCTCATCGAAAAGTCGAGTTTGCAAGCAAGTAAGCCAAGCGCAGGGAGCGGGATGAATGGCAAGTTATAAAAAGCGTGAGGCGCGCGCTTGGGCTCGGCAGCACATGCACGGCTGCGCCAACGTCATTATCCCGACCTTTTCGGCCGACCTGAAATCGCTCAACGAGATGGCCATCCGGCACGATGTCCGCAAGGTCATCGAGTACGGCTTCAGCGGCACGCTGCTCGTTTCCGAAGTGATCATTTCGCCCCAAGAATACCGGCAGTTTGTAACCTGGGCGCGCGACGAAGCAGGCAACAAGCTGCAACTTATCCACCAGGTGGGGTTCGGTACCCTGGCGGAAAATATTGAAGCGCTGCAACTTGCCGAGCAAGCCGGCGCCGACCTCGTGTTGATGGGCTATCCCGGCAATTTTCGCCCGACCACCAGCAAGGAAATCTACGATTACACCAAGGCAATTTGCGACAGCACTAACCTCGGCGTGATCCTTTTTTCGGTTCCGCATTGGGGCTTCGAGCGCATTCATCCGGCAGGCATGGCGCCGGACCTGATCGCTCAGCTAATTGCCGATATTCCCAATATTGTTTGTATCAAGGCCGAAGGCGGCATGCCGACAATCGGCGGTTTCGTTCAGTGCTGGAAGCGCCACTCGGACGACGTAGTCGTCACCATTCCGATCGAAGCTGAAGCCATACCTCTCGCTGCGCTGTTGCCGATTCAGTGGTGCGGCACCAGCAACTACGAACTGTTTAGGGACAAGGTCCCGCAAATGCTGACGATGATGCAGGGGGGCCAGTTCGAGGAGGCGATGAGTCTGTGGTGGCAGTTACATCCAATTAGGATGGCGCACATGCAGGCGCAAGCGACGCACATGCCGGGCACCAAGCTGATCCACCGGACCTATTGGAAGTATCAGGGCTGGCTCAACGGATTCAACGGCGGGCCGTTACGCTATCCCACGCAAAAGATCCTGGACGCACACATGCGCAATCTGCGCGCGGCATTCAAGACGGCGGGTCTTGAGCCGACACCCGACCCGGACGAAGCGTTTTTCATTGGGCGCAATCCAAGCTGATCGCCGAGTCAATCGCCAATGCCGCACCTGATCGTCGAATATTCCTCAAACGTAGAACAGCATCTCGATATTCCCGCGCTGCTGTGCGCAGTCCATCAAGCCGCTATCGACTCCGGCGTATTCGACCTTGACACTATCCGCACGCGCGCCGAGCGTCGCGATGCTTTCGTCATCGCTGACGGCGACACGCGCCAGGCCTTCATCGCGGTCGACGTGCGCATGGGACCGGGCCAGGACGAACAGGTCCGCCGCCAGATCGGTAAGGCGCTGTTTTCGGCATTGCAGACCGCGACAGCAGCGGCCCGGAACAGTCTGCGAATCCGTCTGTCGCTTGAGCTTCGTGAAGCCTCTCCGGTGAGGTTTCGTGAAGAAGCGACGACGGACAGCAGACACTAAGGCCGAACCAACATACAGGGGGAGGATATTGTGGGCTCTACGATCGATGTTGCCGCGGCGATAGATCAAAGATCGCTCAGCCGTCTCCAGCTTCGTGTTATCACACTCTGCATCCTTGTCGCGATCATCGACGGGTTCGACGCGCTGGCGATCGCCTTTGTCGCGCCGCTCGCCGCCAAGGATATCCACGTTCCGGTTTCGGCGTTCGGACCAATTTTCGGTGCCGGAACATTGGGCCTGACATTGGGGGCATTATGCCTGCCCCCGCTTGCCGACCGCTTTGGGCGCAAACTCATAACCATCCTTGCGTGCGTGATCTTTGGAATTCTGTCGCTCGTCACGGCCCACGCCGCGACATTTGGCCAATTCGCTTTGTTGCGCTTTCTGGCCTGCGTGGGCGTCGGCGCTGCGACGCCTAACGTGGTCGCTCTTGCGCTTGAATATGCACCCAAGCGGATGAAGGCCCTGTTGGTGACGGTAGTCACGGGCGGCTTTCCACTTGGTGCGGTGCTGGGCGGCTCTATCAGTGCCCAAATGATTCCGAAATGGGGCTGGCAGTCGGTGTTTTACCTTGGCGGCATAACCCCGCTGGTCCTTGCCGCAATTCTGATTATTGCACTTCCGGAATCGATCCGCTTCCTGGTCAACAGCGAACGAAAGCCTTCCAAAATCGCAAATTATCTGCGCAGCATCGCACCCGACCTGAGCATACCGGCCGACGCCCGCTTCGTTATACCTGAAAGCAGACTCGGTGGCATTCCTGTCCGTCATTTGCTGGCCGATGGTCGCGCGCCGATGACGCTTCTTCTCTGGGCGGCGTTCTACCTCAATCTGCTGCTGCTGTTCTTCATGTACAATTGGCTGCCGCCAATGATGCATCAATCCGGCTTGCCGATTCAACGCGCCATCATTGCGACCGTGGTGTTCAACCTGGGCGGATTCGTCGGTGGCATCGTGCTTGGCCGCCTGATGGACCGGGGTAATGCCTATACGGTGCTGGCGGCGGCTTATGCCTGCGGCGCCGTTTGTGTCGCCGCGCTCGGCTTTCTCGGCTTTTCCATTCCGCTTTTGATGATAGTGATTGCAATCGCCGGCTTCTGCGTGGTCGGCGGTCAAACAGCCGCCAATGCGTTGGCCGCCACTTCCTACCCGACGGCAATCCGCGCCACCGGCGTGGGTTGGGCCCTCGGCATCGGCCGTATCGGTTCGATCGTCGGGCCGGTCATCGGCGGTGTCGCCATGTCGGCGCACCTCGAATTGCGGGACATTTTCTTATGCGCGGCTATTCCCGCATTAGGTGCTGCGCTGGCGATCTGGCTTCTTGGACGGACGACCCTCCGCGTGCCGGTCGCGGTCCGAGCGGGCTGAGGGCGAGTAAAGCTATGGCGCGAGATACATCACCAGGGCCGGATCGCCGGTTGCGGAAACCCAAGCTGAAGCTGCCGCCCGGATCGTGGGACACTCACGTCCATATTTTCGGCCCGCAAAAGCGATTTCCGCTTGCGGAAGGACGCAAGCTCGATGTCGAGGACTGTACCATCGACGACCTTATCGCCTTGCACGACAATCTTGGAATTGCCCATGCTTTGCTGGTGCAGTCCTTCCAGCACGGTTTCAGCTACGAATACATGCTGCACGCGTTGTGTCGCGAGCCGCGACGGTTTCGCGGCGTCACCATGCTGGCACCGGACGTGACCGATGCGGAGCTTGCCATACTGGATGACGCCGGCGTGGTCGGCACCCGCTTCGTTTATCGCGTCTCGCCGCAATTGGATACGCGCATGCTTTCGCGCATCCACGAGATCGGGTGGCAGGCGCATTTCATGCTCCACGGCGAAGAAGACTCCGCAGCCTGGGCGTCGCAAATTCTTGCCATTCCTGGAAACTTCATCATCGAGCATAGCGGTTGGCCCTCGGTCGAAAAAGGTCTCGACAGCCCGGCCTTTCGCCTGGTTCTCGAGTGCCTCGACACCGGTCGATGCTGGGTAAAGCTGTCCCCGCGTTTCAGCAAACAGAAGACTTTGCCGTTCTCCGACGTAGCTCCATTTGTGCACGCGATGATCGCGCGCGCTCCCACTCGCCTTCTTTGGGGTTTGGATTGGCCGCATCCGAATTATTTCGACCCAATGCCGAACGATGCCGACCTTCTTGATCTCATGCTTGACTGGGTTCCCGATGACGCGGTTCGGCGGCAAATTTTCGTCGACAATCCCTCGCAGCTGTTTGGATTGGGGACATGATCGGACAGGCTCGGCGAACCGACTGGCCCCATTATCAGCGTGACACCAGAGTTCCGGTTCCGAAGCCGCCGGCAGGGGCTTGCGATTGTCACGTTCATGTCTTCGACAGGACGCAGGCACACCGACTGCGCGCCAACCGTGCCTACGATCCGCCGGACGCTACAGCGGCGGACCTCCTGCAGATGCATCGAACGCTTGGCATCGATCGTGGCGTCATCGTGCAGGCGACTGGCTATGGCACTGACCACGAGGTCATGCTCCAGGCACTTGCGACCGCGGGGCCGAATTATCGCGGCGTCGCGATCGTCAACAATGCCGTTTCCGACCGGGAACTTGAGCGGCTGCATCGCGCGGGTGTCAGAGCGGCGCGCTTTAATTTTGCGAGCTTTCTGAAGATAGCACCGAGCCCTGAAGAATTCGCCTACAATGTCGCCCGGGTGCGCGAACTTGGCTGGCACATCAAGATTTTTACGATCGGAGACGACCTTGCTGAGCAAGCGGGGACTTTCGAGACGATCGATATTCCGATCGTCTTCGACCACATGGGATTTCTTGAAGCTCGACGCGGGCTTGGACAACCAGGTTTTCAAAAGCTCTTGCAGTTCATCCGCGATGGCAACCGCTGGGTCACGATCTCGAACGGCGACCGCCGGTCCGAAGCCGACTACCCCTGGGACGACATCGTCCCTTATGTGCAAGCGCTTATCGCCGCAGCGCCGGATCGCGTGCTGTGGTCTACGGATTGGCCACATCTTACCTACGAAAAGGCGATGCCTAACGACGCCGATTTGCTCGAATTCCTGTCTCGCTGCTGTCCGGATCACGACGTTCGGCGGCGAATTCTGGTCGATAACCCAATCGCACTGTACGGCTTCCAATGAGGCGGCAACTTACAGGACCAACGTGTCCGGTTGATGGTGAAGGAGCGAATTGTGATTAATGGCGTCGAAACCATGGTATTTGCTGCGGCCGACCTGGCAAAGCTTATCCGTTTTTTTCGGGACTTTGGCTTGAGCGAGAACGAAACGTCGTTGGGCGCGAATTTCAATTTGCCCGAGGGGTCGCGCGTTCTCGTTCGCAAGGCTGACGATGCCACGCTGCCACCGCCGTTTTTGCCCGACGGTCAAGGCCCGCGCGAGGTGATTTGGGGCGTGGACAGCCAAGCATCGCTGGACGGTGTCCGGTGCGAATTGAGCCGTGACCGCGAGGTGACCAAAGACGCGGACGGCACACTGCACGCCGTCGATCCAAGCGGTCTGCGCATCGGTTTCCGCGTCTTCGCACGCAAGGCGTTACCGCCGAGCTCGACCAAGGAGAACACGCAGACCGACCGACCGCGCTGGAACAGGACGCGGCAATGGTTCGAGCGTGCCCAGCCTAAAGTCATCCAGCACGTGGTATTTGGCATTCCGGACATTGATCCGGCGTTGGACTTCTACGTTAACCGCCTCGGCTTCCGGGTCAGCGACGTCTCGCGCGACCGCGGCGTTTTTCTGCGGGCACAGGGCCGTAACGAGCATCATAATCTGTTTTTTGTGAAGCGGCCGCTGAGCTTCCACCATATGGCGTTCGGGCTTGATTCCATCGACGAACTGATGGTTGGCGCCAACCACATGCAGCGGCAGGGCTGGTCGAGTAATTTCGGCCTCGGACGGCACCGGGTATCGTCCATTGTCTTTTTCTATATATCCTGCCCGACCGGCGGTGAGATCGAATATGCCGCAGACGGCGATTACATCGACGACAATTGGGTGCCCCGTCTCTGGGAGCCGGCATTCGCCAATCAATATTGGATGGCCGGCCCGAAGAACCTGCCACCGACGGAGATCGGCAAAGGAGCGCGGCCGCTGCCGCAGCCGATGCCGCGATTCAGCGAACTAGGGTAAGACATGCGCAACAAGCCGCATCTCACACTGGACGATGCCCATCGGATGGCGAAAGCGGCCCGGCTCGAGGCCGCCCAACGGAAGCTCGAAGGCACGATTGCAATCGTCGATACGTCGGGCGCGTTGATGTATCTGGAAAGGCCGGATCGGCAGTCACCCAACAGCGTCGAGGTGGCGACAATGAAGGCACGTACCGCGGCCTTTCGCGAGCGCCCGAGCTCCTCGCTGGAGGCGCGCGTAAAGGAGCAGCCTGGTTGGCTGATGTTTCCGAATGGTCTCGCGATGAGCGGCGGCATTCCGCTGTTTCACGAAGGCGAATGCGTCGGCGCTATCGCGGTGTCGGGCATTGCTTATGACGACGAACCTGTTGCTCAGGCAGGCGCCGCGGCTCTAGAGGAACGTGAAAGCTAGGCCGGAGAGCGCTTCGATTGACCTAACAAACGCCGTTCGCATTCTACTTGCCGCCGAAGCGGGCACGATTACGGCCGAACTAGCTGTATGCTAAGCGTCGAGAACTGTGCATGATAAGAACAATTGGAAGCGAGAGCGCCCGATATCGCGGCGGTACCGGTTTGGGAGACGCATGGCTCCGACCGGCACCGCTGATCTATTAGACTAGGTCGCCAATGCGCGCAGGCCAATCAATGCGTTTTGCTGCGGTGCACTTTGGTCGAAGATGGCACATCGCCGACCTCGCACAATGTCTGCTAAACGGCCGCTATTGGGGGATATCGAACATCGAGCAGTCCGAAAATCGACGCTCCCCAGTCATGGCACCCTACGGGAGCGCCATACCGTTACGGTGTTGAAAGTTTGAATCCCGGCGCCAGTATTCGGTTCGAATCCATGCACCGGTAAGCAAAAAATCTGCAAGGATTCCAATCTTTGAATCCGAGCGGAAGAACAAATATGAAACGGTGTCCTGGTGCCGCGGAAGGGATTCGAACCCCCGACCCACGCATTACGAATGCGTTGCTCTACCAGCTGAGCTACCGCGGCATATCGGTGGCCGGCGTCCAGGTAATACCCGCCAAACCTAAACGCAAGC
>JASHRW010000169.1 GCA_030037065.1 Xanthobacteraceae bacterium
CCTCGAACAGTGCGCGGTGATCAGCTCCGAGGAGGCGCAGATAGTTGGTGCGCCCGCGCTCCATGTAGCGGAGATAATTGGCGTGATAGACGATGCCGGTGAAGTCGGTGTCCTCGTAATAGACGCGCACGGTTAACACGTGCCTTCCGTCGCGGATTTCGCCATCGAGGGGAACCGGGATCACGCGCCTATCTCCACGGCACACTGTTTCACTTCGATAGCCGACAAATCGACGCCTTCGAGGCAGCGCACATTGACATCGATCTTATCGGGATCCGAGCGCGGGACGTAAAACGGGTGTATGCCGCACGTTGCACAGAAAGTATGTTGCGCGACGCCGGTGTTGAAGCGATAGGTGGTGAGCGCATCCTTGCCACTGAGCAATTCGAACTGCTCGGGCGGCACGATCAAATGCATAAAGCCCTTTTTGCTGCACATCGAACAATTGCAATAGGTGACACGCAACAACGAGGCCGTCACGCGAAAGCGCAGCCGGCCGCAGTGACAGCCGCCCTCATAGGTTTGCATTGTGTCACTCATCTTCAGCGGCAAACAACCCGAACTGCGCCGGATCGCGCGCCGGCTCAGGCAAGCCGAGATGGCGAAACGCGTGCGCAGTGACCAGGCGGCCGCGCGGCGTGCGCTGCAATAAGCCACACTGGATCAGATAGGGCTCAATGATGTCCTCGATGGCATCGCGCGGCTCTGACAAAGCGGCGGCAAGCGTTTCGACCCCGACCGGTCCGCCGCCGTAATTTGCCGCGATGGTCGAGAGATAGCGCCGGTCCATGGCGTCGAGACCGGCGGCATCGACTTCGAGGGCGGCGAGCGCCCTGTCGGCGACAGCGCGGTCGATCGACGGGCTGCCGCCAACGGAGGCGAAATCGCGCACGCGGCGAAGCAGCCGTCCGGCAATACGTGGGGTGCCGCGCGCCCGCCGGGCGATCTCGTTGGCGCCGTCCGGAGTGAGTCCAATGCCCAAAACCCGCGCGCCGCGATTGACGATCTGCTCCAACTCGGCTTCCGAATAGAAATTGAGCCGGATCGGAATGCCGAAGCGGTCGCGCAGCGGATTGGTCAAAAGACCGGCGCGGGTCGTGGCGCCGATCAAGGTGAATTTCGCCAGATCAATCTTCACCGAGCGCGCCGCCGGTCCCTCGCCGATGATCAGATCGAGCTGGAAATCCTCCATCGCCGGATACAGGATCTCTTCGACCGCCGGATTGAGCCGGTGAATCTCGTCAATGAACAGAACATCGCGCTCTTCGAGGTTCGTGAGCAGCGCCGCAAGATCGCCGGCCTTGGCAATTACCGGACCCGACGTGGCGCGGAAATTCACCGCAAGCTCGCGCGCCACGATCTGCGCCAACGTGGTCTTGCCAAGCCCGGGCGGACCGACAAACAGCACATGATCGAGCGCCTCTTTGCGGGCGCGTGCGGCGGCGATGAACACGCCGAGATTGGCGCAGGCCTGGCGCTGGCCGATGAAGTCGGAGAGCCGCTGCGGACGCAGACTTGCTTCCGCCGCGTCTTCCTCGCGCCGCTCGGGGGACACCACCTTGCGTCCGGGGCTTAAGCTCACCGCTCCGGCCCTCTCCTGTACTTGTTCGGCAACAGATCGGTGATCGGCACGACCGCCGGCCCCCTCCCTTCCCTCCCCCGCTTGCGGGGGAGGGTTGGGTGGGGGTTCGGCACGATGACGCGCGCATTGCGATCATAGTCGAAGATCAATTCACGGCAGGCGCCGCACGGCGACACCACCGCGATAGTTTGATCTTTCTCGTCAGGATCGGGATGGCGCACCGCGACGATGGTATCGATGCCGGCGTCGCCGAGATCGACGAAGGCGCGGCCGAGCGCTACGGCTTCCGCGCATACCGCCATGCGACCCAGATAGGCGTCGAGATTGACGCCGGTGAATATTTTTCCCGAGCGCGTGCGCAAGGCCGCACCGACCTCCTGCCAATCGTAACGGTAACGCTGCTTGATTGCCGCCACCGCCGCCGCGACCAATTCCTTCTCAGCCTTGCCCAGTTTCGCCGGCTGTTTCACTTCGCCAGCTCCTTTAATCCGAGCCGAATCAATTGGCGCACGTCGCTGCCCTCGCCAGCGCTACGTGCGGCCGCAGCGACCGCGGCCGCAGCCTGCGGCTGCGCATAGCCGAGATTGACCAAGGCGGAAACCGCGTCGGTTACCGGCTGCGACGCGCGTTTCTCGTCGAGCGCACCAGAGAGCCGCACCAACGCCGGATCGACGTCCGTGTAGGCCGGCGCTTTGTCTTTCAGTTCGGTGACGATTCGCTCGGCGACTTTCGGACCGACGCCCGGCGTGCGCGCCACCATCGCCCTGTCGCGCATCGCAATGGCGGTAGCGAGATCGGCCGGTCTGAGCGTGCCCAGCACGGCGAGCGCCACCTTGGTGCCGACACCCTGCACGGTCTGCAAAAGGCGGAACCATTCGCGCTCGATGTCGGTGGAAAAGCCGAACAGCCTGATCTGATCCTCGCGCACATGGGTCTCGATGGAGAGCGTCGCCGGCTCTCCGGGGCGGGGCAATTCCTGCAAGGTGCGCGCCGAGCAATGGACGAGATAGCCGACGCCACCGACGTCGAGAACGATGGCGTCCTCGTGATAGCTGTCGATCACGCCCCTGAGTTTGCCGATCATCCCGCCGCCACCTTCAGAATGATGCTCTGCCGGTGATGCGCGTGGGTCACCGCGATGGCGAGTGCGTCCGCTGCATCGTCGGAGGCCGGGTCTGCTTTGGGCAGCAGCACTCCGATCATCATGCGCACCTGCGCCTTGTCGCCGTGGCCGGCGCCGACAATGCTCTTCTTGACCAGATTCGGCGCATATTCGGCCACCGGTACGCCGGCCTTCGCCGGCACCACCATGGCAACGCCGCGCGCCTGGCCGAGTTTGAGCGTCGCCTTGGCGTCCTTGTTGACGAAGGTCGCTTCGACCGCCGCCTCGTCGGGACGGAAGTCGTCCAAAATGCGCATCAGGCCATCGTGGATGGCAAGAAGCCGCGCCGAAAGCGCGTCCCGATCATTCGTCATGACCGAGCCGCAGCCGAGGAAACCGAGCCGATTGCCGGCAATCTCGACGATACCCCAGCCGGTGCGGCGGAGCCCCGGATCGATGCCGAGAATGCGAATCGGGCGGGTCATGCCGATTCGTTCTAGCATGGCCGGGAGATTGACGGCCCTGCCGTCTAAGCGCTCATCTTCTCCACGAGCGCGTCGGAAACCTCGAAATTGGCGTAAACATTCTGCACGTCGTCGCTTTCGTTCAAGTTCTCGACGAGCTTGAGGACCTTCTCGCCTTGCTCGTCGTCGATCGCGACCGTGTTCTGGGGCCGCCACACCAAAGCTGACCTGCGCGGCTCGCCGAATTTTTGCTCCAGCGTTTTGGCGACTGAGCCGAATTTATCAGCCGAGGCATAGATCTCGTGGCCGCCGTCGCTCGACACCACGTCGTCGGCACCGGCCTCCAGGGCTGCCTCGAACATCGCATCGGCGCTCGCCGCCTTGGCGTCGTATTCGACGACGCCGACGTGGTCGAACATGAAGGCGACCGCGCCCGTCTCGGCGAGATTGCCGCCGCTCTTGGTGAACGTGGCGCGCACCTCGCCGGCGGTACGATTGCGGTTGTCGGTGAGGACTTCAACGATGACCGCGACGCCACCGGGCCCGTAACCCTCGTAACGGATTTCCTCGTAATTCTCAGCATCCCCGCCCGATGCCTTCTTGATGGCGCGCTCGATATTGTCCTTCGGCATGTTCTCGGCGCGCGCCGCGATAATGGCGGCGCGCAGCCGCGGGTTCATGTTCGGGTCGGGCAGACCGAGCTTGGCGGAGACGGTGATCTCGCGCGCGAGCTTGCCGAACAATTTCGACTTCGCCGCATCCTGCCGCCCCTTGCGGTGCATGATGTTCTTGAACTGCGAATGTCCGGCCATGACTCGTCTTCCGTTCTCTCTCGCCTCGCGTGGACATAAATATGCGGTCGCAGGAAACTCAAGACCAGAACGTGGGCATTGCCGGTTCCAGGCAGCCGCCGAGCCGCACCGCGCCGATACGCGTGGCAAGGCCGTTTGCCGGATCGGTCTCGACGGTGACGGCGCACAAAGTCGCCGGGCCGGAAGCCGGCTCGAACCGCGCCGAGGGAATTTTGCGCAAGAAACGCGTCAGCGGCTCATCCTTGCCCATCCCGATCACCGAATTGTAGTCGCCGGTCATGCCGACATCGCTCAGGAATGCAGTGCCGCCCGGCAGGATGCGATAGTCGCCGGTCGGCGCGTGGGTGTGGGTGCCGACGACTAGGCTCGCTCGCCCATCGCAGAAAAAGCCCATCGATTGCTTCTCGCTCGTCGCCTCGGCGTGGATGTCGACCACGATGGCGTCGGCGCCCTTGCCAAGCGGGCACGCCGCAAGCTCGCGGTCGACCACGGTGAACGGATCGTCGAGCGCATCCATGAAAATCCGCCCCATGGCATTGATCACGAGGACGCGCGCGCCGTTCTTGGCTTCGACCATCGCAGCGCCGCGGCCCGGCGTCCCGGCCGGATAGTTGACCGGGCGGATGAGCCGCTCGGCGCGCTCGATAAAGACCAGCGCCTCGCGCTGATCCCAGGCGTGATTGCCGAGCGTGACGGCATCGGCGCCGGCATCGATCAACTCGTTATAAATCGCTTCCGTGATGCCGAAACCGCCTGCGGCATTCTCGCCGTTGACGACCACCAGATCGAGCTTCCAGTCGCGGACGAGGCCTGGAAGCCGCTCGTAGACAATTGCCCGTCCGGAACGGCCAACGACATCGCCAACGAAAAGTATGCGCATGCTTAAGAAACTCGTAGATCAATCACCTCGCGCTCGGTTAGCACGAGATCGAGCCGCGCGTCGCGCTCCGTCATTGGCACCTTCGCGACTTCCTGCGCGGCGAAGGCGATGCCGACAGCCGTCACCGGCTTGACCCGACGCAACCGAGAGATGGTCATGTCGTAATAACCGGCGCCATAGCCGATGCGGTAGCCGGCGCGGTCGAAGGCCAGCAGCGGCACCAGGAGAATATCGGGATCGACCTCCGGCGCCCGCGGTTTCGGCTCGCGAATACCCCATTGGCCGCGGTCAAGCGGCGCGCCGAACCCCCACTCCCGCATGCTTAGCGGCTGGCCGCGGCCGACGATGCGCGGCAATGCAAGCCGCGCGCCTTGTTCGGCGAGCCTCTGCATCAGCGGCAGCGGACTGATCTCGCTTTTCAGCGGCATGAAGCCGGAGACAACGGAGCCCGGCACGATCGCAATCGGAAAGGCGCGCGCCGCAATCGTTTCAGCGGCCGCCTTGCGCGTATCTGCCGGTAGCGCATCGCGGCGCGCAGCGGCTTCACCGCGCAGCGATTTCTTTAAGTCTTCGACAGCGGGAAATCTAATCATGGGCGAAAGGTGCGGAGCCGCGACGGCCGTCGGAGCGTCGATCCCGGGTTCCCTACAGAAGTAGGTGGGCGCCATATGTCCGAGCCCACGAGCCCGGTCAGGGACAGCTCCCTTCAGGATCGATAAGGCCCCGGGGATATGTCTCCTGACGCACCGTGCAGCATCCGCCCTGGCAATGTAATGCGCAGGAGT